>JABWBR010000096.1 GCA_013360405.1 Saprospiraceae bacterium
TATTATTCACAGGTGCCGATTTGACAATAATACAGGATTAAACACAGGAGGGGCAATAATGCTGAAAGATCCCAGCAGATACATTGAGTTACGCAACTGCAGTTTTGATGGGAATAAGTCGATGGGTAGCGGTGGAGCCATCTTTTACGAGTCGTATTTCGGGGAAGGCTTTTTGCTAGTGGATAGTTGTGTTTTCATGAATAATAGAGGAGGGGGAGGAGGAGCGTTTGCCTTTTTGAGCACTCAGTGGGGAAATGAGGATTCTGATGGGTTTACACTTTATTTCAGTAAAAGCCAGTTTAATAATAATCGAACTCCAAATGCAAGAGGTGGCGCAATTAATTTTAGTAACTTAGGATCAAAAAGCCGGAACTATATAATAGGGTGTAATTTTACACAAAATTGGAGTCTGAATGGAGGTTCAGGGGTTTATTTGTATAATGCACCCCATGCTGATGGTACATTATATGTGCAAAATTCAAAATTTATTGGTAATGTGGCTCCCTACCTTGGTAGATTTGGAGGTATACTCGTTCAAGGGCATCTTGTCTCTTCTTTTACTATGAAGTCTCGCCTCGAAGTCTACAATACCATCTTCGCCCGCAACGACGGGGCTATCGCCGTTGACGGCTGGGAAGGTTCGGCAGAAAGCATCATCCAGAATTGTACTTTTTACGAAAACGGCAAATACCCCATCTCCAAAAACTGGGATCCGCTGTTTGACTACGAGGATTACTACAACCGCATGGAAATCACCAACTGCGTCATCTGGGAACCCTCGCAGCCACTGGGCCGGATATTGTACAACGGCAGTCTGGCTAATTTTACGCTCCACGACTATACTATACGCCACTGCCTGATCAGCGCTGACGACTGCAGCCTGCCTGGCGGCTCCGCAGCCTGCGAAGCTGGTAATATCTTTGATACTTACCCGGTTTTTGTGGATACCCTTTTGGATGATTTCCGCCTGGCGGCCTGCTCGCCGGCCATCAATGCGGGCAGCAATGCGCACTTGGACAGCTTAGGCATTTACTACGACCTGGCGGGAGTGCCCCGCATACAGGAAGGTCTGGCAGATATAGGCGCTTACGAGCGGCCCTATTTTCAGTTGCTGAATAGCGAAGTCTACCCGGCAGACTGCGCAGGTGACTCAAGCGGCAGCTTTATAGTAGCAACCAACGGCGACGAGCCTCTATCGTACACCTGGTTGGACGAACAAGGCCAGACCGGTACAGGGAATGAGCAACTACTTCCTGGCATATACCAGGTCACCGTAACTGATTTTCCGGGCTGCAGCGACACCTTAGCTGTGCAAATAGATAGTCCGGCGCCTTTAAGCGCAGCATATCAGACTGTCAATGCGAGTTCCTTTGAATCTATTGACGGCAGTATTGAAATAAATCAGATCACAGGCGGAACGCCGCCTTATGAGGTGACGTGGAACACTGGCGATGTCAGCGCAGGCATTGACAGTTTGGGCGTGGGCGACTATCAGGCTTTTATTAATGATTCGCTGGGCTGCAGCCTGATATTGGATATAACGATTAGTGCGGATGTGGCGATTGAGCAATTAAGGAAAACACCTCTCGTGAAATTATACCCCAACCCCATTGGAACACAAGGTCAGTGCATCTTGCAATGGAACGTTGAAGTACTGGGCCAAACACTTTGGTGCACATTGACCGACGCTTGGGGCAGATGCTACAGCCATTTTGAAATGATTGGAGGTGAATCGGAGTTGGCCACAGGCGGATTACCCGCCGGTATTTATTATCTCCAAATTAGCGCAAGAGGGAAAGAACTCGAAGGACTGACCTTTTCAGTTGTAAAGTAATCATATTAATTCAAACCCCCATCGCTAACTAAACGAGTGCGCAATAAACCCTCATAACCCTTCATAAACCCTCATAAACATTAACATGGACATCCTATTCCTGGCCTTCGCCAACGACAGAGACAACCCGCTTCCCGCCCTGCAGCGCGAAGACGAAACAATATACAGTTTGTTGGCGCCCCGGCAGGCCCAGCAACATTTTCTCGTCCACAGGGATTCATTTACCAACCTGAACTCCATAACGGAATACCTCGACTTGTACAAAGACAACATCGTCGTATTCCACTACAGCGGCCACGCAAGCCCGGGAAACCTGCAACTCGAAGGCCCGGATGCCCATGCTTTGGGTATTGCCGAATTACTGTCGCATTGCCCGCGCTTGCAACTCGTGGTGCTCAACGGCTGTTCTACCGCAGCACAAGTGCAGGGTTTGCTCGACAAGGGCGTGCCGGTAGTGATTTCCACTTACGCCCCTATCGAAGACCAGAAAGCCGCCGAATTTTCTATCCAGTTTTACCGCACGCTGGCTAACCAGGATACGATCGAACAGGCTTTCGAAGCCGCCAAGGGCAAAATATTGACCATGGACAGCCAGGTGAGTTTTCACAGAGGGCTAGACGTAGACGGCGACGGAGCCGACAGTGCGCTATGGGGTATCTTCTGGAAAAACGACCCTTCGTTAAACCTGGAATGGAGCCTGCCCAGCATACCTTACGGCTACAGCAGCGGCGAATACCAGCCCAACCTGATGCTGGTAGACAGCATGGTGAACGCCCTGGCCGAATACAACGACCCCATCAAGCAGATCAAAGAAAACGAATCGATGGGCGTGGAAGTCGGCATACTCGACAAACGCGAAGCCATACTCAAAGCCCTGCCCCACCCCATCAGCGAACAGGTGCGCAAACTATTGGTGCCGGAATCTGCAGGTACCAATAGCGTCTTTTACGACAAACCGGGCCCCGACCGGCTGCGACAGATGGTGGCCGTATACGAAACCATCACGGATCTGTTTGCTTATATCATGCTGGCGCAACTTTGGGACGCCCTGAATGAACGACCCACACTCCAAATAACTGACGAACTGCGCGGCCAGGTCAAGCAATTCCTCACCCTGACGCCCCAGCAGCGGCGGGTATACGACTTTCTTCCGCTCGTTAGAAATATCCGCCTGTTATTTGACAAAGAAAATATCCCCTATTTCCTCGAAGAATTGTCGCACCTGCGCAAGATTGCCGAGCCCGGGCAGCCGTTTTACGAAGCCTGGCATTTTATGGATTCGATGAAGCGAAAAATTGCAGACGCCATGCCCGGCAAAGCCGAAGCCGACAACCTCTGCATCATGGCCGAAGAAAAACTGGCAGTCATACTGGGCGAAACAGGTTTTATCGGCCGCTATACCTTCGCTTCGGTGAAAAATATTACGGTAGTAAAATCGCGGCAATTGCGCGAAGCGCGATTTAAACACACCATCGTAAGATTAGTGCAGCGGTTTGTGGGACTGGCCGAAGAACCCCAGATCATGGAACGTTTCATGGACAATACTTCGGTGTTGCTACTGCGCGAACAACAAGGAGGGCCCAAATTTCTCAACCTCACGCCTTTTGTGATCGACGAAAACGCCTTCGACGAAAAAGCGTCTATCGCCAAACTGCATTTTTTTGAACGATATGCAAAAGACCAGGACGCCTACGCCTACCGCCATATTTACAAACCCAGCGACATTCCGCTCGTAGTAGCCAAACAGGCCAACTACCTGGTACTGAAAGCCCAGTTTGACGCTTTTGCTCAGTTGTTATTTCACCAACCCATGCAAAAGGCCATATGAAAAGTCCGTTCAAATTCCTCGACGCCTTCACGCTGGCAGACAAAGACGTCTTTTTCGGGCGCGAAGAAGAAACCGAAGCGCTTTACAGCACGGTATTCAAAACGCCGCTGGCGCTCATCTACGGCTTGTCGGGCACCGGCAAGACCAGCCTCGTGCAATGCGGCCTGGCAGGCCGCTTCGACGGTCCCGACTGGTACCCGTTTTTCCTGCGCCGCAACGACGATATAAACCGATCGCTGGCCGATGCATTGGCGAAAGCCATACCAAAAGGCGAAAAGCCGCGCGCTACCCTACCCGATACCGTTAGCCTTCTTTTCAGATACTACCTGCGCCCGGTTTATCTAATTTTCGACCAATTTGAAGAACTGTTTATACTTGGAAATAGCGAAGAACAGGAAACCTTTGCCAAGCAGATACGGAGCCTTATCGACGCAGAATTGCCCTGCAAAATCCTGCTCATCATGCGCGAGGAATTTATCGGGCAGTTGTTCCATATTGAAAAAATCATTCCCATGTTGTACGACCATCGCCTGCGCGTGGAGCCCATGGGATTCAAAAAAGTATCGAGCGTTATCACCCGCTCTTGCGAGCAGTTTAACATCAAACTGGAAAAACCCGACACCAACGTCCAGCAGATATATGACAACATCAGTGCGGGCAAATCGGGCATACAACTGCCCTACCTACAGGTGTATCTCGACCGGATGTACCGCGAAGATTACGCGCGCACTTATTCCGGCAAAGAAGAACCGGGCGACGCCTTGCCTCCGCTAACTTTCACCACCGCTGAGATTGAGCGTTTTGGCCGTATAGAAGACGTGTTGGGTCGTTTCCTTTCCGAGCAGGTAATCCGGCTCGAAAAAGACGTCAGGGCCCTGGAAAAAAGCCTTCCCGAAGAGGCCGTCCGCAAAGTACTCGACGTATTCGTCACCGAGCAGGGCACCAAGCGGCCGGTGGGTTACCGGCAGGCGGGCGAACAGGTACAGCTCGAAGAAAAAGTCATGGCTCTGCTCAGCGGCATTTCAGAGAAAGCCGTGAGTTTCATTTGTCAGCGACTGGCTGCGGCGCGTCTCCTGCGCATCGGCGAAGACAACATCGAACTGGCCCACGACTCGCTGGCCGCGCTCATCGACAGCCAGCGCACCGAGCAGGAACGCCGCGCCAATGAGGTGCTCAACCGCCTGCTCACCAATTACCAGGAATTCAAAGACACCGGCGAATACCTCACGCGACGGCAATTGAATGCCCTAGAAGAATACCTGCCCGTATTGTCGTACCGGCTCGACGAAGAAGTCAAACAGTTTATCAATAACAGCGAGGCCGCCGCCGAAACCGCCGAACACGCAGCGCTACTGGCCGAACAGCGCAAACGCAAACAGACGGCGCGGCTTGCCTTTTTCGGCTTCACGCTGGCGGCTCTGGCACTCACCGGCGCTTTGCTGGCCGTGAGGCAGACCAAAGTGGCCAACCGGGCGCGCCGCAACCTGGCCAAAACAGCCTATTACGCCCAAATAAAAACGGCCGAAACGCTCAAACTACAGGGTGACTACGATGCGGCCCTACTACAACTTGAAAACGCAAAGCCCTTTGTCGGGGAGGCCGGCCCCGAAGCCAAACAACAATTCGACAAACTTCAGGAATCCTGGCCACAGGCCCAACTTGAGGTGGTAGCCGGCGATAGCCTCGTAGCGGCCGGCGAATTACACGATGCCATAACCCGCTATCAAAAAGCCCGGGAGTTGAGCACCGACACACGCATTGAAGACCTCATCAAACGCACCGAAAAAGATAAGGCACAGCAATACAAGCAGTTTTTAGACAACGGCAAGGCCATGATGACTGCCCGGCAATACCGGCGCGCTGCCGAGAATTTCCGCGAAGCGCTCAAGCGAAACCCGGAATCGGAGGAGGCCAGGCGGTTGTTGGAGCAGGCCCGGAGGGGAGGGTGAGAGAGAGGGAGCGAGAGATTGTAGGGTGAACGTTTACCGTTCACCAATAACTATCCGTAAAACGTTTACCGTTCACCAATAGCTACCGTAAAATAATCACATCAAACCGGTAATAAATGCCACCAATCTGATATTAAGAAATTGGGGCTGATTAGTTGTGCGAAATGTTGCGTATCTAATCATATAAAACATATATATTTGTAAAAGAACTAAACCCCAGAATCATGAAAACCGGTCTTTTTATTGTCTTTTACTGCCTGTCAACACTTTTTTCTTCCCTTACGCGGTGTCCCATAACGTAGTTGCGGCTTGTGCTGTGGCTATAGAATTTCAAAAAAGCATAAAACCCTGAGTGATATGAAAAAACTATCTACACCATTTGTTATTGTTAGTTTGCTCTGTTTGTTTTCGAGTGCTGCCATTGCGCAACAGGCATACAATTTTTCTTCTTCACAGAACCTGACAATCCCTTATTGTCCGACGGTGACGAATGCCAACATCATCATCCCGGCCAACACCATTCCGGTTTCGGCGGGCGCCCTGGGGTACAGATTAACCCAGGTTACGGTCAACATAAACCATAGCCGTACTTCCGACCTCGATATATATCTGCGGGGGCCCGGCAACGTATTAGTAGAGCTTTCTACCGACAACGGCGGCAACGGCGCCAATTATTCCAATACGACTTTTGTGTTCAATAATATTTTAGCTCCCAACGGCAGCATCTCTACCGGTTTCGCCCCTTTTACCGGCGCCTATTTGCCGGAAGGCAACCCGAATACGGTTTTCTCCACGCTAAACGGCACCTGGAAACTGGAAGTCTGCGACGACGCGGTGGGCGTTGACGACGGTGTGTTGCTCAGTTGGAGTATCAGCTTCGGGCCGGTGTCGAGCTGCAACATACCGCTTGCAACCTCTACTTGCGACTTTCAATTGAATTGGAATTCGGGCGGCGCGGGCAACCACGCCAATTACAATACCTATGCCGCCATGCCCGGCATTTGCATCCTCAACAACCCCGGAAATGCGGACTACAACGGCGACGACGTATGGTTTAACCTCACCGTGTCGGGCTCTACCCTGCTCACCATCAACCTCTACAACCTGGATGCCGACCTCGACTTATTTGTATTTAAAACCAATAGTTGCAGTACTTTTTCCGACTTCTGCTTTTCGCGAAACGACGGCCCCAACCACGAAGAGATCAGCGGATTATTTAGTACAGGGTCTTATCGTATTGTAGTAGATGGCAAATTTGCGGGAATTGCGGGCGCCTTTACTCTTTCCGTTACCACCCAAAGCAACTCCTGCAATATATGCGGCGCACCCAACATCTCCTGTTACGAAAGCACCATAGACCCCGCATTAGGTCCCGTATTACAGTGCGATGATTTTGAAAATTACGCACTTGGCGGTATTACCAACCAATCGCCGTTATGGGAAAAGTGGCTCAACAACGCTACCGATCCGGTAGTGGTAAACAACCCGTCGGGAGCAGGAAAAGTATTAAAATTTGAAAAGCCGAATCCCCAGAACAGCCTGATTGACAAAGTTAACGCCATGTACCTTTTCAAAAACCGGACACAGGGCCGGTTTCGGCTGTCGTGGCTTATGTATGTACCAACCGGAAAACGAGCCTATTATGCCGTGCAACACACCCAAATGGGCAGTGAATTGGCCAATCTGGCCTATCAGGTCAACTTCGTGAACGGCGTAGGCAGTATGAACATTCGAAATGAGAATTTAGCAGCGCCCGCCGCCCAGTTTACCTTCCAGCACAACACCTGGATTGAAGTCATGCAGATAATCGACATGGAAGCCAACAAAGCAGAATTGTGGATCAACAGCGAGTTTATTTATTCGTGGCCGTTTAATGTGGGTAGCAACGGCAATCTCTCTCAACTCGGCGCCGTCCACTTCCGCGATTTTGACGCCAATTCGCTTTTTTATATCGATAAATTATGCTTGCGCAAAGCCGACTGCACGGGCATACCCTGCAATCTCGACCCCAACCCCAAATGCGTCAAAAACGGCGACACCTACCCCAACGAATGCGCCGCCCGCTGCGCCGGCTATACCATGGACGAATGGGAAACCTGCACCGACTGCAATACATCCTCCTGCACTGAGGCGGCTACTATTTTTCCCAATGCCGACCTGGTGAAATGCGACAACCTCAACAGCTATACCGCCGGCCTAGGCGTAGCCGCCCAAACCGCCCGCTGGCGCAAACGAACGCCAACTTCTGACGATGCCACCGTGGTAAACGACGTTTTCCTCGGCGGAAAAATGCTCAAACTGGAGCAAAACGGCGCCATCGACCCCGACGTGCTGTTTCAACTCGGCAACCAAACCCAGGGCCGCTACCGCTTATCCTGGAATATGTACATCCCCACCGGCAAACAAGCCTATTATAGCATTAACCACAGTCAGCAAAACATTACCCCCACCAACAGGGCCTACCAGGTAAGGTTTGACGCCAATGGCAAAGGTTACCTGCGCATCGGCGCACAGGCTTATGATCGCGACAGTTTTTCTTTTGCTTTTAACACCTGGAACGAGATCATGCAGATCATCGACATCAGCGCCAATAAATTTGAACTATGGGTAAACGGCGAATTCGTCTATTCGTGGAATAATTTCGACGACGGCTCCGCGGGTATTTCTTCGCAGCTGGCCTCCATCAATTTTTACGCCAATACCAACCACCTGTTTTATGTTGACAATATCTGTCTTTGGAAAATAACCTGTACCGGCATCATCTGCCAGGGTGAACCGCCGGTGTGTATGAAAAACGGCGTGATTTACGACAGCTATTGCGAAGCCCTGTGTTTTGGTTATACGCCAAGAGAATGGGAATACTGCAACTCGGTATGCGATGTGGGGGGCACCTTCATCTTTCGGGGCGATACCTTTATGGGCACGATCGAAATCACCGAAGAAGCGCCTCCTTTGATTAAAACCGTGCCGGAGGTCATAGCAGCCTTCGGAGGTACCCTGCCCGATCCGCTACTCGGCAAAATTTACGTTTTTGACAACGAACCCCAGGGTACTATCATAGTTGACCTGCCCATATTGCCCAACGGCGCGAAAGGATTTATTTTCAGATGCGACTGCGGCGCCGTCAATAACCCCGATGGTTGCGACCAGGTATATGTAGGCCCCGTCGATAGCACTTATGTTGATATGCCGGGGGGCTTTTACTATATCGCTATTTTGGGTGGTAATACCGGCGGTTTCGGGATTGCCGTATTTCCTACTAATGTGTGTGCCTCTAATCCCAACCAATTATTTTGTGGTGATTTCGTAATTGGCGCCACAGCCCCCAACAACACTATGAGCGTGTCAAACGGCAATTACAGCCTGTGTTACAACGGTGTGAGGGCTTACGAAGGCGGCGAATCATTCCATAATTTTCGACTGGAAGTTCCGACTACTATCAATATCGAGGTGACTTCACAACAACCCATCGGCGTATTTTTGTTTTCCTACTTGTGTGGTCAAACCTGCCTGGCTTATGTCGAAAACGACCCGCCTAACGATTCTACAGCGGTTATTCTCGATTACCCACTACCGGTAGGCGAATATTATATCGTAATAGATACCGAAGCTGATCCTCAAAACAGGGAAAGCAACTCGCCACCCGAAACCGATTTCTCACTGCAGTATTATGAAGAATCCTGCGGAATTACTTTGCCCTTTATCCTACCCATTTCAGGAAATTATAATCTGACTTCGGGGAGTTCTTGTCCCTCAGACACCATGGCTGACCATTCCGTAATTATCAAAAGCAATGCGTTCAATTTTCAAACTACCGACCTGCTCTCTTTTTATTATGTGGATGAATTTGACGACTTAAGTACTAATTTACTTATGAATCGTTTTTGGAACGGCCAAAACGAAATGCTGATGGAACTTCCCAAAGACGTGGAAGACGGCGCCCCCAAATGCAGCTATATCGAAGGCGATTCGCTCCAGATTTTTCTCACTCATACGGGCGGCGGTACCATGAATTTCAGAAAAATGATACCCAACTATGCACCTATCGGACAAGAGAACGCCAACGCAAACCGACTATACGTGTCTGATGGCTTAAGCATTATTACAGGCCTGGAAGAAACCAACCAGGTGATCAGTTTTCTGGTTAATCCCATACAACTTGCTCCCCCCGCTACGGCCCTCACTTTGCCTATTTCGCTTCAAACCAACAAACCCTGGGAGATCATCATCCCGCCCTCTGCTCCGTGGATCAGGCGCACCACCGCCACGCCCGCGTTAAGTACCGGCTCCCGCACGCTCAACTTTGAACTGGACCCCAACCCGGAAAGAGAACCCAGAACCGTCGAAATCCTTATTCGCACCAGAAATACTTCACCCGAATTCCAGCAGGCAGTTACGATCACCCAGGCCGGTATTTGCCTTACACCCGAAGCTTCAGTAGAAGCAGACGCCGGCGGCATTTGTCCGGGCGATTCGCTGCAACTCACCGCCGTTTTTGACACCACGCTCCAGGATCTGTTTACGTTCAGATGGAATACCGGCGATACGACTACCGCCATCCAAATAGCGCCAAACCCACTTGATACGTTTTTTGTAATCGTGACCGATCGCTACTGCCTGGCAAAAGATACTTTTTTTGCAGATATCAATTTACTGCCCGCCCCAGCTCAGCCGGTCAATACCAGCCCTGCCGGTTATTGTAGTAGCAATGCGCCACCGCAACTATCAGTAACCGTTGTAGGCAATACTACGGTCGACTGGTTCGACAGTCCCGCCGGCGGACTATCGTTTGCCACGGGGCTTAATTTTACCCCCGATTCCGCAGGCACGTATTACGCCCAGGCGCGAAGCCTCAATGCACAAGGCTGTATTAATCCGCTTCGAACCGAAATAACGCTGATAGCTGATCCGCCTGCCGAAGTTACCATAGCCCCGGTTACCGGAACCTGCGTCAACAGTCCGGTTTCGCTGAGCGCTGCGATAGGCGGAGCAGCTACTACGGCTACCTGGACGGCTAGTGTGCCGGGCGGCAACTTCTCCAATGCAAATATTCTCAACCCCACGTATAGTCCACCCGTGAATTTCACTGGGACTATACAGCTATTCCTTACCACCAATGACCCCGGCGGCGCTTGTCTGGCAGCAAGAGATACGGCTGTATTGCAGGTAGATGCTACCACCGAAGCGGAAGCCGGCGATGATGCCACCATCTGCTCGGGCACTACGCTTGCACTTAATGGCCAAATCGGAGGCGCCGCTTCGAACGCAACCTGGACGGCCTCTGTACCTGGCGGCCAGTTTACCCCCAATGCCAATACTTTAACCGCTGTCTATACGCCGCCACCGGCTTTTAGCGGCGATATTATACTGACGTTGACTACAAATGACCCTGTAGGCCCATGCCCTCAAGCTGTCGATGCGCTTACGATAACCGTAATTGCAGCAGCAGCAGCCGAAGCGGGCAGCGTAACTGCCATCTGCCAGGGCGGCACGGCTACCCTCAATGGCAACTTCGGAGGTACGGCCTCCTCGGCCTCCTGGAGTGCTCCCGTGGGCACTTTTGCCAATCCTAACCAACTCAATACGACTTTTACCCCACCGGCAAACTTTTCAGGCGAAATCATCCTCACGCTCACTACCAACGACCCGCCCGGGTTCTGTCCGCCGGCAACCGATGTGGTCACCCTGGTCGTACAACCCCGGGCCACCGCCGACGCGGGCCAGGATGTACTCACCTGCACCGACAGCGAGGTGTCGCTCAACGCACAAGTTGGCGGCTCTGCTACTTCGGGTGCATGGAGTACTACGGCAGGCGGCATATTCTCCCCGAATAACTCGACGCCCAATGCTACATATACCCCACCGGCGGGATTCAGCGGCGGCATTCAACTTAGCTGGACGACCAACAACCCCGATGGCCCTTGCAATAGCGCTACCGATGCCGTCAACCTCTTTTTCGGAGAACTGCCCACCGTGGAAGCCGGTACCGGCCAATCGGTTTGCGGCGGCGGCGCTATACTTCTCAACGGCGCCATCGGCGGTGGCGCCGTATCTCAGGTTACCTGGAGCGCCTCGGTAAACGGCGGTCAATTTACGCCGCCCGACGGCAGTGGAGAGTCCGTAACGTATACCCCCCCGCAGGGTTTTAGTGGCAATATCGTATTTACCCTGACTGCTGAAAGCGCTTTTAGCAATTGTCCGCCGGTTAGCGATTTCCTAGTAGCAACAGTTAGCCAACCTGCCACCGTAGATGCAGGTGCTGTTTCCACCATCTGCGCAGGTACAGGCACAAGCGTGAGCGGCAGTATCGGAGGTTCGGCCACCAGCGCCAGCTGGAGTGCACCCGTTGGCGTTTTCTCCAATGCTAACAACCTGAATACTACGTATACTCCGCCGCCCGGGTTTAGCGGCCCGGTGACGCTCACGCTTACCACCAACGATCCGCCCGGCATTTGTCCGGCAGCACAGGATGCCATTACTTTGATAGTAAATCCGCCTATTTTAGTGGATGCAGGCACTTACCCCACCGTCTGCCCGGGCACGTCAATTGAACTAACCGCGATCCCTACCGGGGGCAGCGGAGGATACCAATTCGAATGGAGCAACGACCTTGGCACGACAGCTTCAGTGGATTTGATTGCCAATTTTTCAACCACTTATTCTGTTACACTAACCGATGCCAATGGTTGTACGGCTACCGACCAGGCTGCCGTCAACGTGCATTTCCCCATATTTCTCACCGTGGCGCCGGAATCGGCTGCCATTTGTACAGGCAGCAGTGTTAACTTGCTTGCCGTTGCCGTAGGCGGCAGCGGCACAATCGATCTGGCATGGAGCGACGGCCAGACGGGGCCCAATATCATGGTAACGCCATCCACATCTGTTAACCTGATCGTGACGGCCACCGACGACAACAACTGCCAGGTGCGCGATACGGTACCCATCACTTTATTCCCCGCAATAAGCGTGGTAACCCCACCCGATCCGCAAGCCTGCGCGGGGCAACAAGTACCGCTCCTTGCGATCGCCAACGGCGGCAGTGGAGCGATCAATTATAACTGGGACAACGGCCTGGGCGCCGGCCAGTCGCATACGGTCACATTATTTAATACCACCACTTTTAACGTAACGGCTACCGACGCCAACAATTGCAGTGCCACCAACGACGTGACGGTAATTGTAACCCAACCGCCCGTAGCCTCGGCCAGCTTAGATCAAGACAGCATCTGTGCCGGCCAAAGCGTGAATTTGTCGAGCAGCAGCAACCAGTCGGTGACTTCAGTATTCTGGACACCCTCTGTTTCCGGAGGCTCTTTTAACCCCGGCAACAATAGTTTTAATACCGCGTATACGCCGCCGCCAGGATTCATCGGACAGATCACCATGGAGTTGCGTACCAACGCCCTGGGCCCCTGCCCCGCTTTTGTCGATTTAGAAACGATACAGGTATTTCCGGCGCCCTCGTTTATGGTTCAAGAGCTCGACTGCTCGCCTTCGTTGGATACCTACAGCATCCAGTTCCAAAGCGATGCACTGGAAGTAAGTTCGCCGCAGGGCCCGGTTATTTCGCTGGGTGGACAGATCTACCGACTGGAAGGCATCGCGGTAGGAACAGCGGTGGTGATCACAACAGCGGGCGCAAATTGCGACGTAGACCACCCTGTAAACTCCCCTGACTGCAGCTGCCTGCAACAGGGAATTGATGTCCCGCAACCTACAAGCGCCGGCGACGTGGTCGTTTGTGAAAACCAAACCATACCTTCTCTCATCGTAAATCAATCGGGTGATTTCAACGTCAACTGGTTTGCTTCGGCCACCGGCAACGATACCGTAGCGGTTAATACCCTGCAATTCGCAGCAACGGAGTCGGGCACGTATTTTGCCGAAGCCGTCGACCCCGTCAGCGGTTGCGTATCGGGGGTGAGGACGCCTGTTTCGCTCACCATCAAAGACAATCCTGTGGCCGAAGCCGGCGAAAACCAGGTAGTGTGTACCGGTGAAACAACTTCATTACAAGCTTTCACCGACGATTTTTATACTTTCGAGTGGAATACAGGTGAAACGAGCGACCAAATTGAGGTGGTGGCTACGTCAAGTACTTTGTATTTCCTAACGGTCACGCTGGATGGCTGTACCTCTACCGACTCCGTACTCGTTGACATTCACCCGCTGATCATCGCCGACATTATGCAAAACAATCCCGTCTTGTGCCACAACGATGCAACCGGCGTTTTAAGCGTCGACATCAGCGGCGGTGATCCCGATTTTCTCGTGGTGTGGAGCACCGGCGATACCGCAGTAGCCCTTACCGGCCTACCTGCCGGCGATTATTCGGCAACAATCACCGATAGCAACGGCTGTGAGATAACACTGTCAGAAACGCTGCTTAACCCTCCCCTGCTCGTTTTAAACGATACCACCGTTGCCGATGCCGATATCAACCTGGCCAACGGCGCTATAGATGTGGATATCTCCGGCGGTACGCCGCCTTTACAGTTTTTCTGGACAAGAGTAGAAGACGGGGTTACTTTTGATACGGAAGATATCAGCGGACTACAACCGGGCTTATACGCCCTGGAAGTGACCGACGCCAACCAGTGTATCTTGCAGGATACCTTTTTAGTAGACATGATAACCAGCACCTTTGAAGCGGAAGCAGGAGTTGAAATAAATATTTTCCCCAACCCTACCCGCGACAAGTTGTATATTTCCCTACAACAATCGGCATCTGCAGAGGTGGATATCGAATTGTTGGATATGTTGGGCAGGCCGTTGCTTTATCGAAGCGAACAGGCCGGCTTACAAGCCGTAATTCAACTCGACCTCGAAGCATTGCCGACGGGTATGTACACCGTAAAAATTGCGGTAGGAAATGCTATTATAACCCAAAAGGTGACTAAACAATAGGTAACATGAAAAAAAGCATATTATTTGCCTTTTTGATCGCTGCTGTGGGCGGCTGTTTCGGCCCAGAGCTCGAAGAACTATCGTTTTTCGAAGTTGTCACCGGCGCTCCAGAGGCAGATACCGAGTTGGGGCGCATCCGGTTATCGGGTGTGCTGGACCTGGACAAGGGGGAGGTGAGCGACCACGGTTTTGTATGGTCTACTTCTCTGGAGCAGTTGGAAACAGCCCCCGAAACGGCTAATCGCTATTCTTTGGGCAGTACCGGTCAAAATGATATTTTTGGATGGACCACCCACCCGTTGTCGCTCGATAGTGTGTATTTTTTCAAGGCCTACGCCATCTCGGGTGAAAGAATAGTCTACGGTTCCGCTATGTCTTTTTATTGGGGGGTCAGCGTCGAATTTTTAGAAGCGCAAATATTTAACGATAGCGCAGTCGTGTTGTGCAATATCCAGGGGCTCGAAGCGCGTCAGACTACGGTTGGTGAATATGGCATCGCTTATTCAAGTGAAATTACTGATCCGACTATTTCAAGCGCGGCCACTTTTAATATAGTACAACAACGCGGCTTCGACGGCCTGTTTTCCTGTCAATTGCCCAACCTGTCGTTTAATACCACCTACCACGTCCGGCCTTATCTGAAAATCCAGGATAACGTGTATTACGGCGATCCTGACACTTTCAGCGTTGATGGTGGCTGGCAACGAACCACTGACCTCGATGCGCCGCTTACAAGAGCCTGCATGGTCTATACCGGCCAAAAAGTCATAGTAGGATCGGGTACCCCCGCACCTGGAGGAGGAGGCTTGCAAAGCGTCTACAATCCTACTTTCTGGGAATTTCATCCCGACGGCGCCGGCCAATGGGTGTCTTTTACTGAATTCCCTGATTTGCTCACCAAACGCGTGAGCGCCGTAAGTTTTTATTTAAATGATAAACTATACATCGGTACCGGAAAATATGAGGAGCCGGGAATAACCTATTACCTCAGCACCTTTTTTGTGTACGATCCTTCAACGAACGCCTGGGACTACGACGAAGATTTTCCGGGCAATATCAGGAACGAAGCCGTGGCTTTTGTGATCAACGGCAAGGCATACGTAGGCACAGGACAAGGCGAAAACGACCAGGGAAATATTGATAATTTCAAAGACTTCTACGAATTCGACCCCGGTCGCCCCTTCGGTATGCGTTGGCGACCGGTGGCCGCACTACCCGCTGCCGCTACAAAAAGAACGGCGGCTACAGGTATTGCCTTTCAAGGCAAAGGTTACCTGCTTGGCGGTGTTAACGGCCCTAATGAGTTGAGCGACAACTGGGTATTTACGCCACCGGCCAATGACGGCGATCCTGGAAGTTGGGCGCCGCATTCCGCCTTTACCGCAAGAGCCCGCAAATATGCCGTGGGCTTCACCATCGGTGATAAGGCCTATTATGGACTAGGCGAAACATTTAACAACGGTGAACTATCAGATTTTTGGGAATATTCGCCCACCGGCAATAGCTGGCGCGAGGTGACGCCCTTTCAAGGCGAAGCCCGCGCCCGCGCAGCCGGCGTAAGCATTGGCGGTCGCGGACTGGTTGCCGGCGGCGACGGCCGGCGCATTGTGAACAATAATTTTTTTGAACCCGAAACCTACGCAGATTGCTGGATCTATATCCCCGATCAACCACAATAATGTGCTAATTTGCTAATTTGCTGATGTGCTGATGCGAACGAAGTGAGTCCCGTACTGACTGAAAGGAGGTCGGGATGCTAATGAGTTAATGTGCTGATGGGTTAATGTGCTAATGTGCTGATGTGCTGATAATATATTAATAATTAGCAAATTAGCAAATTAGCAAATTAGCAAATTAGCAAATTAGCAAATTAGCAAATTAGCAAATTCACATCAGCAAATCAGCACATTAAAAACTCAATCCATTTTACCATGCTTCGCACCCTAATCATCATAGCAACAACCCTGGCCCTGGCAGCCCCGCTCTTCGCCCAGCGCCTTTATCCCTTGCGCGTCGATACCTCACAGGCCAGGTTGAATTTAGCCGTTGTAAACGGACGGCTTGATTTGCAAGTCGAAATCAACGACAATTCGGGTTTTTTACCCATTACCGGTATCAAACTCGCCGACGCCGATCTGCACATCGATTATGAACTTAAAGGAGTGGACAAAGGGCTGTCGCCCCGGTTTATTATGCACCTCATCGACGCTACCGGCATGGCCTATTATCCCAGCATACTCAGGCTAAAAGGCGACATGCCGGCGGCGGGATCACCACTGGCGCCCGTCGTATGGCAGGATATTACCGAAAAAATACTCCTCCCCGGCCAGTCCTATGAACTCGTTATCGAAAAAATACTCATGGGCCCGTTCGATTGCGATGCGCCCCGCCCCGCCTTTACGATCAAACAACAACTGCCGCATTACGCCGCCGCAGTGGTAGGACTGGCAGCCATAGGCATGGGCCAGGTGTACCGCGCCCAGAAAGAGGAAGCTTACGATACCTATCGCGAATTTTGGCGCAATGAAAACACCAAAGAAGAAGCGGATGTGTATCTTGCCCGGGCCTCCGATAAGGAAAAATCCACAAAAACCGCCACTTATGTAGGAATCGCCATACTGGGGTTCGATGCGCTGACTTATGCCTACCGGCAAATTCAGATCAGAAAAAAACAACGCTTCTTCGATAAACACTGTACTCAGCAGGGTATGAGCCTGCAATGGCAGCCTTATTGGGAACAAACCCCAAACGGATCGGTTACCGGCGTGTTTGGCGCCGGCATTCGTCTCACTTTTTAACAAAACCGGTATGAAATACTTGTACTTCGTTTTCGTTTTCTCTTGCGCGATATTCAACTCCTCACCCTTATTTTCCCAGTGCTATCAGAGTGTGAGAGCCGATGGGCTTAGCTTTCTGCGCCAAAACCAATACGGCGAGGCTATCAACCAGTTTTGGGCAGCTCGCTCCTGCGACGATGTACCCGCTAATAACGACCTCGACAAGTGGATACGCCAGGCAATGGATGAATGGGTGGTCGATCTCAATAACTCCGTCGATAAAGCCCGCAAAGCCGAACAGGAAGCCCGCAAAGCCCAAAATACCGCCGTGGCCGCCCGTGAAGCCGAACAGGAAGCCCGCAAAATAGCAGAGGAAAATGCTCGATTGGCCCGCGCCGAAGGGAAACGCGCCGAGGCCCTGCGACTGAGTCTGCTGTCAGATCTTGCCGGACAAATCAACGACGTTTCCGACGCCCTCCTGCTGGCTTTTCTCGCCCTCGAATTTGCCGACGATTCGGCTATGCAAAACGCCATTTTGCCCAGTTTCGCAAAAGCCGTGAAGGATTCACTCACCCGCACCGTAGCCGTGATTCCCGATGTGATCAATGCGCTGTTTAAATCAAATGACGGCAATTGGATAGCCGCCCAAACGGAAAAAGATGTTTTCCTATGCCGGCTCGAAGCGGATAACATTTCAGTTACCCACCTGCCCGGCCAACAATGGTTGAATACCTTTGTCGTCAATGGTCAACAAGTAGCGGTGACCTATTCCCCTACGGGCAACGAGGCTATCATCTGGCGCGACGGCGTGCCCACTCCCCTGCGAGGCCATACCGAACCCGTCACCTCCGCCATCGCCACTCCAGACGGCAAGCAAATTCTCACCACCTCCAGGGATAATACCGCTATGCTTTGGGATGATAAGGGCCGGTTGTTGTTTACTTTTACCGGACACACCGGCAATGTATACGACGCCGTCTTTTCGCCCGATGGCGAAAAGATTCTCACCCGCAGCTCCGACGGCCACCTCGGCCTCTGGCAGCGCAACGGCGGCCGGCTGATTGCTATGCTGGGCGACAAAGCCGCCTATTTCTATACCTGCGCCTTTTCACCCACCGGCAATCGCGTGGTGGGCGCTTCCGCAAACGGCCTGACGGTATGGGATAATAACGGCAGGCAATTGGCCGCTTTCGGTCAAGCCGAGGCGCCGGCAGTTGATGCTGTTTTTATTATAGAAAACAATGAACCGCATATCTTGTCCCGAACGCTTTCCAATAAGCTGGTATTGTGGGATTTAACAGGTAATAAAATAGCCGAATTCCCCCACAACGGCAGGGTCGACGGCTGGACGGCCCACAAAGGACTCGGCCAACTCATGACCTGGACGGAAGACCGCCAAATTAAAAACTGGTCACCCTATGGCCAATTAATAACAAGCTATTCCGGCACCCCATCCCGCATTAAGGATGTCGAATCGGGAAACGGCTACGTACTCAGTACTTCTGAAGAAGGCCTGGTCAGACTCTGGATGTCCGACGGCGCTTACCTGATGGATTGGAAGGTGGGAAACGAGTTTAAAGTGCCCGCTATTTTGTCCGTACCCCAACATGCGATCATGTATACCGATGAAACCGGCGCCCAACTGCTATCCACTCCCCTCCCCCTGGAGGTCTATAAGCAAATGCGCGATAACCAACCGGCCCTGGAGACACGGTTACAAGAGATCAAAGAAAAATACCTTGTAGCCCGGTTTGATTGAGAGGCTTTGCACCTTTGCGACTTTGAGAAAGAGGTGACATCTTCGTGAGGCACGAACGAAGGTGTCATCTCGTTTCCGGGCACGACTGTACGACGATCAGGGATTTACACGCCAATTATAACGTCGCCGTTTCGACTCCGCTCAACGACCGGCCCAGGATCTCGAGTCGCACAGTCTCACAGTCGAGATGTCACCTTCCCTCGTGCCTCGGGAAGATTACCTCTATGCAAAGTCGCAAAGTCGTCGTTTCGACTCCGCTCAACGACCGGCCCAGGATCGCAAAATCACCCCCTCACTCACTCCCTCCCTCTCTCCCTCCCCCACCACGAGGCCAGGCTAAAGGCGGAAATCAGGTGCCAGATGCCCCACCAGGCGGCAATCAGCGCCATACCGCCGAGGCCGTCGAAGAAATTAAAGATCAGGATGAGGCCTAGGCCGGAATTCTGGATGCCCGTCTCCAGCGAAATCGCCCGGGCATCTGCGCGCTGGAGGCCGAATAATTTGGCAAAAGAATACCCGCCCAGTAATCCCGTCGCATTGTGGATTAACACGATAAAAAATACGAGGTGTAAGTACTGCCGCATATTGTCGATATTGCCATACACCGCAACGACAATAAAACCCAGAAAAATGATCATCGACAAAATGCGGATGGGCCGCCGGATGCGGGCGGCTATTCGGGGCAGCTTATAGTGCATCAACATGCCCAGGATAAGCGGGATCAGCGTAAGCTGCACGATAGCCCACAACATATCTAGCGGATTTACATAAATATCTTCCCGCATCGCTTCCTCGCCAATTGCCAGGGGCGCAAAAATCGCAAAGATGATGGGGGTAGTGACAATCGCCGCCAAGGTCGACATCGAAGTCAGCATCACCGACAAGGCGGTGTTGCCCTTGCTCAGGTGTACGGCAAAATTGGAGACGTTGCCGCCGGGGCAGGCCGACACCAATATCATACCCAGCGCAATACTAACCGGCGGCTGGATGAGGTATACCAACCCCAAAGTAAGTAGCGGCAACAAGATTAGTTGCGAACTCAACCCCACCAGCGGCGCTTTGGGCGTCTTGAGCAACTCCCTGAAATTGTCGACTTTCAGGTCGAGCGCCACGCCGAACATGATGAAGGCCAGGCAAAAGTTGAGTAAACCCAACTGCTCGGGGTTGAAATGGATGCGAATGTTGTCGATAGATTCCATGCTTTTCTGAACGCAAAGTCCACAAAGGTTTCGCAAGGAGCGCAATAGCGCACTTAGCGCTATATTTAGCGCTCTCTGCGTAAAAATTAATTATACAATAGTTCGCGCAGAATGCGCGGGTGCTAAGTTAGGTGAATCGCTCCGAAATCCAAGTCTTTATGGAAATCGGGATGAAATTGATCACACTCAGCATTTTTGCTGAGATGCTCGAAAAGTTTCCATCGTGAAAGGTCTTTGTAGTCTATCTTTCCGTCACACTTTGTATTTGTCATTTTGAGATAAAAATCTGAATATCTTTGTTTTAGCATAAAAACCGTCGACTACAAAATAGATCGCGCCTCCCCATTTTTTTAGGCAATCGGCAATTTGCCCCAGGTAAAAATCAAATTGCAACATAAAAAAGTAATAAATACCCCCATCGAGGTATTGACTTAAAACATAAAGGCTATTAATTTTGGAGTGTATTTTGTTGAGTATAAAATACAATAAACAACAAATAGACACATCAATTATTCTGAAGTTGTAATCGTTCATATTTATCACCTCCAAAAAAATCAAGCTGAATATGCCCCCCAAGACCATATTCTTCATTGCTTTCCTCGTATTTATTGCCAAAACCCTATCCGCCCAGGAATGGGAC
>JABWBR010000097.1 GCA_013360405.1 Saprospiraceae bacterium
GGGCATACCTAAAAAAAAGGGATCCTTGAATTCGCAGCTTTCCAACTTTTTTCACTATATTAATCCTTCGTACACCCCTAATGTTGAATGTTGAATGTTTAATTAGCAATGACGTCATCAAACATTCAACATCAAACATCATTCATCACCTCAGCGTGCATCAACTCCTCAATCTCTTCCGGTTCGATAGGGATATCGGCCATGAGATCGATGGGGCCATTATCGGTGACCAGGATGTTGTTTTCCAGGCGAACGCCAAAACCTTCCTGGGGTATGTAAAACCCCGGTTCGCAGGTAAAGACCATGCCTGCCTGGATAGGATCGTAGCGGTGTGCCGAATCATGCACGTCGAGACCCAAATGGTGGGAAATGTTGTGCATAAAATAGCGCTTATACGCCGGGAAAGAAGGATCTTGATTTTTGATATCATTGGTATCGATCAGGTGTAGGGCGATCAGTTCGCTTTCTACCATCTTACCTACTTCCTTGTGGTACTCTTCCAGCGTGATGCCTGGCACCAACAACTGGCGGGCTGACTTGAGCAAGCGCAATACGGCGTCGTATACGGCGCGCTGGCGCTGTGTGAATTGACCGCTCACGGGAATCGTGCGTGTGAGGTCGGAGGCATAATTGGCGTATTCGGCGCCAAAATCCATCAACAACATATCGCCTTCGTGGCATTTTTTGTTGTTGAGCGTATAGTGCAGGATACAGCTATTGATGCCGCTGGCCACAATAGGCTCGTAAGCATGGCCATTGGCGCAATTGCGGATAAATTCGTGGGTAATCTCCGCTTCAACTTCATATTCGGTGACGCCGGGCTTCACAAATTCGAGCACCCGCCGAAAAGCTTTGCCCGTAATGCGCATCGCCTCGCGCATCGGGTCTATTTCGTAAGCCGACTTGATCATCATCAGCTTCTTGAGTATCGGCCCCGAGCGATGGTATTTGTGGGCGGGGTATCGTTCCATCATTTCTTTGGCAAAACGCTGGTCGCGGCAGGCTACTTCGGTATAAAAGCGATCTTGTTCGGGTAGGTTGAGGTATATGCGTTTTGATAATAAAATTAACTCATGCAGGATGGGGCCCATTTCATCGAGCCAGTAAATTTTATCGATACCGGAAACGGCCCTGGCTTGTTCGATGGAAAATTTGGGCCCGTTCCAAATGGCGGTAAATTCGTTGCTGCGTTTGATAAATGCCACTTCCCGGAAACCTTCTTTCACGCAATCGGGAAACAACGCCACGACCGTCTCCTCCTGGTCAAGTCCGCTCAGGTAAAACAAGGCAGAATTTTGCCGGAAAGGATAATTCGTATCACCGCTGCGCGGCATCAGGTCGTTGGAGTGAAAGATGGCAATGGCGTCGGCACTCATCTTGCAGGCGAAACGGCTCCTGTTGAGCTTGTACAATTCCGGGTTAAGCGGCTGATATCTCATGATAGTTTATAGTTGCCGGCTCGAGGGGTTATTTTCACAATTGTTGGTCGACTTCTGTAAGCGGGGTGGGGTCGTATTCGCCAAACCAATGCTTGAGTTTTTCTCTTGCCTGTTTGCGCACTTCTTCGTTTACGTAAGCTGCAATGGTCACCAATCCGAAGCTCAGCACACCGATATCGTCGGTAAAACCGATGATGGGCGTGAGGTCGGGCATCCAGTCGATAGGCGACAGGAAATAACCCAGTACGCCCAATACGATGTTTTTGGCCCAAACGGGGGTGTCTTTGCGCTTGTAGGCATAGAATAGCAACAGTGCGGAGTAGACTGTTTTCAAACCGGCCTTTTTGGCGTAATGGGCGATTTTTTTCCAAAGGCCGTTTTCCGAAAACCGCTTGATGTAGGCTTTAAACGGATTTTTTTTCATAGCTCGTTGTCTTACTTATAAAAGACGAACAAAGTTTATCGATGTCACGCGCTTTTTCCAATTACAACGGACGAATATACGTAATTTTTAGACGCAATGTCGTAGAGGAGCAATGCATTGCGCCTCTACGCAACCGCAGGTTCCGCCAGGGTTATGGTTAAATGCTGGGTGTCCATGGTAGCTTGAATGCCCAATGGTAAGGTACATTGGTGAGAAATATGCCCAAAAGAAAAGCCGTACGCAACCGGGATACCCAGGTCGCCCAGGCGGTCTTTCAAGGTATCTGGCAATGAAAGCGACAGATCATCAGCTTTGGGCTCGCAGTCTTCAAAAATCCCTAAAACAATACCCGCGGCCCGATGCAAAGGCCAGGCCTGCCGAAGCTGGGTGAGCATGCGGTCGATGCGATAGGGCTTTTCACCCACCTCTTCTATAAACAACAATTTACCGGCCACATCGGCTTGATAGGGCGTACCCGCCAGGGCTGCCAACAGCGAAAGATTGCCACCCATCAAAGGCCCGCCGGCTATCCCCGGCGAGATAAGAAAGGGCTGATAAGCCGGGTTTAATTCCGCCAGATTGCCCTCCGCCGGAGCTATGAGGTGGCCGGCTTTGCCTTCTATCAGCACGGCTGTGAGTTGTGCTTTGGTATAATCGGTGAAGTCGGAGGCCGCCACGGGCCCGTGAAAGCCCACCAGCCCCGTCTGCAAAAAGACGGCTTGCAATAGCGCCGTCACATCGCTATAGCCGATCAGTACTTTGGGGTTTTGGGCAATGAGCTTATAATCGATGGCGGGCAACAAGCGACTGCAACCATAGCCGCCGCGCGCGCACCACACGGCGGCGACTTCTTTATCAGCAAACATGCCGTGTAAGTCGTCGAGGCGCTGCCGGTCTTCGCCAGCTATAAAACCGCGTTGCTCGCGGATATGCGGCGATAATTTGACGCGAAAACCCATGTTTTCTATGTTTTGCACGGCTTTTTGCAACGACTCGTCACTGATGTAACTGCCCGGCGTGATCAATCCTACCAAATCGCCTGTTTTCAGGCGGGCAGGTTTGCGTAGAGACGCAAAATTTTGCGTCTCTACAGGGGTACCGGCCAAAGAAGCCAGCGCACCCACCATCAAATGTCGATTAAATTGTCTTCTATGCATGTTGTGTTGTAGTCGGTTGATTGTAATGATAGAGCCGCAAAATTTTGCGGCTCTATCTCTCCTCCCGCACGCGTGCCGCCCACAATTCCGCGAACGGCTGTCGCGGGCGCTCCAGCAAATATACGGCGATGCCGCGCTCTCTGGCATAGGGATGTTCAATTTGTCCGATGAGTTGTATTTTTTCAAATAATGCGGCTACATCTTCGCCCAACTCGTCATTGATATAAATGAGCGCATTGGCATCGGTATGCGGGGCAGCCCAGAGGAGGAAGTTGTCGGCGAAGCTTTGTGGCCTGGGGAGCTGTTTGCCGCCAAGGATAAGCACCGCGCCGGCCTGGCCGTAATTTTCGCCGTAGATCATAGTACGCGCGGGGTCTTCGGCCCGTGCATAGGCTTTGTCGGCAAGCCGGGCCAATTCATCCCAACCCAGCATGTCGGCGTAATCCTGCGGCAGCGGATGCACCTCGCCGTCTTCCCATCGAAGCGGCGCATCAAAATTGGCTTTTGTAGCCCATTTTTGACAAAAAACAACCATTTTATCGGGTTGTAAAACAGGCAAAGCAAACGGCAGCAACGGCATTAAGGTACCCACTAATATTCCGCCTATGGCTACGGCCACCCATGGAGATCTGAAGCGTTGTTCCCACCACATTCCTCCTGCTGCCATAAGCATGGGGTACAGGCCTACGCTGTAGTAGCTTTTCCCTTTTAATAATAATAAAATGGCGATGACGAATACGTATAGCCAACCCGCCGCGCTAAATGGATGGGTACGCCCCCTTAGCAGCCAATATAAACCCGGAATCCAGATCATAAGGCCCAATGCATGGATGACTAACTGGTCGGTGACAAAATCGAGGCGCTGCACATTGACCAGTTGGTTTTCCGACAAACCCTGCATGTGCGCCACTACCGGCCAGTCGTGCTGGTATTGCCACCAAATATTAGGCGCTATGATCAGCGCCGCCCACAAGGCCGCCTTAAGTGCCGCCACGCTCCACAGCACGTGGCGCCGTCCGCCCAGGATGAGGGCAGGAACCAGTGCCGGCAACATAAAAGCGACCATGTATTTATTGAGAAAACCCAAGCCGAAAAATACGCCCCACCAAACGACGTATTGTAAATGCCCCGTGCGCAGGTAGCAGCACAATATCCAGCACAGTAAGGTCCAGTTGAGGATATCAAAAATGACCGGTTGAAAGAGGGCGCTGCCACGCAGAAATCCGGGTGAGGCAGCTACGGCGAGCGCTGCAAGCATTTGCGCGATACGTCCGCCGCCCATTTCGCGGGCCATGAGTCCGGCCAACACAACTACCGCGCAGCCGGCCAGGGAAGAAACCGCCCGGATTGCCGCCACGCTGTCGCCGATGATGTGCTGGACCAGCCAACTGACCCAGCCTATCATCGGTGGATTTGACCAGTAACCCCAGTCGGGGTATCTGCCCAGGGAGAGATAAAGCAGCTCGTCGCGGTGAAAGCCGTAGCCGTCGTTGGCGACAATATGAAGGACCAGTTTAGCGAGTACAATAAGAGCAATTACCCCCCACTGCAACCGAGGTAAAGAAGCCGGCATATGCATGCAGATTGATTTTTCTGCAATTTACCCTAAAATAAAAAAATGAGTGGCTAAACCCTATCGCTAAACTGCCGAAGGCACTAAACCCTTCTAAACCTATTTATTAAACTTCGCATCAATCTCCTGGAAACGCGTTTTCATCGCGCGGTATTGGGCCCGGGTTTGGTCGATAAATTGCCGGCGGCCTTCTTCGGTATGGAAAAGGTGTTTCAAAGATGGCGACTTATCGATATCAACGCCGCGTTCAATCAATTGTGCTTCTGCCAATTTTAGGGACTCTTCCAGCATGGCCGGGTCGAGATCGGGGAGGTAGGCTCCGTCCATTGCGTTGGTTTGCACAATTGTAGCCGGTTGTGCCGTCGATGCCTGACCGTCGAGTCTTCTTTTGAGTTCTTCAAATTGCGGCAAGAGTTCTTTGATGGCCTGCTGGGTGGCCTGCAGGTCGCGCTCGAGGGCATCGAGGCGTTGCTGCTGCTGAACAGCCAGTCGGGCTACGTCGTTAGCATTGATACCCACCGCCAGAGTCACGAAGTTGAATGATTCCATTTGGGAAGCCGACCAAGCCATGCCCACTATCTTTTGATAGTCTTCGGGACGCATGTCCTGTGGTGATTTGGCAATACCCGCGCCGTCGTTTAAACCGGAAGGCAGGATGTAATCGCCTATTTTTACTTTACCCATCACTTTTACGGGCACCTGGCCCATGAAAGCGACTTTTTCAAAATTGGCTTCTTCGTTTTCTTTAGGCATATTACCCAAAACAATGGGTTTGTAGGAAACTACCATGAAATGGTCGGCATCAGCGGTGTTCTTGCTGATTTTTCCGCCTTTTACGCCTACCACGTCACCAAACTGCATCTTTTCTTCCGGGTTTCTGCGCTCGAGCCACTCGGCATAATCGCCGGCCCCCGATTCATACGCTACCCCATCGTTGGCAAAGGCGTCGATTTCGTATTGGGTCAGGTTGGCGATGGCCAGGCCTTCCTTGACGGCTGCGGCCACGATCAATGAAGCAATCGGTGGACAAGCCACGGCGCCTAAGCCACCGCAAGCGTTGGCAGAAGATGCTGCGCCGGCCACATCGGCTGTCGCAAAAGCTACATCAGCAGCTAGTAATATGGTGTTAAAAATATACTCGGGATCGGAAGCGATGTCGGCATCGGTCTGGCCTTCAATACGGCCCTGCATGCCCTGGTCATCCCAAAAGGAAACAAAATTGTTGCCCGTACCCCGACTGCCCGGTACTTTGATGGCAATGCCCTGGTTGCTTCCCTGAACCAATAGGGGATAGCTGTTGATATCTCCTTCAGCCCCACTCACGCCGGCATTGACTACCAGCCTGCGGTTGACAGCCAGGTTGCGGCCGATCGTAGCGTCGCGCGCGATAGAAAGATCCTGACCGAATGAGCCGTCGCGGCCTACCGACAAATCAAAACCTACCACCGAATTATTTATCACGTTGAGATTGCGGCCAAAGCGGCCGTCGCGATCTACGAATAGATCCTGCCCAAAGGTGCCATCCCGGCCAACCGTGAGGTCGACGCCGATACTGGTATTATTCACTACGTTGAGGTTGCCGCCAAAATTGCCGTTGTTTCCAATATCAAGGTTATTGCCCACATCGGCATCATTCAGCACGTGGATATTGTTGAACGTGCCGTCGCCATCTACAATTAAGTCGCCTGTAAACAAGAAAACGCCATCGGCAGTGATGCGCAAACGCTCGATGTTATTGGTTCTAAAAATGAAGTCCTGGTATTTTGTCGTACCGATAAAGTGGCAGGTATCGACCACGTTGGCATTGCCTAATATGCTCCAAAAGGGAAGTCCGGTGGGCCCGCAAGCCCGTTTTTCCTGTTCCTGCAACTCGGGAGAGCTGATGGTTTCCGCAGAGCCGGCATGGAAGGCATAGGGCACCGTCAACAATTGCGTGGCGGCAAGCAGTGCAAAATCATCGCCGCCTTTTTCATCGATGGCCAGTTGCAGCCAGATATTTTCGCTGCTCCATGGAATTTGTCCAAATTGCCCGCTGCTGTTTTCACCGGCGCCAACAGTAAGGGCAAACAAACCTCCGGCATCGGTAACAATGCGGTGAATTTCCTGAAATACTATTTTGCCATTGGGTGATCCCGCCAACATGCTCACCTGTAGGCTGACAGACTGATTTACGAGAGGCTGCCCTTGCATATCGCGGGCCACTGCCTGATAACGCATGCCCTGTGGGATGGTTTGAGCGGGTAGATATTGCGCCAGGAACAGGCACAAGCATAATAGCAGGGGTTGTTTGAACTGCTTCATTTTTTTAGGTTTAGGTGTGTAAATAATCATAAGGATAAAGGCGTTATTGCTTTATCACGCGATAAAACGCCCTGAAACTTCCATCATCCGTGTAGAGCCCCAATTCGTAAATACCCGAGGGTAAAGGGCTCAGATCGAGTTCATCGGCGCTGTCTATCGATCGCTTCTGCAAGAGATCTCCGCCGGCACTGTACAAAACGAGATTTAAGGCGGTGAAATCGGTTCCTTCGGGTAAAATGTGCAAACTACCGGCAGTGGGGTTGGGAAAAATGCGAACAGACAGGGTTGGTGTTGCATTAGTTGCCGCAGGTAGCGCAGGCAGAGGCTCGTCCAACTTGTGAATGCTTAGCAAGGGCTGATGAAATCCCTCGGTAAGCATGCCGGAAGGCGTTTCGAGCAATTGCACAGCAGCTTCACCGAGTGTCCAGTCCAGTTGAATAGTCGCCGTGCGGTCGGAACCTCCTTGTGCTGCTACCACATCCCGATGCAATCCGCTTTGCGCTGATGCGGTCAGACAGGTAAACAGCCATACCGTACAAACAGGTAAGCTTTTCATAATCACGTATTTTATGAATAAAAATGTGGTTCCGAATGGATGTAAAGCGGGTTCTCATCATGGCAGTACCTTCCTGCCACGAGGAGGCTACAAGCCAGTGTCTAGTAGCTCCTAACTTAGAAAAGCCAGAATACAGGGGGGAACTTATTTTTCAAATATAATAAATATTTTTAAAAAACCCAAATTCTAATGCGCCTCCAGCCAATTATTACCTATACCGATGCCCACCTCGATAGGTACCTTCAGGTTGGGGATGGCTTGCCTCATGCTGTCCATAATCAGCGGCTGGAGGGCCTCCACTTCGCTGCGCAGGGCGTCAAAGACGAGTTCGTCGTGCACCTGCATAATGAGTTTGGTTTGATAATTGCCTTTGGTCAGCATATCGTGAATGCGCACCATGGCAATTTTGATCATATCGGCGGCGGTTCCCTGGATGGGCGTATTTACGGCGATGCGTTCGGCGTTGCTGCGCTCCAGTGAACTCCTGGAATCGATATCGCGCAGGTAGCGGCGGCGGTTCATGAGCGTAGTTACGTAGCCGTTTTTGCGGGCGTCTTCCACGGTTTTTTCCATGTAATGCTTGAGGCCGGGGTATTGGGCAAAGTAGTTGTCGATGAGTTCTTTGGCTTCGGTGCGTTTGATGCCGAGCTGTCGGGATAAGTTGGTAGCCCCGGCGCCGTAAATGATGCTAAAGTTGACCGTTTTAGCCCGGTAGCGCTGTTCTCTATTTACCTCGTCAAATGAGATGCCGAACACGCGGGCCGCCGTGGCGGTGTGGATGTCTTTGCCGGCCTGGAAGGCTTCCAGCATGGCCTCGTCGCCGCTGATCTCTGCAATGAGGCGCAGTTCGATCTGCGAGTAGTCGGCAGCCAATATCACGTGGTCGCCATCGCGCGGGATGAACGCCTCGCGCACACGGGCGCCTTCGGGGGTGCGCACGGGGATGTTTTGCAGGTTGGGGTTGTTGGAACTCAGGCGGCCTGTAGCAGCCAAAGCCTGGTTGAACGAACTGTGTACGCGCCCCGTACGCGGGTTGACCAGCGCGGGCAGGGCATCTACATAGGTGCTTTTGAGTTTGGTAAGCCCCCGGTGTTTTAAGATATGCGATACCACCTCGTTTTCCAGGGCCAATTCGGCCATGATTTCTTCGTCGGTAGAGTATTGGCCGGTAGCGGTTTTGCGCCAGCGGTAGGGAATTTTTAATACTTCAAACAAGACCTCGCCCACTTGCTTGGGGGAAGAGAGGTTGAAGCGCACGCCAGTCATGTCGTGCACTTTTTTCTCCTGGGAGGCGATTTCTATGGCCAGTTCGGCGGAGTATTTTTCGAGATAGGGCACGTCGATGCGCACGCCGGCGTGCTCCAGATCCACCAGTACCGGGATCAAAGGGCCCTCGATGGTGTCGTAAAGTTCGCGCAGTCCGTTTTTTTCGAGGTGGGGGGCCAGGTAATCGGCCAGTTGCAGGGTGATATCGGCGTCTTCGGCGGCGTAGTCTTTGACCTGATCTACCGGCGCCTGCCGCATGGTAATCTGGTTTTTACCTTTTTTGCCAATAAGCGTTTCAATAGATACAGGCTTGTACTTGAGGTAGGTTTCCGCCAGGTAGTCCATGTTGTGGCGCAACTCCGGCTCGATGAGGTAGTGCGCCAGCATGGTATCGAAGTAATACCCTTCTACCGCAATGCCGTGCCACTTTAGTACGATGGCGTCGTATTTGATGTTTTGGCCTATTTTTTCGATTTTTTTATTTTCAAAAAAAGGCCTGAATTCTTCTAATAGTGCCTGGGCTTCCTCACGCGCTTCGGGCACAGGCACATACCAGGCTTCGTGGACGTTTACGGCAAAAGACATACCCACAAGCTCCGCCATATTGGGGTCGATATGGGTGGTTTCGGTGTCGAAGCAAACGCGGGGGTGTTGCAGTAATTCTTTGACCAACCGGCTGCGCTGTTCGGCGGTTTCTACGAGGTGGTAGGTATGGGGCGTATTGTCGATATGGTATTCTGCGATAGAGTGGGCGGGGAGTCGCGTTTCCCTGACGGGCGGGGGGGCATCTCCAAAAAGGTTGCCCTGTACGCCCGGTTTTGGCGTCGTCGGCGCGGCATCGGCTGCCTGCGCTTCGCCCAGGATTTGCTGGGCGAGGGTGCGGAATTCGAGTTCGCGGAAGAGCTCCGCCAGCCGTTGGTGGTCGGGTGGGTCGAGGGTATAGGCCTCGGAGTCGAGCGTAATGGGCACGGCAGTGTCGATGACCGCTAATTTTTTTGACAATAATGCCTGTTCGGCGTATTGTTCTACGTTTTCTTTTTGCTTGCCTTTCAACTGATCTGTGCCGGCAAGAAGGCCTTCTACCGTGTCGAATTGTTCGAGCAGTTTGGCGGCTGTTTTCTCACCGATACCGGGAATGCCGGGGATATTGTCCACGCTGTCGCCCATCAAAGCCAGCATATCCACTACCTGGTCGACGCGCTTGATTTGCCAGTTTTCGAGTACTTCTTTCTCTCCCCAAATTTCTACCCCGTTGCCCTGGCGTGATGGTTTATACATCATCACCTGGTCGGACACCAACTGCCCGTAGTCTTTGTCGGGAGTTACCATATATACTTTGTAGCCCTGTTCGGCAGCTTGTTTCGACAAAGTGCCTATAACGTCGTCGGCTTCGTAGCCATCCATGGTCAGAATGGGGATCTTGAAAGCCTTGAGGATCTCTTTGATATAGGGAATGGCTATGGTAATATCTTCGGGTTGCGACTCGCGGTTGGCCTTATATAAAGGGTACATTTCGTGTCGGAAAGTAGGCGTAGGCAGGTCGAAAGCAACGGCCAGGTGTGTGGGTTTTTGGTTGTGAATCAAATCCCACAAAGTACGGGTAAAGCCCGCTACCGCTGAGGTATTGAGACCTTTGGAGTTAATGAGCGGACGCGTAATAAAGGAGAAGTGCGCGCGGTATACCAGCGCATGGCCATCGAGCAAAAAAAGCCTTTTATCTGTCATGATCATAGGTGATTTCGAACCAGCAAGATAATACCCACGGCTCACAAATTACACAAAAAGTTGGAAATAGTCTTACTCAGTTGCCAACAACTCCTGAAACCTCTCCACAAACAACCCCACATGATAACCGTCGACGAGACCGTGATGGGCATGGATAGAGACGGGCATCATCAGGCGGTCGCCTTCGCGCGAGGCTTTGCCAAAGGAGATCTTCGGGATACTGTCGTTGAAGGAAAAGCTGCGAGCGTGCGACAAACCCGTAAAGCGCAGCCAGGGCAGCGAGGAAAAATGAATGACGTTTTCGCTGCTATTGGCAGGTTGCAAACCCGTCGTTTGTTGTATGCGCTCGATTTCGACCTGGGCAGCCTTTACAAAATCATTAAAATCGGGAAGGTAATCCATATACGCAAATCCAAAAGTGCCATTAGCCCTGTTGATAGTAGGGGAGGCGTGCACCACGTCGTATAGGAACACTTGTTCCCCGTCGATGCGATATCGAAAAGCTTCCACGGCATTGGCAGCGGCCAGGGCTTTGTGCAGGTAATACAGAAAAAATGAGACACCCTGCGCCTTGCTTTGTTCATAGGCAGCCGTGACGTCCACTTCTACGCACACGCCGAAAAAGGGTTCTTCGAATTGCTTGAAGAAAAGGAAGAGGTCTTTGCGCTCCCAGGTGTTTATGTCGATTGGTTTTTTCATGCTTATATTTGGATTTTTCTCATGGAGGGGTTAGCGGTAAACGCTAACCTTACGGTCATAGGAGCAACCACGGAAGCACATCCCTAAGGCTTTCCGCCTGCCGAAACTGCGCGTGTTCTATATTTATCTCGATTTTTTCATGCGCCCAGGTCGTATGATAGGGCACGTGAATCCCGTGGCCACCTATATTCAAAACGGGCAAAATATCGGATTTTAGGGAATTGCCGATCATCATAAAAGTGCCGGGGTCTATGTCCAAGTGCTTGATCAGCTTGAGAAAATCCGCTTCTCCTTTATCCGACATGATTTCGATGTGGTGAAAATAGTGCTCCAGACCCGAGGCTTTGAGCTTGCGCTCCTGGTCGAGCAGGTCGCCCTTGGTAGTCACGATGAGTTTGTAGTGCCCTTTCAACGCGGCCAGGACTTCCTCTACGCCGTCGAGTAATTCCAGCGGTTTTTGCAGCATGGCCTTGCCGTAGCCGATGATTTTTTCGATGACCTCCGCCCCGATGGTGCCGTCGGAGATGCGGATGGCCGTCTCTACCATCGACAACACGAAGGCTTTGATGCCATAGCCGTATATCGGCATATTTTGGATTTCGGTCTGCAGCAATTCGCGCGATACAGTGTGTTGCGGCAGGTAGTCCTCGAGCAACTGACAAAACAACTGCTCCGTCTCCTGAAAATACGGCTCGTTGACCCACAAAGTATCGTCCGCATCAAAGGCTATGACTTGTATTGGCATGATAATGTTCTTCTTTTTTTTAAATAATCAAATAGTGAGCGGTAAACGCTCACCCTACGTCATCGTCACATGTCATCACTCCCTCTCACCCTCCCACACTCTCACCCTCCCATCTCCGTCCTGCCAGCGTCCAAAATCGCCAGGTCAGCATCACAGCTGCAAAAGCCAGCGCCACCACGTCGGCATACCAGATGCCGTCTACTCCATAACCGAGGGGGAATCCCCACACGTAGGCCAGCGGAATCCAGATAACCCAATACGCGGCAAAGGTAATCCAAGTGGGAAAACGCACATCCTGCAAACCGCGGAGGAGGCCGGCGGCAATAGCCTGGGTGCCGTCGAATATCTGAAAAATACCGGCAATGACCATTAATCTTGCGCTGATGCGCAACACAACAGGCTCCTCAACACCGTACAAGGTTGGCAATTCATGCTTAAAGATGATCATAATGGCCGCCGAAAAGATCATATACCCCAGTCCCAACGCCAATGCCGCATAACCCGCCCGGCGCAGGTTGCCGGGGTCTTTGGCGCCCAGCGCATTGCCCACGCGAATGCTGGCGCCTACCGAGATACCCAGCGTAATCATAAAACTGATAGCGGCGATGTTGAGTACCATCTGGTGCGCTGCCCGTGCCGCCGTGGCCTCATTGGGCAGCCAACCGATGAGGATGGCTGCACCCGAAAAGGCCGCCACTTCAAAAAATATCTGCAAACCCATCGGAATTCCCAGTCGGAATAATTTGCCCAGCAATTCGCCGTTGGCCTGTCGAAAACGCAGTCCCGACAAGTAGGGGAGGTAGTTTTTGTGAAAATGCACGAAAAAACCCATCGCCAGGGCCATCAATACGCGGCACGTCACGGTGGCAAAACCCGAGCCGGCCAGTTCCAGTCTCGGTAATCCCAGCTTGCCATAGATGAGCGCCCAGTTTAGGAATACGTTGAGCAATACGCCGCCCAGGGTAACGATCATGCCGAAGCGCGTATCGCCCAGGCCGTCGCAAAACTGCTTGTAGGCCAAAAAGATGATGAGCGGAGGAGTAGCAAAGCTGACGATGCGCAGATATTGCTGTGCCAGGGCTACTTCTTCTTCCGGTTGTTGCAACAAAGGCAGGGCCTCTGCCGCCAGCAAAGTGAGCACCGTACTTACCGCCGATATCAACAGCGCTTTTATCAATCCCTGCTGCAAATACCGGCCTGCCAGGCTCTGCTCGCCGGCGCCGATAGCCTCCGCCACAAGGGGGGCCACTACGTTCATAGAGCCAATGGCCAAAATAGTGATGATGAAATACACGCTATTGGCCAGCGATGCTGCTGCCAACTGTATGTAGCTCACCCCGCCGATCATGATGTTGTCGGTGATGTTGAGCATCAGGTTGCCCACCTGCCCGATGATGACGGGAAATGACAAAACCAGCGTTTCACGAAGGTGATTGCGATACGATTTTAGAACGGGCTGGGCAACAGACAACATGATGCGGGTGTTAGATATTTCAGCTCAACGGCATAAAGGCCGCGCAAAGTTCCTTTTTTTTAGCTAAATTTTTGCAGCGACTATAATTGTCAGGGGCCATTTTGCCTATATGCCCTATCTTTGTGCGATAACGTCCTAACATGATCAAAACCAAGTTATCCATTCCGCGAGATACCCTGCTCAAGGCCTTCCGGCTCATGACTACCGCCAAAACCATGACGGAAGTATACGAAGACAATTTTAAGTTTGTTTCTAAATACGTACACGCTACTTCCCGCGGCCACGAAGCCCTGCAGCTGGCCCTCGCGCTGCAATTGTTGCCCCAGGACTGGGTGTCGCCCTATTACCGCGACGAGTCTATTTTGCTCGGCATAGGCATGCGCCCCTACGATCTCATGCTCCAGCTCATGGCCAAACGCGACGACCCTTTTTCCGGAGGGCGCTCATATTATTCACACCCCAGCCTGAATGATCCCGACAAGCCCAAAATCCCGCATCAATCGTCGGCTACGGGCATGCAGGCTATTCCTACTACCGGCGTAGCTATGGGCATTCAATACAAAGAAAAACACGGTTTGTCGTCCGATTACGGCAGAGACAAACCCATTGTGGTCTGCTCTTTTGGCGACGCCTCGATCACCGAAGGCGAAGTTGCCGAAGCCTTCCAGATGGCCGCCCTCAAGCAGTTTCCCATTATGTACCTGGTGCAGGATAACGGGTGGGACATCTCGGCCAACGCCGCCGAAACCCGAGCCCAGGATGCCGCCGAATACGCCAAAGGCTTTCACGGCATCGAAGTGCGTCGTCTCGACGGTAGCGACTTTTTCGCTTGTTATCACGAATTGCAGGAAGTAATCGGCATCATGCGTCGCGAACGCCGGCCTTTTCTGGTACACGCTCATGTGCCCTTGCTCAACCACCACACCAGCGGTGTGCGCAAAGAATGGTACCGCGACGACCTCGACATACACGAGGATAAAGACCCGTACCCCATCTTCCGGCAGCAACTGATCGATAGCGGTATTTCTGAAAAGAAATTAAAGGAATTAGAGGCGGAGGCCCGGGAGACCGTGCTCGCCGATTTCAACGCCGCCCGCGCCGCCGAAGATCCCCGCCCCGAAGACTTGTTTACCCACGATTTCGCCCCTACGCCCATCATCGAAGAAAAAGGAACGCGTGAACCCGCAGGCGGGGCGCCGATTGTGATGGTCGACTGTGCGTTGCACGCCGTGGAAGAACTCATGCGCCAACACCCGGAATGCCTGCTCTACGGGCAGGATGTTGGCGGTCGCCTCGGCGGTGTTTTCCGCGAGGCAGCTACGCTGGCGCATAAATTCGGCGACGACCGCGTGTTTAACACCCCCATCCAGGAGGCTTTTATCGTGGGCAGTACGGTGGGCATGAGTGCCGTAGGATTGCGGCCTATCGTTGAAGTCCAGTTTGCCGACTATATCTGGCCCGGTCTCAACCAGTTGTTTACCGAAGTGAGCCGCTCCTGTTACCTCAGCAACGGCAAATGGCCGGTGAGCATGGTGCTGCGCGTGCCGATCGGCGCTTATGGTAGCGGAGGCCCCTACCATTCTACCAGCGTAGAATCGGTGGTTACCAATATCAGGGGCATCAAAATTGCCTATCCCAGCACCGGCGCCGACCTCAAGGGCCTGCTCAAAGCCGCCTGGTACGATCCCAATCCGGTGGTAATCTTTGAGCATAAAGGTCTTTACTGGTCGAAAGTGCAGGGCACCGACGCCGCCAAAACCGTAGAACCCGACGAAGATTACATCGTACCGCTGGGCAAAGCCCGTCAGGCCCTCGTGGCCGACCAAGCTGTCGTTGAGCGCGGCGATAGCTTGCTGGTGGTAACTTATGGTATGGGGGTGCATTGGGCGCTGAATGCTGCCCAGCGTATGCCGGGACAAGCGGAAATACTTGATTTGCGTTCACTTTTCCCACTTGATGAAGACATGCTGTTTAGCCGCGCCAAAGCGCACGGCCGTATATTGGTAGTCACGGAAGAGCCTGTAAATAACACCTTTGCGCAAAGCATCGCCGCGCGGATTCAGGAGCACTGTTTTGAGTGGCTCGACGCGCCGGTGCGCGCCATAGGCGCCGAAAACATGCCTGCCATTCCCCTCAATGAAACCCTCGAGCGCACCATGTTGCCTTCTATCGACAAAGTTGAAAAGGCGATGCGGGAGTTGCTGAGCTATTAAGGGCTGCTCAGTCTGCCAGGTCGAAAGTTTGGGCCGCAATAATCCTGCGGTGGTAGTTGATTTGTCCCAGGTGGTAATTAAAATGGGTGAGGAGATGGAGCAGCATAAACTCCATTTTCACGATTTGGCCGCGTTTTTCCACGGGGTAATCGAGGGCAAAATCGGATTCCTTCATCGCCGCAATCGTATCGAGGACGACTTTTTTGGTGTAGTCAATTTCCTCCAGTAATTGCTGTTGGGGCACGTCTTTTAGTGAAAATTCGGCATCCCGGTTTCGTACGAATCCGCAGTTACCAAGAATAGCGCCGACAAAGTGGTTGAGATTGCCGAGGAGGTGCAGGCACAAATTGCCGGCGGAATTGAGGATCTCGCCGCGGATAATCCACAAATCGCTTTCGTCTTTGTAGGCGGCGATCTCTGTTTTGAGCAGGTCAAGATCGCGGGCGAAGATTTCGAGGAGGGTGTTTTTCATGGGGGGAGGGTTGTCGGTTGTCGGTTCTCTGTTCTCTGTATAAGTATAATTAGCAAAGATAATAAACGGATAACAGAGAACGTAAAAAAGGCGAAGGCCCAACCCTGGTGAGGATTGAGCCTTCTTATGAGTTGGCAGCGACCTACTCTCCCACCTACTTGAGGCAGTACCATCGGCGCAGGGGAGCTTAACTTCTCTGTTCGGAATGGGTTCGGAATGGGAAGAGGTGGAACCTCCCCGCTATAACCACCAACAGTTCTTTGAAGACGCGCTAGTGCGTCTTTATATCGTTGACAAGATTGGGCGAGGTAAACGCCATGGGGCAAAAAGGGTAAATAACGTTTAGAAAAAGCATGAGAAAAAAAATTTGAGGAAGCTATCGGGTTATTAGTACTACTCAGCTCCATACATCACTGCACTTCCACCTGTAGCCTATCAACGTGGTCATCTTCCACGACCCTCAATGGAGTACTCATCTTGGAGTTGGCTTCGCGCTTAGATGCTTTCAGCGCTTATCCTTTCCGTACATAGCTACCCAGCGCTGCACCTGGCGGCACAACTGGTACACTAGCGGTACGTCCATCCCGGTCCTCTCGTACTAGAGACAGATCTCCTCAATACTCCTACGCCCACAACAGATAGGGACCGAACTGTCTTGCGACGTTCTGAACCCAGCTCGCGTGCCGCTTTAATGGGCGAACAGCCCAACCCTTGGGACCTTCTCCAGCCCCAGGATGCGACGAGCCGACATCGAGGTGCCAAACCTCCCCGTCGATGT
>JABWBR010000024.1 GCA_013360405.1 Saprospiraceae bacterium
TTTTTATTATACCGCCCAGTTCAACACCGGATCACGCAAAGGCAAGGATAAATGGCTCATCCTGATTTCCGATGAAAAGGACATTGCCACTATCAATGCCGCTTACCGCAAACGCTGGGGCATCGAGGTGTTCTTCCTGCATTGTAAAACCAACGGGATGAACTTTGAAGATCTCAACCTCAAAGCGCCCCAGAAGCTGCAACTTATGATGGGGGTGGTGGCCATTGCTTATTGCCTTTCCATTGCCGAAGGCTTGCGCATAGAGAAAGTGAAACCCTGCAAAATCAAGAAGTCAAAGAACGGCCAATTTAGGGCTATCTCCATTTTCCGCCAAGGGTTCGACAGCCTGAAAAGCCGTCTGCACTTGCTGTGGGAACTGAAAATATGGCTGGTAAAATGCCTGCGGAACACTAAAAAAATTGTCTTCAAAAAACCTACACTCGAAATCTTAACTCAAAGTGTCCAGTAGTGTAAAAATTGTGAAAATGGTATTGGAATATTGGGTTACAGGTTAGTTCGGATGCTCAGCTTTTGCAGTATTTGCTTTGCTTTTGCAATGTTATCGTTACCAATGGCTTGACGACGGTTGTTGCCGTAGCGGTCAGCGAAATACAAATGGTGCTGGAGTTGATATGCCGAAAAGCCATCGGTAATCGCCCAGACCCCCGCCTGCACGGTCATGGAATCCTCACCTTGAGCAGCTTCAAGAAAACGAACCAAGTCATCAGAAACCTTCCGAACTCCGTAAAACATATCTTTTTCACCAGGAATGGGCAGGTTGGCATTGATGCAAGCTGCCCCTACAGAAAAATGAGTGGTGTCGAGTGGGTATAGTGTGAAAGTGTGCGGGCGCTTTGTCACCATATTTTGGTGGCTACCAGATGACACGAAGTAAGTACCGGGCGAGACCAGTACGAGTAGCCGTTTTCGGACAAGGCTTTCCACTTGGGCATGGATGACCTCAATGGATTGCCCGGTCGCTTTTGCCCTTACCAAGCCCTTCTGCTGGAGTTCGAGCAGGTCAATGGCTTTGCCGTCCGGCAACTGATTTGCTCTTGCGGTTAGTTTTTCGATACGCCGTTCCTTTCGGTCGGCGAACCATTTGCGGATGCGTTGGATGAGTTTGTAAAACATGGCAGTTGAGTTTTGATGAAAAATGGTTTTGAAATGTAATACCCTTGGGCACACAAAAGTCAACAAGGAGTTAAGCGAAGCCCCGCACAAGGCGCTTTGTGCAGGGCTTCGCAAAAGGCTATTTCAGCATTTCGTCAACAAGGGCGATGACAGACTGGGCAATCATCTGTTCGGCATCCCTGCCTGCATTGGTCTGTCCGCTGCAACTGATACTGCCTTGTTCCGCCCAGGTAGGGCGCCGGGTGGCAAGTGCCTTAGCTCTCAACCTGCCCCATTCTTGCGGGGACAGCTCCTTGATTGCGGCAATGATTGACTTGAACCTGCCGCTGGAGCGGAGTTCCTTAGCGACGACATCAGCCGTTTTGCTTCTTTGGAACTCAGCCAAATCTAGGTCGGTAAAGCAGCAGCACCCCATCTGGTTGCAGCTTTCCCGGACGTTTTCAACTTGCGCCTTTTTGATGCAGCCGATGAGGTCGTCCGCTTTGGCTGGCTGACCGTTGGAGGAGCAGGCAGTGGCAAGTGCGAGCAAAAGGCACCAAGCGGATTTTTTGAAAAAGAAAATGGTCGTTTTCATGATGAACATACTTTTTTGGTTAGAAAATGAAAGAAGTTGGAGGTCGGTACACGCTGTACAAGTAGCACCTTTACATTGATAAATACCCTCAATGCTTTTGGGTCAATAGCGAGGGCTGCGAGTTTTGAAAAAAAATGCCCAAGTGGGATTGAGCTCCACTTGGGCATTGGGCGGCACGTCAGGTATGCATCCTGCGGTTCATTTCCGCCCTCAAACGCATCTTCACCATGTAGCACCGCTGCTTGGCGGTTGAAGGGCTGGGGATGCGCATGCCTACTTTTTTGAAGTAGCCGAGTTCGGCTGCCAGTACCTCGTAGTTTTTGCCCTCGACAACATAACCCAACAACAGCCGACGGTTTTTCTCGCTTTGCCGCTGCAAGCAGGCTGCAAGGGTTTCCACGACTGTTTCGGCGAATGCTGCCTCATCCTGAGCGTTGTCAGCAAGTGCAGCTGCTTGGAAAGCGGTAGGGTCAAAGTCGGTGAAATGGGCGGTGTAGCGACTTCTGTGACGGCAACCTTTCAGGAAGGTGTTTCGGGCAATGCCGAAGAACCAGGTGAAGATCGAGCCTTCACCCCTGTACTCAAATTGCCCAGCTTGGATGCGGACAAGGAACTGCACCCAGGCATCCTGCATCACATCGTCCACGCCGAAGGCATCGCAGCCCCGGCACAGCAGGTATGCCCTGACGGACTTGAACTGTTCCCTGTATTTTCTCTGAAAAATGGGCATGGCGACATAGCCCTTACCTGCCGTGAATAGGTTGAGGATGTTGGCATCAGTGGTTTGGCTGAAATCAGGAACAGGAGAATGGTTGACTTCTTTTTTCATCGCAAAAGAATTTACCAACGGCAACCATCGGCGGTGGACTGCGGACACAACTGCTCAAGCCCGATGAACGCACAGGTACTTGAGGGCTTGTCCAACCGGACATCCCCGATGATTGCCGCTGAATGATGAGTGATGTGAAAAGTAGTCCGGACTACAACTTTTGGCGCTTGTAGTCAAAGGTGAGGCAAGCAGGTTTTGCAAACAACCCGAATTGAAAACATGTCACCCGGAACGAGGGACTTTCTCTCCGCAGAGGGCTGGGGGAAAATGCAGCGGGGTTCGGGGGAAATGCAAAAAGGCGTCACGGCTATTTGCTGTGACGCCTTTTTTGCATGATAATCAGTATTTTATCAATGCACTATTGCCAATTTTTCAACGACCTGTCCTTCTGCTGATTGGATGGCAACCAGGTACATGCCATTTGGCAATTCCTGCCCATCGAAGCGCAGGCGGTAGCTGCCCGGCTGGAAGTGCTGCCTGTTGGAAAGCGTCTTCACCCTTTTGCCACTCATGTCCAACACCTCGATGATAAGGTATTGGGGTGAAACGACCGAGAACAAAACGTTGACCGAGCCACTCGATGGATTAGGCGAAACGGTAAGGCTAACGGGGTTGCCTTTTGCTTCATGGGTTGCATTGGGCACCATGCAGTCGAACTGCACATTCGGGTTGTAGTAGGGGTTGATACGCTCCTTGGCGAAAAGGTACCAACACGTCGCACCACCTGTGTGCAGGACGTTGTGGTATTCCCAACTGAAACAAGTAGAAACGTGGTCGTGGCAGGCGGCGACAATCCCCCTTCCATTGTTGCGGGGACCATGTGCCTGGACATACTCGATTTCTTCCAACATTTCATGGTAAAAAGTCGTGTCGCTAAGCCAGCAAGCACAGGTGGTCATTTGCCCTGTTCCTTCATACCAAACGCCATCGAGTAAGGGCGGGGTGCAACTGCTAAAATCAAAGCCTTTGTAAATATGCGGGTCGCCGGGATGCGTATGATTGTCAATGTAGGTACTATCCCTAGCCCAATAGTAGCCTCTTGTAAAATCAGAGTGGCGGTCGTTGTAAGCGAGCAGGTACCAGGGCTGGAGGTCGGTCGGGATGACGCTGGTGTTGATGCCATTGCCCCAATAGTCTGTGCCGGTAAAAAACTTACCGTTGACATCATCCCACATGGATTTAACGAACTCATCGGCATGGTTTGCAGCGTCGAGGTATTCCGTATTTCCTGTGATATTGTACAGCCGGATGAACATGGGGTAGAGGTCAATATTGTGTTCAGTTGCAGAGTAGGCAAATTCGATTTGAGTGGTGTCCCAACCTTCATAGCCCGCGGTGAATCCCCTGTTGCCCCAAGTATGCTCAATGCACCAATTGGCAAGTACTTCAGCAGATGCGAGGAAGGATGAATCGCCGGTGGCTTCGTACAGGCTGATAATGGCAAGTGCCGCCCATGCGATATTGCCAGTGGAAGTGGAAACGTCATAGATGTCTTCTCTCCATACTCCGGTATCTCCCACCATTTCCTTCCAATATCCCGACATCCTTGCTTTGCCATTAATGTCGTAGTGTAACCCTGCAGCATAAACATTGCGCAACCGCCCGTCCGAGAAATAGCGGTCGTTGTTTTGGGCAAACAAGAACGCATCGCCTATCCTTCTGGCAGCAGTGAGGTAGGCTCCGTTGGCACTTGGGTTTTTGTAATATTCTGCGAGCAAGGCAATGAGGACAAGGGCGGCATCGTAGGTGTGCGATGTCATTTGTTGTGACCAAAACAAAGAGTCACTATTGGGCATCACAAAACTTTGAGGGAAGCGTGGTTCATCAAGCCGGGAGCGATTGAAATAGATGCTGTCAAAATGGATGACGGCGGAGTCGGGGTTCCAGGCTTGGGGGGCAACTATTTTAGGACCTGTGATGAGGCTGTCATAATTGCTCTTCAAATGTACACCTACATAGTAAATTGAATCGAGGAAAAGCGTAACAGAATCTGGTGTAAAAAAGCCTAAGTGGTACTTCTTTAAAGCTATGCCAAAGCCGAGGTTCGTTCTGCTGAAATGCGTATCGTTGGGCATATCCCAGCAGCATTTGCACCACGAAGTGTCTATTGAAAAAATGGCAGATTTTTTACCGCCCTCACAAGAATCTGAATTGAAATTGACTTCAATTTTGCCCGGTTTGGACATTTTAGCCATGAAGCAGATTGAATCCAGACCAAGAAGGTCGTAGCCTTGGGCAGTGCCAAGCGCCCAGTCCGCATCAATGGTTATGTTTGGGGCAAGCATGCCAAAACCACCGTAACAATTGTTGTTTGGAGGATTGTTGATGACGTTGGCAGGGCGCATCCAAGTGACTGCGATGCAATCTTCTCCGGTATCGTCCATGCTGTCCAATGAAACGTTTAGATACTCGCTACAATCATAGGGATAGGGATCCTCGTACCTGCCCCATTTGGGATATTTGTTGTTCGCCCCTGCTGATGGGCTTTTATAGACCCAAAAGCGGTCGTCAAGCAAATACAGGACGTGCCTTTCCCAAGCTGTACCCTGGGTCAAATCTATGCGACCAGTGCTTCGGGCATCCACACCATCTTCGTAAATGTAGGCTGGGTTGGAACTTTTGAATGGTGGGCGGTTCGTGCCACCAACTATAACTTCCAATTTTCCTTTGCCTTTCAAATAAAAAACCAGTGAATCCGCCCCTAACATATCAATCCCCGGAAACTGCCCGAAATTGTCCACGCCCCAAGTGTAAGCCCATGCAGCGTAGCCGTTCGAATCGGGCACTACATGCTTGTAAATGAGCAGTCCGTTGCTATGCCAGTCGTCCGGGTCTTCCCGGTATTGCTGGGTAATCGTTGTGAAATTGTCCACGTCCCCCTCGCCATGCGGGATAAAGATATTACAGGCATCGTTGCCGTTAAGATAGACAAAGGAAACGACATGGCAGCGGTAGAGCTGGTCGGTGATAAACAGCCGGGCGCTGTCGGCGGGGGCGGGGTTCCGCTGTGCGCAAAGGGTGGCGGAGAAAAGCATTAGGGTAAAGCTTTTCATCCAGGTTCGGAAATGGGTGTTGAGTTTGACCATGATTGAAAATTTAGGTGAATAGTATTTGTATCAAGATTCTATATCACAATTTCCCCATAGTCAACTGTTGATTGTAAAAATACCGGTATTTTGGGCTTATTTTCCCGAATTTGGTGATTTTTGTTCCACGGGGTTTTCATCACAACAACGGTCTGAACCATGCACAAAAAACTGACTCCCCTCCTGCTGCTTGCGCTTTTTTTTTCCATCACAGCTACCGCACAGCCCCGCAAAATCGGTTCACCCGTGGTGCGCAATTTCACCAGAGAAGAATATAAGGCTGGACCACAGAACTGGGCGATTGACCAGGATGAAAAGGGGCGCTTGTACTTCGGTAACAATGATGGCTTGCTGATGTACGATGGCACTTTTCGTTTATTTCCCTTGCCCAACAAGACTATCGTACGTTCCATGGCTTATGACAAAAACAGCCGTAGAGTGTACGTGGGTGGTCAAGGCACTTTTGGTTTCTTTAAAAGGAACGGTTCAGGCTCATTCGAGTATAGTTGCCTGAGCGATAGCCTTGCAAAACAGGAAGACCGGGACTTTGAGGACGTCTGGAGGATTTTCCTCGATGATGCTGACAACAGCATCCTTTTCACCACCTACAAGATGATTGTGCGGTACCGCCAGGGACAACCTCCAAGGGCGTATCGTCCACAAAAGGGCGACCTGGAGTTTGCATTTTCCATCCGGGGCAACATTTACGCATGGCAACCGGGCATAGGTTTGGTCGAACTAAGGGCTGATACATTCCATGTGGTAAACGGCGGCGATGTTTTTAGCCAAGATAAGATGAGCGTAAAGGCGATTCTGCCATTTGACGGAGATACCAAGCTGATTGCCACGGAGCAAAAAGGGTTGTACAAGTTTGACGGTAGAAATAGCCCAACACCCTGGCTTGAAAACATGACCGGTTTTTTTGAAGAAGTGGTCATCAACACGGGCGCAATGCTGCAAGATGGCAATTACGCTTTCGCTACCAAGTTGAATGGCGTAGTCATCATCGAACGGGCTACAGGCAATATGATAGCCCAATTGGACAAAGACCACGGGCTTCCGAACGACAATGTGATTGCCATCAAGCAAAGCGCAGATAAGAACCTTTGGCTGGGGTTGCACAATGGGCTTGCCAGGGCTGACATCAATTCATTGTGGAATTTCGTTTTCGTCCCTCCATATACTCAAATAGGTGCTCACGGGTCGGTACTGTTTAAAAATAAACTTTACTTAGTGACGCCAAATGGTCTGTTTGTGAAGGAGTTTAAAGAACATGAGGTGCTGGGAAAAGAATTCACAGCCGTGAAGGGTACAGAAGGGGAGGCTTGGAACTTAAGTGAGGTCCACGACACCTTGTTTTTGGGGCACCACAACGGCGCTTATTGTATCTGCAGCGACGGACGGCTGGAGCAAATAGACACAATCAAAGGGTATTGGAAATTCCTTGCCGTGCCTGGTCGCTCCGATTTACTGTTGGCGGGCAACTATTCCGGCTTGGTGCTTTTCGAAAAATCTCCAGGCAGCCCGTGCGGATGGAAAAAACTTAAAGATTTCCCTGGCGAGTCTTCGAGAATCATGGAGTTTGATAAAAATGGAACCACACTTTGGATGACCCATGTGTACAAAGGCGTGTGGAAGTTGGATTTTAAGCCCGATTATTCAGACTTGGCTCAGAAGCCCTTTCACTTCGGCAAGACCAACCTCAACGGGCTACCTTCATTGGATAAAATCAATGTTTTCAAGATTGACGACGGGGTCGTTTTCGGAACAGAAAATGGTGTTTATAGCTATGGTACTTCCAATGTTTTTGGCCTGGACAACAAGTTCTTGAAGATTTTTGGAGATACCGCCTTTGTCTCTTTTATGGTACAAGACAGCGAGGACAATATTTGGTTTTGGGCAAACGGCAAGCCGGGTAAATTAAGAAAGACCGCTGCCGGATACGAGCGGGTCAATTTCCCGGAGCTTGGGTTCCTCGATGGAAACTTCAAATCTAACTTTGAGCACATCAACCCTCTGCGCGGGGGGGGCATACTTTTCGGCACAGCAGATGGCTTTTTCAAATATGGAGCGAATCCGTCAGTACCCGTCATTCCCCCGACCGGGGCTTCGACGAAAGCCCTGCCTACCTGGATAAGCATTTTCCCCTGGGTTCTGGCAGCCGTTTTGACGGGGCTATTCCTGTTTGTTTACTGGTGGTGTAAGAAGAAAGTTGTGATTGAGCCTTCAAAAGCGGCTTCAAGTTTATCACTGCTGATTGAACACGGATATGAAAACTGTCTGAAGGACCTCGAAAAAAAATTGCGAACAGAAAAACACAGTCCTGAATCCTTGTTTAAGGAACTTGATTTCTTCCAACAATCGGTTGCACCGAGTGAAAAACAACTTGCGCTCTACGAAGAAAACAGGTCGTGGGTGAAAGCACTGAGGGTTCTGTTTTCAAAAGCGCCCGACACCTTTTGGAAAGTGGCTGTTAGCGCAAAGAACGGAATGAACGAGGATGAAATTTGCCAATATCTCAACCTGTCAAAAACAACAGTAAAGGACAGGCACTTGAAAGACCTGCACGTGTATTTTGGCACCAAAGACATGAATGCTCTCAGGCAAAAACTTAGCAACTTTCACAAATTGCAAATTGACGACATTCAGCATTTGCCTTTGCAAAAAGTCTTAAACCAAATTAAAACCAACCTCTATTTACCCTTCGATGAACTGGCTAATCTTATCAATTCCCGGCTGAGCAACTTGGCACCATTTGACAAAAGGTTAATGGCTTATGCCGATGAGAAGCCTTGGCTGAGAAAGCTCCAGAAGGACTACCCCGGCAAATTAAATCAAAAACTGTTGGTGACTTGCATCGGCATCCGAAACGTGTTGACGGATGAAACCATGGCAACTTTGACGGAATATTCGGTAAAACAGATGGAACATGCCCGGAAAAACCTTCGTGATATATTCACGCTACCCGATGGAGATGCCTTGACAGAGTTAATCGAGAACTACCCTGATGAGTAACAACAATTTCAAGCGAACTAAGTCGAGGTCAAATCTTTGCTACTCGAATCGTTTCGACGAACTCGTTTTCGTTTTCTACTGAAAGCCAATAAAATCCAGATGGTAGCGCATCCCAGTTGAGCGCTATTTCCAACGCTCCTTGCTCAAAAGCGAAAGCGCTATTTGAAACCTGTTGCCCGATTGAATTGTACGCCGAAAGTTTCACCCAGCGAGTGGGCTTGCCGCTCAGTACCACTTTGAACTGACCAGTTGTAGGGTTGGGGAAGGCTAATAAAATCTGAAAATCAACTACCTCTGCAGCCCTAACAAAATCCAAAAACACCTCCTTTTTCCTGCTGTAAGCCGAATTCCTCCTTTTTCGTGCGCCCCTTATCCAATGTCAATAAAGAAGGGTACTTTAGCTCAAACATCGCCATGGCGCTCAGGAAGAAATCTGGAAACCTAATAGAGGCATTCGAGGCTCAGTGGTCGGCCAACTGTTCATAAAAACCTCTGCATAAGCCATATAAGCTATCGTAGCTGATACCTCCTGGATGTTCCATGTGCAGTTTTAACTCATAGATACATCTTATTCTTTATCAATGCATTGCGCACCAAAGCGGGAATCGCTGAACATTGTCTTTCCCCTGCATATTAACAACATTATCAGCAAATTAGCAAATTAGCAAATCAGCACATTAATTCTTCCATCCCTTCCTCTCCTGTTCCACATGGCGTACTTCGACATTCACCCCGTATTTTTCGACCAGGTGGCGGGCCATAGCGTCGGCGGCGTAGACAGAGCGGTGTTGGCCGCCGGTGCAGCCGAAATTGACCATCAAATTCGTAAAACTGCGCTCGATATAATCCTCCACGGCCTCGTCCACAATGCGGAAAGCGCTGAGCAAAAACTCATCCATGCGGCTGTGGTGTTTGAGAAAATTGATCACCGGCTCGTCGCGGCCCGTAAGTTGCTTGTACGATTCGTAGCGGCCGGGGTTGTGCAGGAAGCGGCAATCGAACACAAAGCCGCCGCCGTTGCCGCTGGTATCCTGGGGGATGCCGCTTTGGTTATAGGCAAAACTATTGATCGTAACCGTGAGCAGGCTGGCGGCGCCTTTTTGCTTGTTGAAAGGCTGGAATTGCTGTGATTGGATAAGGTGGCGCAACGTGCGGGTGAGTTCGGGAATCTCCACCGGGAATTGCACGTTGTCGAGCACCCATTGCACGTTCTGCAGCGCAAAAGGGATACTTTGTAAAAAGTGCTCTTTGCGTTCAAACAGGCCCCGGAATCCGTAGGTGCCGAAGACCTGAATACAGCGCATCAGCACATAACCGTAATAGTAGGGCACAAATTCGTTGCGGTCGACGGGGGTGTACTGGGCCACGGCCTGCAGATAGTGGTCGAGCAACTCCTGTTTGATCCTTTCGGGAATATCGGCTTTAGCCTGGTAAAGCAGCGAGGCCAGATCGTATTGCAGGGGGCCGCGGCGGCCGCCCTGGTAGTCGATAAAAAAGGGTTCGCCGCCTTTCACCATAATATTGCGCGTCTGGAAATCGCGAAACATAAAATACCGGCAGTCGGCGCCGAGCAAATAATCGGCGAAGCGCTGAAAATCGTCCTCCAGCTTTTGCTCGTCGTAGGGCACGTATGCCAGTCGGAGGAAGCCGTATTTAAACGTATTAAAATCCCATATCATCGACTGCTTGTCGAACGACTCGCGGGGGTAGCACACGCTATAGTCGAGGTCGCGGCCGCCTTCGATTTGCAGACGGGCGAGTTGTTCCACCACACGTTTATAGAGTTGCAGCAGGTAGTCGGGAAAATCGCCGCCTTTTTGCAGCAGGAAGCTATACATCGTCGTAGAGCCGAGGTCTTCCTGGAGGTACACGTGGCGTTGGGCGTCTTCGGCGTATATTTCCGGTACGGGCAGGCCTTTGGCCCGGAAGTGGCGTGAAAAAGCCAGGAAGGCGGCGTTTTCGGCGGCGTTGGGGTTATAGGCGCCGATGGCGGTGCGGGCGCCGCGTTGCAGGCGGTAATAAATGCGCTGGGAGCCCGAGGGCGCCAGCGGCAGGATCAGGTCGGGCGTTTCGCCAGCCCATTGTTCGTACAGATCGCTAAGTGCCAGTTCGATTTTTATGGAGGACATTTTTTGTCAATTTGCTGATGTGCTGATGTGCTGATGTGCTGATGCGAACGAAGTGAGTCCCGACGAAAAGTCGGGGGAGTCCCGTACCGACTGGAAGGAGGTCGGGATGCTGATGTGCTAATGTGCTGATAATTTATTAATAATTAGCAAATTAGCACATCAGCAAATCAGCAAATTACCTCCCAATCCCCACCCGTGCCATGAAGGCCTTCAATTCATCTCTTCGCATATACAGCAGCGCCAAAGATGCTATCATCACGATCACTGCCAGGGCGAATAATTTGCCGCCGTCGTTTTGCACCGAGATGCCCAATTTAGTGAGGTGAAAAAAGATAGCGCCGGCGATCAGACCTGCGCTGAGCAGGGCGCCAAAAATCACCGTACGGGGTATCAGTAGCAGAGCTGCGGCTATGAGTTCCATAACCCCGATGCCGATGCGGCCCCAGGGCTCCATGCCTACTGCGGTAAAGATATACACGCTTTCGGGAGCGGCGGTGAATTTATAGAATAGCGTTTGAAGGAGGATGAGCGCTGCTACGAGGCGCAGGGCCAGGTCCAGGTTTTTTTGATTGAACATGGTGGTGTGTGGTTTTTTGGGGGTGAAGATAGGGGAAAATTACCTACTGCCGAACAGGAATGTTCTTGATGACTACATGAACTGACCTTTGTTGTCCACTCCAAAATGAATCTATAGCCTCGTAATAGAATAAATTTTTCATTTGCTCATAGATCTTTTCGTTAAATATCACGGTAAATATCGATATTTGGGCAAGAATCCTGTTAACTAAACTAGCATTCAATTCGATTTATTGCGATGTCAAATGTAAGTATGCTTGGAGTTCTGTTTAAGTTTATTCTTTGACAATGTATCGGTATCATAGCTTAATCGAATTTATTAAATTTGCAAGTACAGGGATAACCGGATAAACATATATGATTATGTCTTTAAAATACGCTGGAATCTTGTTTTTCCCGCCTTTATCAAAAAATATCTAGTAGTATGCCCAATCCCTTGGACGTATATATAAGCTATGCAGAAGAAGATATCATCTTCAGGGATAATCTTGTTAAGCATCTGTCGGCGTTGGTCAAACAACAATTTATTAAGGTCTGGCATAAAGGTTTGGCGACACTTGGATTAGATCCTGTAATAGAATCTAACACTTATTTAATCAATGCTAACATTTACGTTGTTTTAGTTAGTCCCGACTATTTGAACTCTGATAATTGGGATACTGAATTACCTCATGCAATAAAACGTGCTAATGAGGGAGTTTGTTTGTTATTGCCAGTACTGATAAGACCATGTGATTACTATAATATTCCCAAAGAAAAAGTGGTGCCAAGAAATTCTGTTGATCAACCCTTGGCTATTAATAAATGGGGAAATCAGGATGATGCATTTGAATACGTTGTGGGAGAATTAAAGCGGCAGATGGGTTTTTTCTTAGAAGTTAGCCCAAGAAAATTAGTGGAAACAAACTATAATGAAGAAAACAATTCATTGATAAGACTTATATCGGAGAGTTTAAAAAATGGAGAGTTACCATTTTCTGGCATAAATGTTGATCATACTGCTTTGAGTTCCGAAGGTAATACACAAATCGGGCATAAAGTCAAAATTGTTTTTAAGAATCCCAAAATGCCCTCTGCTTCACCGCCTAATACCCAATCATCACGAAGACAATTACCACCCAATGCTAAAACTGTATGGAAAAAAATTCCCATTAGCGATGATGTAGACAAACTTGCTTTACTTGAACTTGATCGAAAAAAGGAATTTATAGATCAATTGATATGCGATTTTAATATCAATAGCCCATCTCATCGAAATCTGTTCTATTTTATCGGCGCATGCCATTCCCAATATCCGGAAATTATCGCGCGACGGTTTGTGCTTCATTGTCAACAAAATCTTATGAATTCATATATTATGGGGACTGATTGTTTTGACCAACTATCTATACTTAATCTCATTATAAAACAAAATCCGGAAGAAACCTTCAACCAACTTTGGAATTTTGTAAAAAATAAATTGCCTAATGATTGGAAAAATAAAATTCCTCAAGACAAAGATTTTGAGGGGTTCATCGATTCTATACCGATCTACCTACCTAATACATTTCGTTTTCCAATAATAATGATAATTAAGGAAAACCAATGGCAAAAACCGGTAGAGACCCACTTGGAATACATTGCCAAACAATTTATGTCAATACCTGAAGCTAATAGACGTTTTGTTTTTATTGTCATTCTGGAAATAGGGGAGTTCCACACTTGTCATTGTCAAGAAGGACATGAAGTTTTTTACAAAAAACAAAAGATTATTAATATCCAAAGCGTAATGGAAGAGATAGAAAGTAATGCTCACTTTTTCTGGCTAGAAATAATCGATTATATTCATTTTAAAGATATCGAAAACTGGTTGCGTCAAATTATTCATAGTACTGCCGACTTTGATAGGTGTTTACAGATTTTAATTACGTCTTTGCTGCATGAGATGAATGAAGATGAAGCGAGAATAGCTAAAGAAGATAGCTATTTTATTAATGCTACCCGGTTGAGCCAATACCAGCGTACAGCATATAATGAACTGATAAAAAAAACCTCTCGACATGCGTTATAAAAATTTTGAGCGATACTTACCTGAGATAAAGTCAGGTAGTCTACCTGATTTTTGGGACAAAGAAAAAAGCGATGAATTTTATGAGCCCTCCGACGAACTGGCAGCTGCCGTCAATACCGCTCTGGCATTGGGAATGCCATTGCTACTAACAGGGGAGCCTGGAACAGGGAAATCACGCCTGGCACATCATCTTGCCAAATATTTTGAACTGGGTAAACCGATAGAATTTGTATCACAAACTACTTCGACTAAAAAAGATTTGTTCTACAACTATCGAGCATTGGAACATTTTCACTATACGCAGATCAATCATAAAGAAGTGGAGCCTTCTTTTGTTGAAGATAAATTTATCGACTACCAGGCGTTGGGCTTGGCAATCATTTTAGCAAGCGATAAAAAAAGCCCAAAACGTAGTATCGTATTAATAGATGAAATTGACAAGGCCCCCCGTGACTTCCCGAATGATCTGCTGGTATCTTTAGAAAAACTGGAATTCGATGTGCCTGAAATTGGTGGCAATAATAATACCCGCAGTTGTCCTAAAAGGCTTTCTCCCATCATTATAATAACATCTAATTCGGAAAAAAACTTACCGGACGCTTTTCTTAGGCGGGTTGTTTATCATCACATAACCTTCCCCAAACAGCCTAAACTTCTAAAAATCCTTCAAGGAAAAAAATTGATTAATTTCGATCAAGCTGAATTAGATGAGTTGTTGAACCATTTCCTGCACTTGCGGGAAAATATAGTATTGACGAAAAAACCGGCTACAGCAGAGCTTATTGCTTGGGCAGCCTTATTATCGAAAACTAATTTCCCAGCCATGAAAATCAATACCCCCGAAAAATTAGAGAGAAAAGATAGGTTGTTTTTAACATCTTCCTATGGAGTGCTGGCAAAAAATAAAGAGGACCTCGATAAGATGATTTCACAAGCCGAAAAAAATGGATAACCCCCATATCTGGCAGTATCGGGTGTTGGCTGTATTACTGTCACGCTGGGAAGTGGAATACGGCCATCTGGGCGTAGATCATCATGCCAGATTGTTGCGTATTTGTTGGCTAATGGCTCCAGATATCCCTCTGCATACTTTCGGACAGCTACTTTGCCCCCTGTTTGTCACTGAACCGCTCATGCAGGAACGTTTCAGGGTTTTATACGAGCAAATTATACAGGAATTAGGTCTCTCAGGTGCTGGACCGGGATTCCGCATAGCCCGATCTATACCCCCCACATCACCTGAGGCCATAAAATCACCGGCCCCTCCAGATGGAAAAAAGGATGCATCTTTCGAAAGAATATCCTCGCCTCAAACCGGAATACTGATGGCCGAACTCGGCCAGTGTGTAGATCCACCCTTTAGCTGGAACATTGTAGTGTCGGACGAGTCAAATACAAATGCGTTGCTTAAAAACACTCCGGAGTATGCCCTGAGCAACCGTTTTGGTAAAATTGCCCAATACTTACGTCGCCGGGAGACCATGGAAGTAGACGTACTTGATCTACCCGCCACTATACAAGCCACCATACGGCAATACGGGTTGCCCGATTTGAGATACTATACCCCAACCCAACTTCCCGAATACCTCCTGTTGATAGAACGATTTTCTCAACAAGACCACCGTGCAAGTTTGTTCGATTTCTTTTTTGAGGAATTGCGGAGCAGACAAGTATTTATTGAGCGTTTTTTCTACGACGGAGACCCGCGAATATGCCGAAATAGTCGATACCCTGAAGGACTGACCATACGCCAATTGCGCTATAATTACCCCGATGCACGTATTTTGGTACTTGGATCAGGTCATCGATTGATCGATAATAGGACCGGTAATCTGTGCGACTGGACCGTTGCCTTTCAAGACTGGCCGCTCCGGGTATTGCTTACACCCGTGCCGCCTGATCAGTGGGGTTATCATGAAAATCGCTTGAAAAGACTGTTTGCCATACTACCGGCAACGGTATCAAGCCTCCAATATATCGGCGAATTGCCGGAGTTGATGGCGACACAGTATGAAGAGATGCCTGATTTTATCCAGCAGCTATCGAAAGTAAAAACAATAGCCCTGGAAGAGCCTATTGTTTTGTCGTTGAGCGAATATTTCGATCCGCCCATGTTGTGTTGGATTGCTTCATGTGCAATATATCCCTCCTTGCATTACCCTCTAACTTTGCAAATAGGTCGATTATTATCCCACCGATTGGGACAGAATTTGCTTTCACTAGAACATGTGACAGCTTTGTCAACAATACCATGGTTTGCCGATGGAAAAATTCCTTTTGAATACAGAAAAGAACTCGTTGCTTATCTGAAACATCGCCATCCCAGGCACTATGAAGCCGTAACGCATTATTTGCAACAACTCATGGAAGATAATCCTCCACCTCCAAATAGCGTGGCCTGGGCTGATCACCAAATGCAATTAGCGCTTTATAGAGCTAGTACTTCGTCCCTTCCAAGCGAAGGCATACTAGAGGAACTACGGACGGTAGTGAAAAAATTGTACAGGGAAAAGCGATTGGAAGATTTTCCTTTACCTGAGCCCTGGAGTGCCATACTCGAAAAGTGGGGGTTTGAGTCGGATTTGCAAAGTAACAACGCTATTTCAACGGTGACTGGCGTCGCTGTGATAGATGAAGTGGCCCTGTCAGCAGCCATGCAGGAGTTGCATTCGATGGTCGGGCTTGGAGATGTGAAGAAAAAAATTGCAGCCTGGGTCGATACGTACCGACAAAACATATTCGATACACAGAAAGGCTACACGGTTTTAAAACCGCCTAGTTACCCAAACTTTGTGTTTGTAGGTAACCACGGAACAGGAAAAACAAGTGTTGCGCAAATTCTGGGTAAAATTCTAAAGGCGCTGGGATTGCTGGAAAATGGATTTGCCATTGAAACACGTCGCAGCGACTATGTAGCTGCGCAAGCGCAGCAAACGGAACTAAAAACCCGCCGTTTGATTGCACGGCACCGGGGGAACTTGCTCATCATCGCCGATGCAAATATGTTGCATATAGATATTTCGGATACGTACGGTAAAACAGCCATACAAACACTTGCCAGTTTGATTGACGAGAAACAAGGACAATTCGCGCTTGTTGCCTGCGGTAATACCCGAAATATGGAATCTTTTATGAGTTTCAACCCAGAATTGAAAGACAAACTTCCGGTCAAAATTTTGTTTAGAGACTATACCCCAGATGAACTAGCCGATATTTTAAGACACCAATGCCAGAAAAGTGGTTATATACTGGATGAAATCGTGGATAATGCCTTTATCAGGCTTCAGTTAGAGAACTATGAACGCCTACACAATCCAGGTGTTGAAAACGCAGGTATTGTGGAAAAATTCTTGAAAGAAAAAGTACTTCCGCGTTATAGGCTCCGACAAGATGCCACCCATGGGGAGGCTCTTATCAGGATATCAGACTTTCCAGAATATCAAACAGAGCGATCGGTGACGGGGAGCCCGCCTGGTGGTTTTGCAGTGATTTGCAGTAGGTGCAATAAATATTGTATTATACCGGTACTATGCGAGCGTTTTGATTGCGAACTTCCGGAGTATTACGATGCTTATGCAAAAGTTTTTAAAGTTGCTCCTACAAAATATTACTGTTCTCTATCTGGAGGCATCAACTCGGGGAAAACGGTTTTCTTGTTGACTTTGATTGATAGTTTGTTGCATCCAAGTAAAGAACTCAAATCCTTTTATCAAAAAAATAAAATATCGAATATTGGTATAATAGATCCAGTCTCTATAAAGTTATTAAAAAGTTTGATAGCGGAATCTTCCTTAGGGCAGCTACAAATCACCAAGTTAAATACCCCTCTTGAATTTTTCAATCTCATTATAAGATTAACAAATGGAATAATACTTGAAATTGTACTATTTAACTCTTCCGGAGAAAAAATAGAAGATGAATATAACAAACAAAATATCATTACCGCTGCGCATGAATTGAAAGGATCTTCGGTTATTCATTTAGTTGACCCCAGGGAGGATTCCAGCTTGAATAAATTATTAATGGTACCTAAAGCTTATGATGAGTGTTCTAATAAGGAAATCACAGAATATATATATGAAGTACTTCGATATGTGAACAGAGGAGTTACAATTGCCAATCAGCCATTAGCGATATGTATTTCAAAGTTCGACTTGTTGTTGCCATTAATTCCTCTCGTTTTAACCGATGACCCTTTTATAGAAGTGCAGCAGGTAGATTTCTTCAAAAAAATTGATGCGACTTCCAAAAGTTTGAGTACGTTTTTAGCCAATAATAGGAGTACTGTTGACCCCATAAGCCTTCAAAAACAGTTTAAGAAACATAAATATTTTGCCATTGCACCATTTGGGAGCGACGCAATGCCCGCATATTGGAAGGATCGAGCATCTAAGGGCATTCATGCACCCTTTTTCTGGGTATTGAAGGAACTGCGGATTATTTAATCTCCAGCGCTCTCATAAATTCTTCATCCCATTGCCCGTATTTTTCGGTATAAACGTCGATTTTCTCAATGAAGGTGTTGTAATCCGTTTCAGTATACACAATGAATCCGTATTCCTTAAGATCGTTTACTGAACCTGCATTTCGTTCGTTTTTGTAGCGTTGTTTTTGTTCGTCTGACATGATGATCAGATAGAATGTATCTTTCCCTTCTTTATTCTTTTCTTTAATTGAATACAACCGCCCGCAGTCATGCAGGTATTCATTTTTGCGCACTACATCCCGGTCTATTTCTTCAGCTTTCACCTTGAATTCCAGCGCCTGTGCCAACATTTTAGGCTCATTATTTTTCTCCGCATTCTTTTTATATAGATAGGCAAGGTTGGCGAGAGGTGGAGCGAGTTCGGGATCTGAAAGGTCCATGTGCCGCAGACAGATATCCACAGATTCTTTTTGCCGCTTCAGCGCGTTGGTGAATTCCCCTAGTTCGTCGTGTATCAGGGCCATTTCCTGCAGACAGATAACTTCAAGGGGCGAGTCGTTATCCGGGCTCGAATCAACATTCTTTCCTTCGATCTTTCTTACGCCCTCGAGTGCTTCGCCGATATGAATGATGGCATCACGCAGATCCTCTTTTTGTTCGCGTGCCAGTTGTCCGATGCAATAGTTCACAAAGGAAACAACCAGTCCACTGTCAGGAAGGTCGGCTGGAATGGCTTCTATGCAGCGTTTCAGGTAGTTTTTTGACTCTTGGTACTGCATTTTGTCGTTAAAGAACAGCACCGTTCTGAAATAGAGCGAAGCGATCAAAAGATTTTTATAATTGCCTTTTTCATAAATTCGGACGCCTTTTTGGTGGTATCGGTAGCCTTCCTCGTCGTGGCCGCATAATTTGTAAATAAACCCAAGTGTACTGTATAAAATTGCCAGATCTTCGTGTTCTTCACCCCGGTAAATAATCAGCGTGTCCACGGATTTTTTCATATCCCGCGCAGCGATTTCCAGGATTTTCTGATTTTGTTCATCCAAGTTGCTTAGATCATCAAGTTCCCCAACCTCGGATAGCGCATTTTCCAGCTTAACGATAGCTGCGACTGCATACGCCCGGCTGAATTCGATGCTGTCATCCGGCAGGTGATTTTTCATGGTATTGATCGCCTCGTTGCTGAATAATTCTGCATTACCAAAATCGCCAAGTCCGGCAAAAACTATGGCACGCGACAAGTCAATTATGCCGATGGGTAAAGAAGACTCGTCCATACCCAACTTTTCCATCATTATTTTTTTTGCATCGTTCAGGTTAGCCATAGCATCTTCATAATTACCCTGTTCTAACTGGGCAAGCGCCATTCCTTCCCTCAGAGAGGCAATGGCTATGGGTTCGATGTTTTCTGCATTATTGGCGATTTTAAATCCACTTTCAAAATAAAAAAGTGCTTGGGGTAGATTATAGTTTTCCACGCGTAACTGAAGTACGCCTAACTGCGAATAGCTGAGCACCATTTCTTTTTCAATGAATTCGCGCAATGGATGTTTTTCGAGATTGGGAAGGGAAGCCAGAAATTCTACACCTTCACGATAATGTTTTTCTGCTTCAACATTATCGCCTCCAGTTGAAAGTGCGAATGCGATATTTCGTTTTACGATATTGTACAAAACGGGTTTATCTTCTTTTTCCTTTTCAAGTACCTCTATCTCAGCATTAGAAATGTCAACGGATTCTTTAAACTGGCCATTTACCCTATATAATACGCTCATATTGATCAATACGCGGAATTCAATCAGGTGTGCTTTATCAACATATTGTGTGATGTATTCGAGGATACTCAAGTACTCGCCTATAAGTGGGTACAAGCCTTGGGTAGCAACAGAGCGGTCAATTTTTTCTCCGAGCCTGAATCCTAAATTATTCAAAAGCGGTACAATATTGTCGCGTTCAGGTCGTAACTCTTCCCGACATACTTCCTGGATGATTTGATGGGCATAATACCCACGCTCTTTATCAAAAACAATTAGACTTTTGTCTACAAGCCCTATCAAATCATTTTCGAATTGATCCTGATTATCTATTTGGTCAAACAACTCAGTGAGCAAGCTGAACTGTATTGGGTGGGGCGGGAGTAATGAAAAATACCTGAGGTACTCTTTTTCAGCTTCGTTCAGCTCATAAACCTGAAATGCGTAGTTGAAAATATCGATTACTTCATCATCTGGTTTCATTTCCGGGGCATAGTTCAGATCGATTTGTCCCTTTCTGAAGTGCAATCCACGCTCTTGAATAGTCTTCAACATCTCGCTGATAGTCATTCGCGGATAGCGTTTGAGTATTTTGGCGATGATTTCGATAGCAAGTGGGTGGAAACTGATTCGTTCGAAAAGTTCGGTAGTTAATACTGCTTCAACTGGCTCCTCATAATACGCTTGAAACAAGCTAAGCGCTTCCAGGGCGTTCAGGTGCTGTAAACGAATGTCCACGATCTGGTCTTTTCCCATAGACTTTCGGCTCGACATCAGTATTTTTATTTTGGAGGACGCTGATAATGCCAGGATAGCAGGTAGGTCGGAATCAGCAATGTTATCAACAATAATCAGGCAGGGTTTTTCCAGTTTTTTAAGGGCTTCTGCCACTATTTCGAAACGGCGCATTTCGTCTTCCTGATCCCGGAATGGTATTTGCAGGTTTTTGACAAGCTCTTCGTTTTCAATAAGTGACTTAATCAGACTTCCACGGTATTCGATCCAGGCAAAATGCCCGAAATTATCCTTGTAGGTTTCGAGAAACTTTTTTAACACCGTCGTTTTACCAATACCGCCAATACCATGCACCACCACTTTTCCTGTCGATTTAGGAGACACCAATTGCTCAAAAACATTGGCGATAAATTCGTCCCGCCCTACAATCTTAACGGAATTAATTTCAGGCAATTTAGTCAGGTTGTCGGGCAGTACAGAATCTTTGTCGTAGTTGTAGTTGTTTACCGTTTGATTTCCCATCACAATATCGCCAGAGCCGGCATGTTCGATGGATACAGCCTTTTTTTGCTTGGCCTTCTTTTCTTTGGCCATGCTGAAATCTTCCTTGGATAGTTTACCATGGTCGCTAGATTCTGTTCCATCGGGATTGTATTCAGGAAAATCGTCTTTGGTAATAGTCCAGAATTCGTCGCCTTGTAAATGTATGGCTCTGCGCCGATAATTAGGAAGTACTACACTGTCAAGGAAATTCTCAACTTCGCGGGCATTGCCGAAGTCCGTTTTTTTTCGGGCCTTTAGAAGCGTAATTTGGCGTTTGAATTCTTTATCTAAGTTTTCTCCTAGTAAAAACCCCCTTTTATTTACCTGATATTTAAAAATTTGAACAAGATCGTCAATGCTGTAATCCTCAAATTGTATCCTGCGTGGAAATCTCGAAGATAGGCCGGGATTAGTTAGCAGGAACATTCGCATATTTCTGGGGTAACCTGCAGCGATCACGACGAGGCGGTTGCGATAATCTTCCATCATTTTAAGTAGCGTATCTATTGCTTCCACCCCAAAACTGTCCATCATACCCTGATTGAGAGCATAAGCTTCATCTATGAATAGAATATTATCGAGAGTTCTCCGAATCAATTTTCGTGTTTTCTCAGCTGTTTGGCCCTGATAACCTGCTACAAAATCAGGCCTCTGTGTTTCTATTACTTTACCCTGCTTTAATATATCAAGCGCTCTAAATATTTTCCCCATAATCCGGGCTACTGTTGTTTTTCCCGTCCCTGGGTTTCCTTCAAATATCAAGTGATAGTTGCGTTGTCCGTATCTTAACTTGGGATTTCGTTTTAGTGCTTCGCGCTCATGTTTATATTCAAAGACCAGATCGTTGATGAATTTTTTCACAGAATCCAGTCCAATCATATCCTCCAGTTCTTTCGTCGCTTCTTCAATTATCTCATCTGCATTCAGGACAGGTAGTAGATCAATTAATGACTGGGGCAGGTCAACTTCACGAATAGGTTCGTCTGTAACATTTAAACCCGCAGAAAAACAACGGTAAGCGTGTTCCTGTTGTATCTGCTGCAGGATATTCTCCACTTCACCCGCATTGCCAAAGTTTTCGTCGCGGCGTTCAAATACGATCTTGAGAATAGCTGTTACTTTTTCCAGCACCCCTTCAGCTAACACTAGGCTTTTTCTATTAAGAGCGTGCTTGAAAATGAGCAGAAGCTGTTCAGCACCGTAGTCTTCAAACTCAATTTCACCACCGAAACGGCGTTTGAGCCCCGGATTGCTATCCAAAAAATCGTGCAATTTTTGAGGGTAACCGGCCACGATAACACACAATCGTTCGCGCTCATTTTCCATGATACTAATAAGTGCATCAATGGCTTCCCTGCCGAATGTGTCATTATCGCCATTGACTAGGGAATATACTTCGTCGATAAATAGGATTCCGCCGAGAGCTTCTTTGCATTTTTCTTCTACTTTCCGGGTGGTGGCGCCCTGAAATTCGGCCACCAGATCTTTGCGGCTTACCTCTACAAAAACATTATCGGGCAGGATTTGATAGTCTTGATAAATTTCGCCTACCAAACGGGCCACTGTTGTTTTACCGGTACCGGGGTTACCTTTAAAAATAAGATGAAGCCGGCGACCTGTATCGTATCCTGGCGCTCCTTTGCCGGCTTGCACTAGCGCAACCTGGCGACGGATTTGTTCTTTTGCTTTCTCTAGACCTATGAGGGCATTAAGCCTTTCTAGTGCGGTGCCATCAGCACTCGTTTTGAGATCCCAACCTTTGTTTTTGTATTCTGCGGGAATATCGTCTGTACTGAAGGGTTCATCTTGAGTCCTGAGATTTTGAATAGCGCAACGATCTGCGTGTTGCCCGCTTATTTTGCCGTATACCTGCTCAACAACTCGCGCATTGTCAAATTTTTTACTGCGTTTTTTGTAAATATTTGTAAAAATGTTGTTCAGGGATTCTTCTAACTCCGGAGTCAGTATTTTGTGGGCTTTTGATAAACGTATGCTAAAAATACTAGTCAATTCCTCCGGTCTGTAGTCTTCTATTTCTAGGTACAATCCTATCCGGCCGGAAAAACCGGGATTCGAGGCAAGTAGGCGGTTCATGTCATCAGGGTATCCGGCCAAAATAACAACCAGGCGGTTTTGCCAGTCTGTCATACGTTTGATGAGAGTATCGATAGCTTCTTTTCCAAAATCCTGAGTTCCACTATTGTTTACAGCGTTTTCACGAGGTGCAAGCGCGTATGCTTCGTCAATAAACAAAACTCCATCGAGGGCTTCACGACAGCAGGCGTCGGTTTTGATCGCAGTTTGACCAATGTAGCCGGCGACGAGTCGCTCGCGATCGGCTTCGATCAGGTGTCCGCGTTCGAGTAATCCCTCTTCCCGAAATATTTGAGCAATGATTCTGGCAAGGGTGGTTTTCCCCGTACCTGGATTTCCCTTTAGTACAATATGCATTAGCGGCGCTTCCGTTGGGTTGCTTTCCCTCAATTCCCGGATATGATGGAAGTAGCGCCGCAGGGCAGTTTTAACTTCGTTCAATCCGATAAGATCATCCAATTTTTTCCATGCAGAAAAGTCTCCCTCTGCCAGGAAAGGCTGCGGCAGTATTCGGTTGACTGATTCAATGTCAAATTGTCTGAGGTTGCGGAAGTCCCGCTCCCATTTTTTGAGTTGGTTACGTTCCGTATCTAATCCATTAATGATTTTTTCTAATTGCAACCAGTTGACAGGCTTACCGTCCATGATGCGCTGGCGATTAATTAGATTGCGGATTTCGTCTTTGCCGGGATAGTCGATATAGATTACAGAGTCGAGTCCTTTTTCTGCATTACCCATTGAAACGATCTGGTTCAAGGCTGGCACATTGTCTACCACTTCCCGCAGTTTTTCCTGATTGACGGCATTGGTAATAAAAATGCACTTATTGTCAGTTGCGGTGCGCAACAGGCGGCCGATCAGTGGAATTATCTGTCGTTGAATTTCGGAAATTGCATTAGTACTGTCAAACTGGCTGAAAATAACCGCTGTTTGCCGTTCGCTGAACAGTGTGGCGCGTATGATATCAATAACAGCGTTGTCGCTACCGCCCCGCACCACGGGAATGAAACCTTCCCTGTGCCATATAGGTGCGTTCATAACGCCTTCGGGGGCGCTATATGCTGTATGCGAGCGCGTAGGAGGGTTGCGATGTCGCAGGTATTTTTTCGGTCCCAGTGGTCGGCCGTTATTGCCGGAGGGTGTTTGTGCGGTATCGCTTAGAGGATTTGCCTCAGTCTGTATGTCTGAATCTGGAAAGCAATAGTAGTACGATTGCTCGTCGTAAACATAGAGTTGACGTTCGGGGGCATAAAAAATGATTTGTTCGTAGCCTTTGTCGCGCAGGTAGCGCGACAAAATTTTTTCGATCCCGTCACCTTTAAAAAAAGAGAGGTCACCTGTGACAAAAATATCATTTACCTGACCGTAAATCAGAATTATGCTGTCACTTTTGTCCAGATCAATTTGACGGGTGATTCGACGAACCGGCATAGTCTGCGTGGGCTAAAGGGTTAGATACTTTTGGATTCCGTCTGTGAATTTAACATTCCAGCTTTCTGAAGCACTTTTTTGGGGATTTTTTTTCCGCCTTGTTTGACGAGGTTTTCCACGTCATAGAATTCGGCGATGCTGTCTTCCATACATTCAGTTTCACCCAATTTTAGCCCGTTTTCTTTAAGCGCAGCCAGAATATCATTACTTCTTTTGCGCCGGGCGGCATCGTCATTCACATCATCGTTGTAGGTATTTATGGAGATGACGTTCTGGTAAGTGTTGTCATCAGGCGAAATTACTGTGACAATTTCTGTTCCATTTTTATTGTGTAATTTAATCATGTATGGCGAACGCTGATCCTGGTCGGCATATCCACATTCTTGGTTTTTGATGCGGTAGCCTTGCTGACTCAAGACTTCTACAACAATATCACCCATTTCAGCTCTGATTTGAGAGGATATTATTCGTTCGACAGCCTCTTCAAGCAGTTTTTCCTGCTCCTGATGCAAGGTTTCTAACTGGTCGAGATATTCATTAAGTTCTTCAACCGTAAGTCTGTCTTTGTTTTGGGCCAATATACGGTGCAGATTGGCTACCTTATCTTCCAGTATTTGGTACCGACCGTTAGTCCAGTAATCGGCTTCCTGTACCACCTCGTTCTCATTGAGCTCAATATGTCTGTTTTTGCGAACTGCTGCCAGAAAACCGCTGACCGCGTCGGTGACGGTACGGTATGTCATTTCGTACTCCAACTCCAAGCGATTAATTTCTTCTTCAAGGTCCATCAGGTCGAAGTGGGCTGCTTGCACTGTGGCGATGGTAGCTGCCGGCACATCTTCTTTCAGTTGCTGGCGGGCGGCAATCAACTGGCGCTTGATGCGATCAAGACGGCCAGGAGCGTATCGTTCATGCGGGAGGTTTTGGTCCGTGTTTTGAATAAGCGTTTCAAGGTCGCTCAGATATTCCTGTGCGCGTTGGGCTCTATTTTCCTCGCGGAGGTTGATGTTTTCGATATCGCGTTTCAGTATGTTGATTTGTTGTTGTTGGTTCTGGGAGATACGGGTATATTCATTGCGTTGTTCTGCGAGGCGGTCTTTCGTCCAAGTGCGAAGGTTTTCTACTTGCGCCTGAGTTCGGTTTTCCAGTTCTTGCAATTCCTGCATAATCTGGGTACGCTGCTGGTTCATCTGTTCATAATGTTGGGTAGCCATATCGCGCATTTCACTTTTGAGAGAGCGTACGGCTGCCTCGTGTTTTTTATTTCGCGCTTCTATTTGGGTTTGAAGTTGGGATACTTTTGCCGCACTTTCCCGTCGGGCGCTAGCGATTTCCTGCTGCAATTGTTCGCGTTGTTGACGCAAGTCTTGCAGGTCGCGTTTAGCAGAACGCATGTCATCCTGAAGGATCTCTACCGGAGTTCTTTTTACGCCGCTCATATTTGTCGGTTTAATAGTTACGAAATATATTTACCAGTTAAACTCTGCTGCCGGGATTCCCACCATGAGTACACCATCGTCGAGGAGGTGGAATTCGAGGCCGGGGCGCCGGGTTGTGATTTCTTCCATATAAGGTAATAGTTTGTCACTCAAGAAGTGAAAACGCTGGTTATTAGACCCGCGCAAGCCCATCCTATCGTTTTTGGAAGCTACATATTGGCCGTCTATCAAAAGATCGATATAGTTTAGCAAGTTTCTGGCCTCATCCCATATCAATTGCTCTTTTTTGAACCCTGTAAATACAATTACATTAAACTCGGGGCGTTTTCGCAATATGGCTTCCAGCAATACAGCTAACCTACCGGCTTGCATCATCGGTTCTCCGCCAGAAATCGTCAGACCGTTCAAATCGTCTTGCGATAGGATGATATCGGCCAGCACTTTCAACTCTATTACCATCGCTTTTTTAAAAGGAATCCAATCCGGGGCTATGCAGCCCGAACAATTAAAAGGACAGCCTTGCACCCAAATGGCAAAACGATTTCCCGGACCTAAGGTGCGCGTGGAAGGAGCTATTTGAGCGAGGTTAAGGAGCATTATTTGTTTTTATTTTCCAATATGGGCCTTCACCTTTTCTGATCCAACTTCTTCTGTCTGGCCTTTTAAACAATGTAAAACATTCATTATCGTTCTTAATTATAAGACATAATAATCTCTTCTCAATATATTGGTATTCAATCCAGTCGATAAAGATATGGCTATTTACACATTTTAAGAATTCATTGGTCATATTATTAAGTATTAAAAATACTATGTACTCACAAGCTAGATAGCACCATCTTTCATGAGAAAGTACTGTTTTGTTGCCATTAGACCACAATAGTTGTCTAGAAATAGCATCAGGTAAACTTTCTTTCTGATTTAAATTCAAATGCTCATATAAAAACTCCCAAGTATGACAATCCCAAGGTAGCTTAACTAATGATTCGATATTCTCTCTTGTTATCCTTTCTTCATCAAGTATGCTGTTTAGTTTAATAAAATCGCTGGCTTTAAAGACATTTTTCAATTCATCATTAATGAATACAGCGCTTTTATTTGGAATCTGTCGATTAATTTTATTTTTAATTTTGAGATCAATGGCTAGATTAATATAATTTTCAGGTATCTCTACGTTAGAATCGTTAAGGTAGTTATATAGCATTCTAATGCTGGTTGCATCAGCTGATACAATATTTGGATATAGTGTGTTGTTACTTTCAATTAATTGAGCTAATTCCCATAGCAAATAGGTGGTTTTGTAACTAGTTACATCTTTTACAAACTTATTCATTATTCGCAAGTGGTCATCCTTTTCATCGCTAGATTGTAAATTACTTTCCAGATCGTCAATGGTTGTAATTGGTTTTTGACTATCAATTATTTTTTTTATGACTTTAGGCGCATGTTTATAAATGGCAGACTGATCGTGTATCGCCAATTTATAGTGATTGTAAAAGGAGTCGGGGTCTTCGTCGTATTTTTTTAGAACAATATCCAAAGCAATTGATTTATTTGGCAATAATAAAGGATTAGTTCTGCTGTCTTTAAGTATTTTGATTAAGGCGTCATTAAAGCTGATATCGTCAATATAAAGAAAGAAAGCTTCCCAATCTATATTTCCAATTTCAAATTCTAGTTCTTTAAACTCTATTTTGTTTATAGTATCTATATATTTAGCAAATTGTATGATGCGATCTTTTATATTTAGGCTTCGTAGTTTTTCAATGCGCTCTATTTGGGTTTTAATTTCATCAAAATCACCTTTTTTTGCCTGGTATGATAGTGGAATCAAATTCTCAAACAGTTTAATAGCTCGCTTTTTTATTTCATAGCTTGAATTTTTTTGAACTATTGAAAGCGCTGCTTCTAATATGGTGTTAGCTCGTTCGAGGCTGTTAATATTCGTCGAACTAGCATAATTAATTAAATCTTCAATGCTACATTCAATATCTGGCAGGACGTTTTTTTCATAAACGGTCCAATATTTATCCGTATATGGTTCAATGGTGTATTTATATACTTCGTTGAGTTTGGAGATACTGTTTATTGGTAGCGATGCCTCCCAAATGACGGGGCATTTCTCCCAATTTTCGCATTCCTTGATTTGTATAAATATTTCATGTATTCTTTCGGGACTGTCGCTGCATTTGGAGTAGAATTCTTTAAATTCTACTTCAGACATAGTATGAACTTTGTATAGGCCGTTAAAATAGAAAGCATTTCTATTAAGATCACTCAGAGAGTATGGCTCATAAGGGGATTTAAAAGCGCGATCAATTTGATGTCTAAACCCATCTAACCTACCTGTCATGCCGGAGATAAACAATGTATTGGCGTAAATAGCCTCATCTCTATCAACTATTGATTTCGGCGGATTATTGTAATTGATTAATATTCTGTCATCTGATTCATAGCGCTTAAGTCGATCTTCCAATTCCAGCTCAAAACAAATCACGTTGCACAAATCCAACAGCACATTGGAATTGGCAAATGAGGCAATATTCAAGTGTTGGAATACAAAGGCCGGGGGAAATGACTGCAACAAGGTAAATGTCCAGTGAATGAGCTTGTCGCTTTCGTCGACAATGATTACTTTTTTGCGCGAAAGAATGGCGTTTACAGCCTGAAGAAACATGTCCCGTCGAATGCCATTATCACCTTTAAATAATGCCTGGAAGGGTTGCGGATACCAATCGAAAGCGTTCAAATTTTCGATAGTTAACGGTTCGATGTCGTATGGTGCAGTTGCACCTGCATCTTCTTCTTTGACTTGATCTATAGTTTTCCAGTAACCTGCTTTGATTGTTAAGTATGGCAGATGCAAATTGTGTAGCCTTTCAAGTCCTTCTTCGGATCGATCCAGGTAAGCCTGAACTACGTTAAAAGGCTCACAATTTTGACAAACCAATGAATGGGCAATATAGTTACCAGCTCGGGCAGGAAAGGAGTGCAAATCGTTGCCCACGTACTCCGAAAGGCAAATCACTTTTTCGCCCTCTGGAAGCTTGTAGAACAGAAATAATTTGGGATAATTTTGGACTTCTCGCGGAGTTGGGTATGCCGTGGTGGAATACGCACCGTATCCACTCAGGGTTTCGTCCAAGTGTTGCGATATACCCTGGCTTTTTTGGTAGGTACGGAATCCCTTGCGCGATTTGGAAGACGTGCGAATATGTTGAGTGAACCTTGTTATTGTCATGATACTTTGATAAAGTTGATTTCTTTAAGCATCCAGATAATGGGCATCAAAATGCCTTTGGGGTCGATTCCTCCGTGAATTTCAGAGCCTAAAGCTGATTCAACGGGTTGCTTTCCCAAGGGGGATACAGGAAAAACATTGTATCTGTTAAACCGAGCCTTCATGATGTGCAGCAAATTGATATCAGTTTCTTCGAGAAGCTCCATCAGGTCTTCTGATGCCGACTTTGCTTCGTCCATGATGTCACGGATATCCGTAAGATCGGCTTCGAAATCGGGGCTTAAGGTGACATTTGCAACTCCTTCAAGTAAATCAGCTCTCGACAGGCAAAAAGCAGTGGGCACTTGAATTTTCCGGTTGGATTTTATTCTATCGCCTCGCCTGAACAATTCGTACAAGTTTTCAACGATATCATAATTACTAGTTTTTATGTCGGGCTGCACAGGTACGATGCCACGTTGGGCCTCCTGTATTAGGTGAAACAACTCACGGATGTCCAAAGGGTTCATCAGAAAAATAATACCTTGGGCAAATCGCAGGTTAGCATGATGTTTTGTTAATTCGTCAATGCGGCTAAAATTTTCTCCAGGAGTATCAATTAATGTTAAGTACGTCACTTTATTGTGGTGGATGCTGTGTATCCGAAGAATAATAGGGGCTTTATTTAGGGTAGGATTCAGGGCTCTTCTTTGGTCAATCAGAAATCTTCTGTTATCCTCGAATAGGTCCTTGCCTTCTTCGTTGATGATTGACCCGAAGATACCCAGTTCGCTCAAAGTGGTTCTGCGGTGGATGAGCAATTCGCAAAGCACCGTGATAAAGGATGATTTACCGGAGTCATGCCCACCAACGATCGCAATACTGGAGGATCGGTTGTCAAAAAAATCGGCTGGGAGTTCTTTTCTACAGGTCGGGCAAACGCAGGTTTTGATACGGGGCATCGAAAAGGGAATACGGCTGACAGACGTGCGCTGTTTGGGTGCGTGTTTTTCGATATATACCCTGCCAGATACGTAATGGAAGCAATAGGGGCACTGCTTTTTATAAATGTATCGGTAAATAAAATTGGATATGGGAGAACCTGTACTTTTCAGCAACTCTTCCTCTTCATCATCAGACGAGATTTCGTTGTCGCTGAATAAATCCCGCAGCCACTGCCGGAAGCTCCTACGGGGTGGCGATGGCATTTCGGGTACGGCTTGCCTTTGGGGCTCTTCCGCTATGTTTTCCGTTTCCTGTTGATCGACAGGAATTTTTTCATCTTCATGATTCATATAATACCCAATTGTTTTAAGATCCAAAAGAAGGGAGCATAAATACCTTTGGGATTGCGTTTTTTCCAATACGCGGGCATAGCATCACTTCCAAATGGGGCAATGGCGAAATATTTATGTTTCCCAAACTGTTTGTGAAGGCTTATGGGGTCAACAGTCCTGCTATTATTGGCCAGAAACGTGCTCAAACGTTTGGAAGTCCCATCGATTTTTTTGAAAAAATCTCCGTGGTGCACTTCTGTAAAAGGATCTTCCGGTAAGTCGAGTGGAATTAATGGCAACAACAAATCGAACTTGGAAATACATACAGCTAATGGCTGATTGACAATTTTCACCCCCTTATTTACATTTTTAAGCACTTCATATATATATTCTGTTATTTCCATATTGGAACAATCATCATCAGCTTTTGGCGCTCGTAGTATGTCATTCAGGCCGGAATCCTCTCTGGGGTCAAGCAAATGGATAACAGAAGATCCCTGTAATTCATGTGCGTCAGTTCTTGTATCGTGCCTTATGTAATGTTCCTCTATTTTTTCCCCGGAAGAGTTAAATAGTACAATTTCAAATATTTCTCCATTCGTTAATCTTGCAATGAGATTGAAAAATTCAAGAGAAGAATTGTAAACAGTAAATTGCAATTTTCCATCATTACATTGCTTTATCAACTTATTAAGCAAGCCGCTTGAAACAGGATCAATGATCTCTATTTTAGAGATTTTATTTTTTTGATAAAATAGTTTCAATTCTTTACTTGGGCGTAAAAAACTATCAATAAGGGTAATCAAATATAAGGTTTTTCCAGCATTGATGCCTCCTGTAAGCGAACAATAATATTTTGCAGGTGCAACTTTAAATACTTTGGCATAAGCATTATAATACTCCGGTAATTCGCAATCGAAACGCTCACATTTCTTCGATTCAGAACATTTTATATTACACCTGCTACAAGTAACTTCAAAGGCCGTCATTCAATAGAAAAATTTGTAAGGTTATAATAATATAAATGGATTATTTGCCAATGTTGCATACCTCCCGGTGGGGCGTATTGTAATGGTAACCGGGTTATCTTCCCCAAATCCAAGCTTGTCATTTCTTCTATTACTTTCGTCGGTATAATGATATCCGCTTCAAGGAAATGGTGAAATTCTTGTCGAGAAAATGCAACGCCAAGAATGAATTTGTTAATCTTTTGAATTCCCGCATCGTAAATATCAGTTACTTCTACTTCTACCGAGTTGTAGTCTTCCAGATAACAAGCCTTGAAAGCAATACCCGGTGAGTGCGTATTTTCCATTTCATCATAAGAAATGCTGGATTCCAGTTTTTCTTTCTGAATCTGTAAATCCGATACCTCTTTTTGAAGGGTAGCGTTATCGGCAAGTTGGCACTTTTTTCCCCTAAGCTCTGCCTGCTGCTTCTCCATCAAACTCAGGGTCTGCCGGTTTTCAGTATCTGTTCTCTCCTGATACGCATACTTAGGTAGCAATTCTAAAATCTCCTGTTTTAAGGATTGGATTTCAGAAGACAAAGTCTCGATCGCTTCGATGTTACCTTGTTTAACATTTATAATATTTTTTAGACGAGTTTGGATCTCATCATCGTCAGGCCTGGAGGAAAATAGGGGAAACTGCCATCCACAATTTGGACAGATAATGGACTGATTGCGCTGCCTGTGGCAAACGCGGCATTTTATTTCATCGATCGGTACGGCGTTTTTCATGAAAAATAGAAAGCATTTTTTGTTGAGTATTCGATGCTTATATGCTCACCACTTCGTTGCATACTCGAAAACTGTAGATAATAACTGCCAGATACTTTTCCCGAAACGATAGTTGCTATGTCGAGTTCCCATACATTGGAGGTGGTTTCCCGCCAGGCCTTTTCGGGAATAATTATATAACATATCGCATCGATATATCCTCCATCCGGCGGCTTTCGATGAAAAGCTGTCACCAGATCGATCGGAAATTCTGTATTGTTCAAAGGTTTTGCAAATAATTTAGTTTCCGCTGATTTAATATCTATCCGGTGCTGAGGTTTTCGATCTGTGTACCGCTTATACAAAGAATCAGATTGTTTAAGATGTGTTCGTATAGTTTGTATCATTGTTTTCAAATCTTCTTTCTGCTGCAATAGTTGCTGGTGTTCAACTTCATGTTTCTTCAAATAAGCTTGCAGTTCCTGAATATCGGTTTTTAGCCTTGTTTCCGCTGTTGAATATTCCTCGTTTTGTTGATCATACCGTCGAGAAGTCACATCTAAAAAATTCAAAATGTGCTCCCATAAATCCTTTTCACATATTAACGCAAGTCGGTTAGCGTTTATCATTTGCATCGTTTCAAGGGCTTGGGAACGCTCGTTCGATGCAAGTCCTTCTAGCACGTAGAAATCGAGGCCGCATACGTCACATACGGACTGGTCAACTTGTTCAAATTTGCATGCACAATCGATACAATTATCTACTTTTTTGGCCGAGAGGTTGTTGAAATACGCCTGGATATAATTGCCAATATCAAAATCTTTGTCGTTGTTGAACCAAGATATTATCCGTTCGATCTCATGCCCGCGTGACGCTTGTAGCCATTCTTCAAGGTTAGTTCCATCCATCAGACTTGTTGTTCTATCCATAAAGCGGATGAAGGGTTCCCAGTGTTCTTGTATTAGGATGTTACCGTGCCGCATATTTAACTGCTAATTGAATTGCTTAATCATCACTGCGCTCATTATGAAACATCATTCCGCTTGTTTCAGGGTCGTTCTCCAGTTTTTCCAATTGTTGGTGTCTCCAGTTATCCAAAGCTTGGCGGATAATATCCCGCTGCGATCGTGCCAGGCGCTGGACCAAGCCGTTATTGCTTCTGTATTCCTGACGGATCATTGAGCGACGGAGGCGGCTTTCAGCATTTTTTTCAGAATCCAGATCTGCCATAGCCCGCTCGTAAGGGCCGAAGGGAGACAACAGTTTGATAAAAATCGGCATTAGGTCGATTACGAAAATAATTGCAAAAACGAGCCATTTCACCCAAAAGATTGACCCACCCTGGACGGGGTCGGCAGCTAATACTTCCAGCGCCTCAATCTGGACCATAAGGTAATTCGGGTCATAGGCCAGGTTGTAGGCATTGCGGAGCGAGTCTTTATTTACTGCGTTTACATCAGCTTGTTTAGTTTGCTCCGAAGAGGCTCGGTCACGTTCGGATTTTTTATTATCCAGCTGCTCGATAATAGGCTTTTGGTGATCTTCAATTGCATTCTGGCGACTTTCTCTAAGATCGCGGATAGTTTCCTGGAGTTGCCCTACTTCACGGCTTAATATTTTGATTCTATTGCGATTTTGATTATACGCTCCTTTCGCGCTGGCACTTAGCCATTGTTTTTCAAACTTGGTACAAATATCGTTTTCATCTCGCTCTACGCAAACATCGCCATAGTTTTGACGTCTAAGTGTTGCATTTGTAGACTCCAGTGTTGAAATTTGTTTTTCCTTTTCAGAAACCTGCTCGTTGTTTTGGTTGATTTGGGTGTCATATGTCTTAACTACTTCTGGAAGTTCGCTGCGTTTGGTTATCAGCGTATTGATATCAGTATCTATTTGTGGTAGTGGATTTGATAGGTTGGCGATTGAATCAAGTTGGTTGATTTTGTCTTGTAGCCTAATCGACTTAAGTTCTGCAATAGCAGGCGCCAGTCTATTTTCGAAGAGCTTTACTTCGAGTGGCTTTGATATTGTAAACGAGATTAAACCAGCTACTATAATCCTTAGTATAGTTGGAAATACTATGGAAGTATATGTATTGAAGCTCCACCAATTGAGTGATTCCGGTTTACGCATGGTTGCTACCAAACCCCAGTCAATGATAAAAATGATGATAGCCCAAACAAGTGCGAAAAGGTAAACAAGCTGCTTTTGGTCACTTTTAAAAAAAATAGAATGAAGTGCAAACGACATGGTGGTACAAGCCATAATAGCTGTTACAAATACAAACAGCCCGATTCGAACGTATTTGCTTTTGTCAGACAGATTGTCTTGCAGTACGGGCAAATAAGCTCCGCCGAAATAGGCGAGTCTGCCTTCGAACCAGCTCATCCGGTCGTTGCGCGTAATGTCGCGAAATGTGGATGCCGGTGTATTATTTGATCCCTCGCTATTTTCGGGGTTACTCGTAACTCTGTTTGATTTCGCCATGGTCAAGCTTTCTTCTTTGCTGTTTTAATATTGCGTAGTTCTTCTTCATATAGAACCTCCATTGCCCTTCGAAGCTCAACGCGTTGTTCTTGTATTAAAGCGTGCAACATGTCAGATTGCGTTTCGAGTGCTTTTTTTATATCAAAGGTTTCCAGCTTTAATTCTGGATTTTCACCCAACCACTTATCTAGATCGGGTGTTGAAGGGGTGATATTGAAAGCCATTTTTTCGTGTAACTGAGAGAGATCGAAATAAGGTGTTCGCGGTTTGCTTGAAAAATATTTCAGCTGCCAGTTGTCAGTAATTTTTTCAATAAAAGCAGATGGTAAAAAGCGGTACTCAAAATACAGTTTGGGCAAAAAACGCAGAGCCGGCATGCGTACCGACAGCTTTTTCACCAAATCATTTATAACCTGCTGCTTGAAATAAGATGCAAACAGGGTTTTTACCTTCCTTTTTTTTGTACTGCGCATTTTGACCGGTGATTAGTGAATAATAACTTTATCGGCTTTTTCTACGACAGCTTTCAGTTCAGCATCGAATCGCTTCAGGCCGCTTTCCAACTCGGATATCAGGATATCAAAATATTCATCCAGACGATGTCTCTTGCCTATTTCTCCCCAAATTTCCTGATTGCTTGCATAATGTATTTGAAACGCCTGGATGTTTATAGTATGTTTCTCCTTAATCTCGTGTATTTTTTGTTTGATTTCATTTAGCTGCTGCGAGAGGGCGTTGTACTGTTCAAGTGCAGCTTGCATTTCGCTTTCGCTGTCTTCAAAATACCCTCTTAGATGGATGGCTTCGATCTGAATATCTTTGGCCGATCCATTGACCTTTGTACGGATTTCCTGCCTATTATGTTCAATTCCTTCGAGTACTTCGGCAATGTTTTGCGTCAATTTTGTTTGCAGATCAGAAAATGTTAACCGGGCAGTTTCCAAAAAATCCAGGAGGTGTTGGGTATCGTTGTAAGTATCTTCTTTTAGTAAGGTCAGTTCTTCTGTGAGTCGGTTGAGATCATTTTGTTTAACAAATTGTTTGAGGGTTTCAAGAGCGGTTTTGTCCCTTATGATGTTGTCGATCGCTTCTTTTTCATTCATAAGTGCTTCTTTTTCCTGTAAAAGCTTAGCTTGTGCCTGGTTTAATGCTTTCATTTGCTGCAGTTCCTCCCCCAGCTGATTAACCACCTTGCGGATATCGGCTATCTCTGTTTCTAGTATTTTGTTACGCCTGTTTATATTAATTCGCTCAATTAATGAATATAGGACAGGAACGATGGCTTCGATATCTGCTGCTGCAATTGCTACGTCGATCAATTCATCCGTTTTTAATTGCTCCAAATAACTTATGATACTATCTCTGTCCATTCTTAATTTGGTGTAAATCGTGCAAATAGGTATTTTTTCCTACTGTAATCAGCAGGTTATGGTTCGGATCCATACTGATGGATACGTCTACGAGCTTCAGTTGGTAATTAGGGGAGTTCTCCGGTATTTGATAGGGCAAGAGTTGATTGCCTTTGATAAAATCAAATATACCTGTATTATATAGTCTGAAAGTTTTAGCTGTAGAATATTCTTGATATGTACTATTTTTCTCAAACAAAGGTATGAAATAATAGTCGAAGCTGTAAACTCGTAAACTGACGTTTTCCATCAGCGGTCCGTACAACTCATGCTGTATTTGATGTATATATGCGGCACCCAGGATATCGGCGGCGTTATTGCCCTCGTGATTGTTCAGAATATTGCTTAAAACTCCAAGGAAAATCACGGTATTATTTTGGCCGTTGGGGGTGATGCGGGATCGCAAGTTCTTTCTAAACCTTACCAAATCAGCAATCGTGATGTTTTGCCACGTAATATCCTGTACATCAGCCATTTTCAGTATCGTAATTTCATCTTCGGTTAGTGAGTTGTCGCGTTCCAATTTATTCATTAGTTGAACGACAATCTGTTCGTAGGTGTATTGTCCGTATGTCGATTGTAGAAAAGATTCAAATTCATTTAATCGTGTGAACTCGATCCTCAAATGTTCTCGAAAGTTTGCTTCGAGTTGAAGATTGAAGTTTTCACTACAGGAATGTAGCACGTATTGATTATTGATAAATCGTGCATTGTAGATATTAGCTGTTCCTTGGCGGAGGATGTCTACGATGTGCAGGTTTCCAATTTCGGGATGTTCCGTTTTGATAAAAGCGGCGACAGCCTCCATAGAAGACACTACTCTTGTGGGGGGGATTCCCAGCAAGGCCAACTCAACTTCGATCAACCTTTTTCTGAGCGAAAGGTCGAAATAGTGCATGTGATCAAGCAGCAACACAAAACCGATACGGCGCAAATCGTCATTTGCCGCCGAATGCAAATCGCCCATAAATGTGCATGAACGATTCTCGTTCACAAAGTACAGTTTTCTCTGGGTATCTTCAACTTTGATTACGTACATATTTCTGAATCACAATTTAGTTGGAATCTTCATCAACTAAAAAAGTTATTGCATCTTATTCAGTAATAGCAATAACCGGTTAGTTATTTTAGATTTTTCTATACGAATATCGTTGCTGGTCTCCATGCCTTTTATTTCGTCTGAATTTAATATTTTCCAACTGCTCGACAGCTGAATTGCCTCCAGTTTAAAGGGGTGATTATTTTTTCTGACGAAATCCAATAGCAATTCCAATGCTTCTTCCACCCTGGCCTTTGCTACCAGCGTGTGCATTTCTGAGAGGGCCTGTTCCGGTATCTTGATCAAATTATCAAGGCCTTTTGCTCCATGATTATGAATTGTTTTATCGCCCGAAACAATATCTCCAGAGCCAGTATGCTTGATGGTTATTTTATTCCCCTGGTGAAATTCTTTTGCGTGTATAGTGCTATTCATGATATTGTTGCCGTCATTATTACCCTTACCGCTGACGAGGTTAGAAGTTTTTTCATCCGGCGTAAGCCGTAGACCCTTTGAATCGATAACCCCTGAAGGATCCATATCGTACAACAACTGAAAAACGAAGGCTGCGGCCCTGTCGGCAGCGGCAGGTTGAGAGCCGTGCGCATCAGCTTCTGATTTATTAGATAATTGGTCGGAAATGCCTCGCACTACAAGGCAATGTATTGTGGGGTGGCTCTTCAACACCCTTCCGAGTCCTCCCGATTCCATGTCGACCGAGATGCTATCGTTATAGTGTTTCCTGAAACGATTGTATGTCGGGTTTTTCACCGATGCGATCACCTTATCGTCAGCTACAATGCCGCCAAAGAATACCCTGGCATTTGAGGCGCCGTCGGTTGTACGTGATTTCCAGTCATTATTTCTGCTGGTAAGTTGAGCCTGGGCGAGTAACGATTCACTGAAATAATACACTTCCGGCCTCGCTTTGAATCCATCCTTGTCTTCTTTTCCGGCACTGGAGTAGCTTACTTTGTTAGCAACAATAACATCTCCGACATTTAAATCCTTTATCGCTCCGGCAATGCCGGACAAAAAAACAATCTGTGGCTGAAACGCGGCAATCGCTTTTTCAGTTGCAAGGGCCATTTCCATGTTGCGCATGCCGGTTTCACGAACGATGATTTTATATCGCTCTTTCTGAGCATTAGTAAAAAATCCCTCTTCATACGCAGCTTTATCGACTATGAAAGACCGACGAGGGCCTTCCAAGTGTCTTATCACAGCTTCAAATTCTAACTGTAAAGGCGTAAATATTACAATGGTTAGTTGGTTCATACATGCAGCTTTCTAGAGTTTATTTGAAAATGTCGTTACTTGAATGAATGACTGATCCAAATATATGAAAAAAACTTGGCTGATAATAGAAATAACCATTGTAAAGTGGTTTGCGAAAAAAAATCATGAACCAACAACATTCAATGTCAGAACTAAAAACATCCTAATATGTTGCTTGCTATCATCCTACCTGATATCCTTACTTCCCCCTGCTACATACCGGTTTCCCTCCTTGAATTGCTCCTCGGGGCATGAAGCCGCGCCACAATCGCCGCATGTTCAACCGGAATAGGAGTTAAAATGGCTACAGTCATAATTATGCAAGACAAACAAGGTTCTCAATAATTTTTTTCTAGATAAAGCGCTATCTTCATTTCTTCACCTACATTTCAAAAGAGGAGCCATTTCCTCCCATTCCGGTAAGCCTTTTACCTGGTTGAACATGCTTTAAAATGCTCCAAACCGTCCTTTCGGAGATATTGAAGCGGTGCGCTAAGGCGCTAACTGTCAGGGTTTTGTGCCCTTCTAGTTCTTCATTCAGCTTTCTGTATTCGTTGATCACCGCATAGCGCTGTATTAGCGTTGGAGGTATTAAATCCTGGTCGATTAAAAAGGCGATCATTTGATTTTCTGTTTTGTCAAGGCCGTGTCGCTCACAGTATGATTCGAAGTTGTTGCGTAAGTGAACTTCAAACCGGTCCAACAGCTGTTTTCGGTGTGGCCCCATAACTTGTAGTTAGCTAATTGGGTAATTGCTTACTTTTATACCGCACACCGTCAAGTTATAGTCATAACTTTTCCAGCTTTGCGGTATTATAGCTCGCACCCGAGCTTAGGTCATGCCCAAAACTTGGCGGTGCGAGCTATATCTTTTGACAAATATAAAATCAGGTTTCGATTTAAAGAACTACATTTTTCACCCCAAACCCCGTGTTTTTTCTTTGTTCAAATTCCATACTTCATTCTTGCAGTCAGCCCAGGCCTTTTTAAACAAGGTATATGCCATTTTTTTTTATATTAAATTGATAAACAATATTTTAAACCCATAAAAACTTATACCGAAGGCCTTAAAATAAATCACAGCCGGAAAGCGTAAAACTTGCAGTTTTCAGCGTAACTTTTCCCCGCAAATAACAAACTACATGCAATGGAGGACAATAAATTTTTATCGGCACTTCGTACGCTTGACATGCAGGAGCTTGACGCTTTTCGAAAATACCTCGAGGGCAACTATGGCCGTCAGAAGATCGCGCTGGCCGTCTTCAAGTATCTGAAACCATTTTATCCCGATTTTCGCCACGAAAAAAAGCTGGATATAGCTTATGCCTATAAGAAGATTTTCAACGCCGATATTCACGAGGATGCTTACAACCGCACAAAACTGCTCAATGCGCTGTCTGATTTGAATTTATGGCTAAATGAGTTTTGGCTGTGGAATAAGGCCCGCGACGGGTCTCTTGAAAGTCAGGCTCTTTGGCTGATGATTACTAAAGAGCGCGGACTAAAAAACGAATACAATAAGCAATACAAGTTGATCAGGGAGCAACTGGCTGCATCGGAAAAGAAAAGCTCGACCGATTTACTTACTGGTTTATTGGCCAATTATTTTTTTTATTACTCGCCGTTGGAAAAAAAATCCGACCCCGATATAACTGCACTGTCCCAATGTGCAAGCGACCTCGACAATTATTTCGCTATTGCACGGCTAAAAATAGCTTGCGAAATGGCAAATTTGAACCTGCGGCTCAACCCAGATTTTCGACAGGACGACCAGGTTGTAGTGCAGAATTTGCTTAATTGGCCCCACGTAGCAGAACACCCTTTGTACCAGATTTACAAAGAAATGTATGCATTAACGGTTGAAGGAAACGATGATGCTTTTGCAAATATTGATGCCTGGGTTAATAAAAATCATCAGAAAATTGGCAAAGAAGATCTTCACATTGCGCTAAGCTATATACACAATTATGCCGCCCTTCAGCTTAGATCGGGAAGGCTCGAGTATGCGCCGATTATTCACCGGCTTAATGTTTTTGCTTTAGAACATGGCTTTTTCCAAAGAGTGGGGGGTATATCTCCTACGCAATTTTGCAATATTGTCAATGTTGCTTGTAATCAACAGGATTTTGAGTGGGCAGACCATTTTATTACTACCTGTAGCATGTTCCTCGATCAAGCTCAGCGCGCTGATACGGTTATCCTTTCCAAAGCTATCGCTTTATTTGAAAAAAAGCAATACGAAGAAACACTGGATGCATTAGCGGGTGTCGATTTTAGAGCTATCGATTACGTTATTCGTGCCAAATCTATTGTCCTCAGATGCTATTTTGAATTACGGCAGAGCGACTCCCAATTTGAAAGCTATTACCAGGCTTTTGAAACCTTTTTGTATCGCAAGCAAAAAACCAGGCCTCTGGTGGTAAAATCTACGCTTAATTTTATACATCTTCTTAAATCAATGTATGATGGTAATATATCGCGCGATAAGCTAATGAAAAAGATCAATTCTGCTAAGGACCTATACCTTCGCGAATGGCTGATCGAAAAAGCCCGGCAATACAAAAATTAATTTGCCGCCCCCAGCACAAGGGCCGGTGAGCGGCAAATTTGCAAAATCAAATCATGATCAAGTCATCAAAAATAATCGCCTGCGAAGTCTCTCCCCCGCAAATAGTGACTATGTAAAAGGTGTACGTTCCCTCCGGCAAATTAGTATATTGGATATACTTGTTGCTGGTGATCGTCTCTGCGCTCGTGTAGCTGTCGCCTTGCCGGTAATACCATACCTTGAAACTGGCGCCTTGCTCGCTGGAATCCCATGAAAAAGAGACATGGTTTGATCCCTGCGCTGTAATGGCCTGGTTGGTGGGCCTTGCGCATTCGCAAGTTTCTGCCGGCGGCGTAATGGAAAAAACGGATGTTGGTTGCACCGAAACCAACGTGAGCAATAACGCGACGAATAGAGCCGGCTTGCCCATGCTGAAAGTTGTTCTCATAATTGATAAATAATTAAAGTAAAAAAATAGACGACAGGCTGCGGAAAGCTGTGGGCAAAAAGCAGTTATAGCCGCTATTGCCGTGCAATGGCGGTTGAGTTAATTCAATAAAATAAATGGCTTTAATGCCCTCGAGTACCGGGCCTGTTTATTAATTTCGACGAGACAAAGCTATTAGAAGCAGGAATTAATTATTTCAAAATATTGATTTATAATCATTTACATAAATTTACGTAAATTTATTCAGATACATTAAGCTTCATCGTATAGTGTTATTGGTTTAGCATCTTTAACTAATCTTTGAAGCGAAGCCCAATAGCGTTTATAAAGCGGCGAATCCATAGTTTTAGTAAATTCTATAACTGGACAATTGGCCCTCGATTCTCCGTATATGTAATGTGAGATCATCATTTTGCCATTTATGGTTTGTCCGTCTACTACCATAAAATAATTGTAGGGAATATGTTTGTATGTGAAAATTTCAAAAGTGCCTGGAAATTTTTTTTGGGCTAAGCTGGTTTGTAATCGGCTCAGTTGCCGAATAACGCCCCTAATAACTTCTATGGTTTTTGCTTCTTCCGGTTGAAAACGTTTTCTGTCTTCAAAATAAAGCCTGGCTTCGTTGCAATCCGGGTCCAGCAAATAAGATTTAAAATTGACGCCTTTTTTGAGCAGGCCTTCCACTTTTTCCTGAAACTCCCATTCGGCTCTATTAAAAAAATAGGAACAAAAAGTGTGTAGTGTTACTCCAAATTCAATTACTTCTTTTTGCGCTACAGAAAAAAAAGCGGTCTTCTGTTCGATGGATAATCTGCCGTTTTCATAAAAAGCAAATCCCGGCCTGACTACCAGGGATGGGTCTTTAGCATCAAGTGCAGGTATATCCACCCGGGACCATTCTTGCTCATTTATATTTTCGAAGTCATTGCGGCCCCACTTCATACCCAACTCATGTCGTACTAATTCCTGAATACCCTTACTAACCAAATCGAGGGTTCCCGGTTTTACAGTTTTCCCACTGAGTATATTGCTAAAAGTTGGTTCGGAAATGTTATATCCGAGGTATCGCATTTTTTTTACAATGGTAGTTTGATTATAATGCTTTCGGTCTTTGAGCAGGTCTACTCCTTTCGTGATGATTGTTTTTTCCATAAACCCTCAAGTTTCTGCATTCAATATCGGTAATCGATTTGGTAAATCCAACACACCAATCGTCGAATATTTCCAGCGCTTCAACCAGCCAATTCCCCAATTCAGTCCTAAATACAGTCAATTCAGTCGCCCCCCTCTTTACAACTCGCTACACATATCCCTATTTTTGTGGGACTGACTGTACAACCTATGACCCGACTGTTGCCACTGCTAACCGTGCTTTTATTAAGCGCTTGCTACCGGCTTGCCGCGCAAGAGATCCCGCTCAAGGTCGCTAAGCCCAAGGCAAGGCAGATTTGGATCGGCGTGGGTTGGTCCGACTGGTCGATTCGCGATGATGCGTATGCGCCTGGCGGTGTGTACAATGCGGGCATGACCACCTTGCGCATCGGCCATACGCGCGAACAAGGCCAATGGATCAACTTTACGGAAGGCATGATAGGCCTCGGTCAACTCCAAACGGCTCAAAACGAGGCATTCGACTCGCTGCTGTTGCCGGTAAGAGGCCCCGTTATACAGGTAGGTTCTACCCACAAAGGTATGCAGCTAAAAGGCGAAGACGGGATGCGCTACAGGACGGGACTAACGCTGCTGGAAACTATGTATTACCCCAGGTATGCCCGCCCGGGACTCGTATCCTCCACTACGCTGGGCCCCGAAATGGGATTCGAGCCCACGCAAAGGCGGGGCGCCACGATTTCGCTGCGCCTCAGCATACCCCTGGTCGGTTGGCTGACGCGCTGGCACAAAGACCCCAAAGGCGAAGGCAAACCCGAAAAGGTGAAAAAGTTTTCAGGCCTGAAATCTATGCAAACGGCTAACTTGTCCCTCCACGGGCAGTATTTTTTTAACAAAAGCCTTTCCGCCGGTTTCCAATGGAAATTGTCATCTTTGACATACCGGCGGGTAGATTTGTTGAAACTGAAAGAAAATGCCTGGTATACTTATGTAGCAGTGCATTATTGAGGTGGTTATTTGGTTAACTAAATCGCCGATCAATAACGTGGTGCCGAATCCGCAATCCCTGTAAACACCACGGATGGGAGTGTGGGAGTGTGGGAGGGAGAGAGGGAGAGATCTTTGCTCCCACGCTCTCACTCTCCCACTCTCCCACACTCCTAAACTATGTCATAAACAATGTGAAAACTTCTCCTCAACCTGGCCATCAGCCTCGACGGTTACATTGAAGACCGCAACGGCGCATTCGATTGGTGTTTCACCGATCAGGATTACGGCATGGGCGAATTCTTCGATCGGATTGATGCTGCGTTCTATGGCAGAAAGTCGTACGAACTGGTACAATCGATGGGTGACTCCGCCGAGATGGAAGGCATGCCGGACTTGCAGTCTTATGTTTTTTCAAACACGCTCAGCGAGGCCCCGCCCGATACAACGCTTGTGAGAGGCGACGACTTGGTCGCCGAAGTTCAGCGCATCAAAGCTATGCCCGGCAAAGATATCTGGCTTTTTGGCGGCGGTAGCCTCATACAATCGCTCCTGCCCATCGGTCTTGTTGACGAGTTGTCGCTGGCCGTGCATCCAATCCTATTGGGCGGCGGCACACCCTTGTTTCCGCAATTCGAACAACGCATTCAACTTAAGTTGTTGAACGCCCAAACCTACAATTCTGGTTTGGTAATAATGCGATATGGGCTATAGCATTCAGCCCTATCCACAGTTCACAGTTCACAGTTCACAGTTCACTTTTGACAGGCAATTGCTAACTTGCCGTCAAATTTCAACCTCATGCGTACTTATCGTCAACTATGGATCGTGCTGGCAGTGGTGGCCCTGAGTGCTTGCCAGACCGCCCGCAAGGCTTCCCAGCCTATCGAATTCACCATTCTTCAATACAACGACGTTTACGAAATAGCGCCGCTGGAAGGCGGCAAGTCGGGCGGATTGGCCCGGGTGGCTACCGTAAAAAAGGAATTGCTGCGCGAAAACCCCAATACCATTGCGGTGCTAGCCGGCGATTTCCTGAGCCCTTCGGTGCTGGCCAACCTCAAAATGGCCAACGGCGAACGCATCTCGGGCTTGCAAATGGTAGAAACCCTGAATGCCGCCGGACTAGACTACGCTACCTTCGGCAACCACGAATTCGACCTCAAAGATCCCGGCGTACTCCAAAACCGGATCAACCAAAGCAAATTCAAGTATATCACCTGCAACGCCATGCGGAGGGCCGGCGACCAAATCAAGCCCTTCCAGCAGCAAATCGACGGCCAGTTGCGCGACATACCCCAATATGTGGTACACGAATTCAGCAACGCCGCCGGCGCTAAAGTCAGGGTGGGCCTGACGGGCGTGGTACTGCCGTTCAACAAGCAGGACTACGTGAGTTACGCCCCCGTCGCGGCATCCATCAAAGAAGTGCTCGGCATTTTGCAATCGCAGGCCGACGTCAATGTGGCCATCACCCACCTTGCTATCGATGAAGACAAGCAACTGGCTGCCGATGTGCCCGGCTTTGCACTGTTTATCGGCGGGCACGACCATACCAACATGAAATACCAGGTGGGCGGCACGGCCATCACCAAAGCCGACGCCAACGTAAAAACCGTGTACATTCACCGCTTTACTTATTACCCCAAAACAAAAAAAACCGTACTCAACTCCACACTCAAAACCATCGACGACAAAATAGCCGATGACCTCGCCACCAAAGCCGTAGCGGACAAGTGGCAGCGCGACGCCTTTAAAATAATGGAAGAACAGGGCTACCAACCCCAGCGCCAGATAATGATGGCCAAAACCAAACTGGAATGCACCGAATACAAAGTGCGCGCACAACAGACCAACATGGGTGCGCTCACCCTGCAGGGCTTCGAAGCCGTAAGCCCTGGCGCCGACGTATACCTGCTCAACAGCGGCTCCATGCGCCTCGACGACGACATCCTGGGCACGCTTACCGAATACGACATCTTGCGCACCTTCCCCTTTGGAGGCGCCATTTCTACTATGCAATTGCCTGGCGAAACGCTGGGCCGCGTATTGCAGGCCGGCCTCGTGACTAACGTCGGCGAAGGCGGCTATATGCAAGTCCGCTACGCAGAACAACGCGATGGCAAGTGGTGGATCAAAGGCGAGATGCTGAAAAACGAAAAAACCTACACCGTTGTATTGCCCGATTTTGTGGCGACGGGCAAAGAAGCCAATTTGGGCTTTTTGAAAGATTTTGCGTCTTCGCAAAAGCCGAATTTCACCGTCAATGCCGCTACCGTGCGCAACGACATCCGGGATATTGCCATCTATTACATGGAGCAATTGGGAACATACTGACAACATAGTGTCCATTTATTATCTTTGCGATCGATTTCATGGAAAAGTGGGAACAAGAATTTGAATGGGTGCAATTGAGGCATCGCCTGAAGGAGCAATTCCACAGGGATGCGCTGCCTGATTTGAATGCCGTGTTATTTCTCATCGGCATTCAGGAACTGGGGTTTGTAAAACCTGCTTTTACCAAAGAAGAAAAACAAGACCTGATGCACATAGCCGTCTGCCGCCTGCTGAGCGACGACGGCTATTACGAATTCATCGGCCGCGATGCCGACGGCTGGCCCCATTGGCGCGTTATACGCCACCTCGATACCAAAGGGCTGGAAGATCAGGAGCAGTTTATTATTAGCAAAATTATATCCTATTTTAAGACAGAACTACGCCAAATCAACTAAAACGCAGCATATGATCAGACATCTTACCCTCGCAATTGTCGCAATTGCGCTTTGTTGTGGCTTCAGCTCCTGCCAAACCGACGATAGCACCTACGCGCTTATCCATACGGAATACGGCGACATGAAAGTGATGTTGTACAACTCGACGCCCAAACACCGCGACAACTTCATCAAACTTGTCAATGAGGGCTACTATGACAGCCTGCTCTTCCACCGCGTCATCAATGGTTTTATGATCCAGGGCGGCGACCCTGATTCGCGCAACGCTACGCCCGGCCAAATGCTGGGCATGGGTGGCCCCGAATACAAGATAGATCCCGAGATAGGCGCACCCCACCTGCGCGGCGCCCTGGCTGCCGCCCGCGATAACAACCCACTGAAGCAGTCTTCCGGCTCTCAGTTTTATATCGTGCAGGGGCAAATCATCAATGACGAATATTTAAATACCATCGAACAACAAAAGGGTATCAAGTATTCGCCCGAACAGCGCAAACTCTACAAAGAAGAAGGCGGCGCCCCCTTCCTCGACAACGACTACACCGTCTTTGGCGAAGTGGTAGAGGGCATCGAAACCATAAACAAGATCACCTCCCAGCCTACGGATAGCAACGACCGCCCCAAACAGGATGTGAGGATGAAAATCAAGATTCTGAAGTAATCAAGTTTTGTTGTCGGCTGTCGGTTGTCAGTTCTCCGTTATCCGTTCCTTATCTTTGCCAGTAGAGACGCAAAATTTTGCGTCTCTACTGGCAATAAAACAGAAAACTGAGAACCGACAACTGACACCCGACAACCGACAACCGACAACCGACAACACATGACTCAACTAAAAACACTGACCATCATAGCCATCGCGGGCTTATTGGGCGCCTGCTCCCGGCCGGTAGCGCAGTTTACGCATGCCGGCGGCCAAAAAGCGCCATCGCTGGTGCAGTTTACCAACCAATCGGAGAAAGCCGAAACTTACGAATGGGATTTTGGCGACGGCAACAAATCCACAGAAGCTTCTCCAACGCACAGGTATTTGTCCTCTGGCAATTACACTGTGAAGCTCAAAGCGATGAAAGACAAAAAGGCGAGGATCAAAGAACACCGCCTGCTCATAGAACCGCCCAGCAAATGCCTGGTGGATATCGAAACCGAGTTTGGGCACATGCTCGTGGAATTGTACGATGCCACGCCCAAACACCAGGAAAATTTCATCAAGCTCGTCGATCAGGGCTTCTTTGACAGCCTGATGTTTCACCGCGTCATCGAAGGCTTTATGATACAGGGCGGCGACCCCGATTCGAAGCGCGCCAAACCCGGCCAGCAACTGGGCTCGGGGGGGCCCGGCTTTACCATCCCTGCCGAATTCGTTGATACGCTGGTGCATACCAAAGGCTCCCTGGCTGCCGCCCGGCAGGGCGACCAGGTGAACCCACAGAAGCGTTCTTCGGGATCCCAGTTTTATATCGTACAGGGCCGCCCACTGACGGCCCCCCAACTCGACCTGCTGGAAGCCCAGAAAAACATTCGCTACAGCACTGCCCAGCGCGAAATCTACCTCAAATCGGGAGGCACGCCCTTCCTCGACAAAGAATACACCGTTTTTGGCCGGATAATAGAAGGGCTCGACGTACTGGACCAGATAGCTGCCACCAAGGTGGATTCTTTCGACCGGCCCAAAAAGGACGTTCGCATGAAGATGAAAGTCATTAGATAAAAACATACTATGCAGCAACACACCGTATTGGGCATTGATATTGGAGGTTCGGGTATCAAAGGATCGCTCATCGACATCCGCTCGGGAGAGATGCTGGGCGAGCGACTCCGCCTGACGACGCCCCAACCCGCTACGCCCGAGGCCGTAGCCGATACATTTGCCCAATTGGTGGAGATGCATCAGTGGAAGGGATTGGTGGGCTGTGGTTTTCCTGCCATCGTTAAGCACAACGTGGCCCTTACTGCCGCCAACATCGACAAAAGCTGGATAGGCGTGGATATCGCCGATATTTTTGAACGCAAATCGGGTTGCACTGTCGCCGCCGTCAACGATGCCGACGCTGCGGGTTTAGCCATGATGCGCTTCGGCATCGGCAAAGGCGAATTGGGTGTGGTGCTCGTTGTCACCATCGGCACCGGTATCGGTAGCGCTTTGTTTCACAACGGCCAGTTGGTACCCAATACAGAATTGGGGCACGTTTTTTTGCACAATATGCCGGCAGAGCAATATACGGCCGATTCGGTGCGCAAGCGCCTGGAATTGTCGTGGAAAGACTGGGGCGCCCGGCTCAGCGAATACCTGCGCCACCTGGAGCGCATCATGTCGCCCGATTTATTTATCCTTGGTGGCGGCGTGAGCAAGCAATTTGATGAGTACGCGTCGTTTATAAAAGTGGATACGCCGGTAAGAGCCGCGCGCCTCCAAAACAATGCCGGCGCTATAGGTGCGGCCTATTACGCCTGGCAGCAAACGCAATTGTTATGAGCGCATCGCCGTTGATCAGCGCCGCCGATTTGTCGGCGCAATTGGGTGCAGCAAACTGGCTGGTCGTAGACTGCCGTTTTTCGCTAGCAGATACCGGGCGAGGCCGCCGCGAATACGCCCACTCGCATATACCCGGCGCGGTGTATGCCCATATCGATGAGCACCTTTCCGGGCCGGTTATTCCCGGCCTCACCGGGCGCCATCCCCTACCCGATGCCGCTGTACTGGCCGCGCAACTCGGCCAATGGGGTATCGACGCCGATACTGCGGTGGTAGCCTACGACGATGCCGGCGGCGGCCACGCCGCCCGCCTCTGGTGGCTGCTGGGCTGGCTGGGCCACCACCACGCTTACGTCCTCGACGGCGGCTGGCAAGCCTGGCAAGCAGCCGGCTTCCCCGAAACGGATGCGGTACCGCAGCGCAATCCCACAACGTTTACCCCCCACCTACGCCCTGAACGCGTTGTCGATGCCCATTTTGTAAAAGAAAAAAGCCACGACCCCGATTTTATAGTGGCCGACTCGCGCGATCCGCAGCGCTATGCCGGCCTCAACGAAACCATAGACCCTATAGCCGGCCACATACCCGGCGCCGTGAGCGCCCCGTATATGGCCAATCTAAGCCCCGATGGCCGTTTTCAAGACCCCGAGGCGCTTCGCCTGCGCTTTGAAAAACTCCTCGAAGGAAAACCTGCCGACCATACGGTCTTTTACTGCGGCTCGGGCGTGACCGCCTGCCACAATCTGCTGGCATACGCCCATGCAGGGCTGGGCGACGCCTTGCTGTATGCGGGCTCGTGGAGCGAATGGATCAATGACCCGGAGCGGGGAGTGGCTGTGGGGGGAGGGTGAGAGTGTGGGAGGGTGAGAGGGAGTGAGGGAGAGATAAAATACTGTTTTACAATGACTAAACATTTGCCTAATGCCATCACCTTGTTCAACTTGTTTTGCGGTTGCTGTGCGATCGTGAGCATATTGGGCGGGGATATACTGACCGGTGTAGCCTGGCTTGCGGCGGCTGCCGTAGCCGACTTTGCCGACGGGGCGGTGGCCCGGGCGCTGCACGTGCAATCGCCGTTAGGCGTACAACTCGACTCGCTGGCCGACATGGTTTCTTTTGGGGTGGCGCCGGGGGCTATCTTTTTTATGCTGCTCAACCAAATTTTCATGCCCGATGGGCCGGCTTGGCAGGCTTTTCCTGGGCAAGCAGTAGTATTCGAGGCGCCTCGGTGGCAGGCATTTCCCGGCTTTGTGCTATCGGTTTTTTCGGGGCTTCGCCTGGCCAAATTCAATATCGACACCCGGCAGACGAAGCATTTCCTGGGCTTGCCTACGCCCGCATGCACTATTTTTGTAATCGGATTGGCGCTTGTCGCGCACTTCGATAGCTTTGGGCTGGGCGGCGTATTGCTCCAGCCCTGGCTGTTATACGTGATGATTGCCCTGTTGAGTGGGTTGCTGGTATCCGAAATACCGATGTTCAGCCTTAAAATCAGCGGGCTGCGCTGGAAAGGCAACGAGATAAAGCTTATTTTTGCGGCGGTAAGCCTGCTGTTGGTTTTCGCCCTGGGATGGGCGGCGCCGGCGGCGGTCATATTGCTCTACATATTGGTCAACCTCATTATTTATTTTACATCCGGAAAGACAAGCACATGAACTTCATCGCAGAAATAAACATCATGCCACACAAAGAACTGTTGGATCCGCAGGGCAGAGCGGTGGCTAATAATATGAAAAACATCAACCTTGCCGGCATTTCCGATATTCGCATCGGCAAGCACATCGTGATGCAACTCGAAGCAGGCTCGGAAGCGGAAGCAAAAGAGAAGGTTGAAACTGCTTGTCGCAAATTGCTGGCCAACCTCATCATGGAGACCTTCCACTACGAGATAAAAGCCCTTTAGGGCACGGCGAGTATGTTGTACCTGGTCCCCACCCCTATCGGCAACCTCGAAGATATGACCCTGCGAGCCATACGGATACTCAAGGAGGTAGACCTGGTATTAGCCGAAGACACGCGCACGTCCAAGAGATTACTCACACACTACGGTATTGCTACGCCCTTGCGTTCGTATCATGCGCACAATGAACATGCTACGGTGACTTCGTTGGCAGCGCAATTACAAGGCGGCGCCAACATGGCTTTGGTCACCGATGCCGGCACGCCGGGCATCTCCGATCCCGGCTTTTTGCTGGTGCGCGCCTGCGTGCAGTCGGGTGTGCGGGTAGAGTGCCTGCCGGGCGCCACGGCTTTTGTGCCCGCCCTGGCGGCCTCGGGTTTACCCTGCGACCGCTTTCACTTCGAGGGGTTTTTGCCGCACAAAAAAGGCCGGCAGACGAGGCTGCTATACCTGGCTGCCTTGCCGAATACCTTTGTGTTGTACGAGTCGCCCAACCGGCTTGTCAAATGCCTGGAGCAACTTATCGAGCACTGCGGCCCTGAGCGCCCCGCCTGCGTGGCACGCGAATTGAGTAAATTGCACGAAGACCTCCACACGGATTCGCTTGAAGCCATTTTGAAATACTACCGGCAGAAAGATGCGGTGAAAGGAGAGGTGGTTATTGTGGTGGGGGGGAAGTGATCTAATATGGCTATTTAGTTTTATCGCCGTTTTATTACCTTCTTTGTCACGGATTGTCCGGCCTTTGTCAGGCGGATGAAATATACCCCATCATCCAGCCTGCTGATGTCTATGCGGGATTCTGAGCTGTCAGGCATGGCGTGCATCAATTGCCCATGCACATTATATACCTCTATTCTGTCCCATTTATCTATGCTTTCAATTTGTATATTAATCCAAGAAGAAGTGGGATTGGGATACAGGGTCACGGCCTTGTTCGGTATGATGGGAAACGAAGTGCTTACCGGGCTGCAAAACAGCGTATCCAGACAACCGTCTTTGCTGACCTTGATGAGCCAGCCCCAGTCTTTGGGCTCAGGCTCGTAGGTGCGGCTGTAACCGCATACTATCAGGCTGCCACTTGGCAGTTCCACTGCATCATAATAGTAGTTGGTGGAGCCGGTTTCGTAACTCCAAAACGCCGTGTCCACCCGGCTCCAGAGTTGATCGCCCTGACTGTCCAAGCGCACCATCCAGCCGGAAAAGGAATTGTACCACATCGGTACAGGTGGGATGGGATAGTGGACAGGTTTTAATCCAATCGTTAACCAACCTCCATCGGTGAGTTGAATTGCTTTTGTAAAATAATTTATAGGAAAATCAGCCACTCCAAACGTATCATCCCGAATTATATTGAAGTTTTCATCCCGAATAATAAATTTAGGTTGTTTTGATATTTCATTGTATGTTGCATTATACCAGCCTCTTGCGCTTGTGTATGCCCAATTACCGTCTGGCGTCCTGAAGATGCTGCCTGCTCCCAACTCCTCCAATGAAGGCTGGCTCTCCCATTGCCATTTGATGTTGCCGAGGCTGTCGATGGCGAATATCTTGCTGGTGTTTTTCACTTGCGGCAAGGGAGTGCCTTGCACTGCAGTAGTTGTTGCACCAATGACATATTCGTTTTCATTCAGAACTAATACATTATTAAATAAGGTTCGTCTGTTGGGTGTCGTGATTTTTTTTTCCCATATTTTGTTGCCTTGGAAATCTGTTTTCATTATGAAAATATTCAAAACAGAACTGGAAGCATCTGTCTTTTCCCCCAATATCAATAGGCCATCTCCCAATACTTTCACTTCTTCGTAAAAATCAACCACAGAGGCCGGGTCATCGTATTCTTTCAGGAAAACCGGTGCCCCGGAATTATCAAACCTCGCCAAATACCCGTTTCTTCTGTAAAAAAACTGCCCCACCCCCACATACCCGCTCCCATCACCCAGTTTTGCAAGGCTATTGGGATACGCCACCGTGAAATCATCGCTCAAACTGTCATTGTAGATATGGTAATCAATCAAATTGCCGCTCGTGTCAAAACGAGCGAGGAGCATGCCTGCAGCAAATTGCCCTTCCTCCAAGACTACGCCATACACCACCAATGTATCTCCTGACAACTCCATGCTTTGAAACCCTGCCGCCCGTTCCCCGAGGTCGTAAGCGCGGCTAAAGCCCGGCTGGGCAGGGGCTGTGTACTCGATGAGCGCCGATATAAGCATCAATAAATATCTCATGGCAAAAAGCATAAATGCCCGTCCGGCCGCACAGGGCGACCGGACGGGCAGGTAACAAAAAAACTCACTTGTTCAGGATGATCTTGCCGCTCCTCAGCACTTTGCCGTCGGCGGTCAGGTGATAGAAATACACCCCGGACGGATGGGCGCCGGTCTGCCAAATGTACGAGCCGGCCTGCGCCAGCCCGGACTGTGCGTGAACCTGCCTCCCGTTCACGTCAAAGATGCGCAAGGCAGCCTCTTTCACTCCTTCCGGCAGGGAAACCGAGAAGTTCACCAGGTCCCTTGCCGGGTTGGGGCTTGCCCGCACCCATTCAGGCTGATGCGCCATGTCGGGCGAGCCGCCCACTTCCATGGAGCGCTCCTCGATGCTGCCCCCGTCCTTGATATATTCGGCAGGGAAATGCCCACCGTAAAGCGTCAGGATGCTCTTGGCCCAGCCCTCCGCATAGCCGTCCGCATCGAGGTAGCCCCTGACCGACTGCAGGGTGGCCGCATCCAGTCCATAGAACGGCTTGCCGTCCAAAAGGCCGAGGATGGCCTGATAATTGCCTATGTCGGCCTGCCCCTCGCCCGCCAGTTGGTATTTGCCGATGGCGCTGTTGAGCAACGACAAGGCTGCCTGTACGTTGCCTGAACCCAGGCGCTCACCGGCCAGCCACAAATCCCCTTCGAGGCTGCCCAGATGCGCCAACCAGGTGCGCAGGGTGTCGGCGCTGAATCCAATGGTGTCGTACAACTCGTGGATGACCACCATATAGGCATCCTCGTCCATCATCCGTTGGCGGTAGGCCATCTGCCGGGCGCTTTCGTCCGTCGGGTTTGCAGCATAACTTGCTTTGGCGGCAAGGAATAGGTCCTTTTGCTGGTAAAAATCAGATTTGACCAAGGCAATTTCTTCCTCTGTCCTGCACGGCGGCTCGCAGTAGGTGACGGGGCAGGTATTGGTGTCGGCTGGGATTTTGAAAACATCTCCCTCAATGGCCAATGGCTCCTCATTCTGCCCAAAAGGGTTGTAGAAATACTGGATCGGTGCGCCAAGGTTGGAAAAATCAATGCCCGTATAGGAAAAACGGTTGCCCGCCGCATTGTAGATTATTTGACCTTGGTTGTCAAACTCCAACCCCTGTCTTTCCTTAATACTGCCATTGGGCACCGAAAAGTCCTTGTCGTCCACATCAAAATTCCGATTGCAGTCGTAGTACAGCCCCCTAATGCCGTCCTGCGGCAACTGGGAGGCGTTCTGCTGGTTGGAGAGGTTGCCAAAAGTCAGTCCGTGGAAATTGTTTCGCCGGATGGTCTTGTTGGCTATGCCCGTGTTGATGCAAATTGTGCCTATGGTGGTCTCAGCATTTCCACTGACGCCGATGAACTCGTTCTCCTCACAGGTGAAGCCCGCCACGTCGGTCTCGAATATCACCCCCACTTGGTCGCCCGTCGGGTCGGTAGAAGGCAATTGGCCGAGGGTGAAGTTATTGAACAAGAGCGTACTGCCGGTCACCGATTTGTTTCGGATGCCGACGAAGCACTTTTCAAAGTTCGCCTGCCGCACCGTGTAGGGGCGGTTAGTGACGATGCGGGCCGTGTAAACCCCATAGCCCAAACCTTTAAATCCGGAATGGATATAAGACTCGCAAGGCCCTGGATACGGAACTGGATTGCCGCTGCATTGCGAAGTGACGCTAAACCCAGCATCGTTGGCAAATATGCCGTAGCCCCAGTCGGCTAGGCTGCTTCCCTGTATCGCCCTGATATTGATGTAGGAACAACCGGATAACCTGATCCCATTTACCCCCGTCATGTGTACGAATGAATGGAACGGCTGGCTGTGCGGGTAATCGTCATTGGTCAGGAAACTGATGCTCGTGAACGAGCCGACGTAGTTGCGTGGCTGCCCCTGCTGACCCGTCGGGAGGGAGAAGGGCCAAAAGTTCTGATATGGCGCAAACTCCACCCCAATCGGGCAGTTCTTGATGGTTGCCCCTATGCAACTAATTTGCCCGCCTGCCAGCGTGTAGGTCGGGCCGTAGAGTTGGATACCTACTTTGGCGTTTTCAATCAGCGAACCTGACATACAGTCAATACTACCTTGCGCCTTCACGCCGCCCACAGCATATTGGGACTGAGAGGGGGCGCTTCCCCACACTTTTACTCCCTGCCAGGTGTAGCCCCGGCAACCCATGCCCGTTAGGGCGCCGTACAGCGTCAGTCTGGCGTTGGGTTTGATAATGAGACGACTTTGTTCCCCGAAATGCACTGTTACCCCTGCGTTGATGGTCAGGGTTGCGCCTCCCTCAATCACGAGATCGCCCCCAATGAGAAAGTTGCCGTTGTTGGGCGTATTGGCGGTCGTCCAGGTAGTATTTCCAGTAATGGTATGACCAACAAAATCGGGATCGATAAGACAGTCTTGAAGAACAGACGAAAAGGAAATCATTTGGCGCATTCTTAACCCTTGCTCGGACGTAAAGTAATCCATACACTTTGGATGGGTATAAGACATAATGTTTTTCTCATCGGGGTTATAAGGGTGATTATTAATGTCCATTATTACTTCCTGCCATTCACAAATGGGAAATAATACTTCAAAATGCTGATTAGGGTCGGCGGGGGTGTCACATACATAATCTCCACAGATACTACAATTACTGCCGTTGACAAGTTCACTACAAGGATTATCATTTCCTCCTTCCGGGAAAGTCCCATGATGTGTATGAAAAAGCCCTAAACAGTGCGCCATTTCATGTGAAATAACATGGGAACGCGATAATGATATTGAAGGATCTCCCGGATATATTCCAGATATGTAAAATGCAGCTGAAGGTATATTAGCTGCCCTGCCACAATTCTGATTTTGATTTTCATCAAAAAAATAAATGTCAATCCCATCAGTGTGTGGGTTGCTTAAAAAGATATACCCTGGATAAAATTGATTACAAATATCTTGAAAATAGTGAAGATCTTCATCAATGTAATTGATATTGCAATCCCATACGAAAAAAATATTGTGAGAACTAAAATCTTGCTGAAGGATATTAATAGCCTCTTCTACCCCTTGAATGGTTTGCCCGCCTGTGCCATTAGAGGTACGGACAATATGTGTATATATTCGAATGTAGTATGGACCGTCAACATTGGATATGTTTTCCAATCCTCCAGGAACAATACCTATCGAGCCGTTGCCAGGTGTTGTAAAACAAATATCGTATTGGGAATAGAGATTCGAACAGACAAGTAATGCAATTAGTAGTAACAAGAAAGACCTGTTCAATGAATTTAGTTTAGCTTTCATAAAAGGGTTTGTATTAGAAAGTGAAAAAAGTTATGTAGCTTTTAGCTGGATTCGCGCCAGAGCTGAAGTCATATACAAAATAAGGCGGTGCGAAGTATACAAATATATGTCTTGCGTTCAAGAAAATCAAGTACAGATAATTATGCAACAACTACAAAACGTCCCGACGCTCGCAGACATTCGCGCCACTCACGCGGCCATCGCTTCATTCATACACCGCACGCCTGTGATGACGTGTTCGACCATCAACAACATGACGGGGGCGGAATTGTATTTTAAGTGTGAAAACTTTCAGAAAGTGGGCGCCTTCAAAATGCGGGGCGCGGCCAGTGCGGCCTTGAGGCTCAGCGCCGAGCAGGCGGCGCGGGGACTTGCCACTCACTCTTCGGGCAACCATGCGCAGGCAGTAGCGCGGGCGGCACAGCAGTTGGGCGTGCCGGCTTATATCGTCATGCCCTCCAATGCGCCTACCATCAAACAGGCGGCCACGCGGGGCTACGGCGCCGAGATTACCTTCTGTGCGCCCACCGTGGAATCGCGGGAAACCGCGCTACAGGAAGTCGTAGCGCGCACCGGCGCCACCTTCATCCACCCTTACAACGACTACAACGTCATCGCCGGACAGGCCACGGCCGCCCTGGAATTGCTCGAAGACACCGCGGCAAAGCCGCTGCACATCGTGATGGCCCCCGTTGGCGGCGGCGGATTGATGAGCGGCACGGCGCTGGCGGTACGGTATACCGCGCCGGGCATACAGGTATTCGGCGCCGAACCCAAAGCCGTCGACGACGCCTGGCGTTCGCTGCACAGCGGCCACATCGCCTCTAATGCCACCACCCAGACCATCGCCGACGGGCTGCGCACCAACCTGGGCGAAAAGACCTTCGACATCATCCGGCATCACGTGGATGAGATTTATACCGTATCAGAAGAGGCTATCATAGCCGCCATGCGCCTGGTTTGGGAACGCATGAAGATTATTATTGAACCCTCTTGCGCGGTGCCACTGGCAGCGGTTTTCAGCTATCCCGAGGTTTTTCGCGGCAAGCGGGTGGGGATTATTCTCACCGGTGGCAATGTGGATTTGGGGGAACTGCCTTGGTAGGGACTGTTGGACTATTGGACTATTGGGACTTTGGGGATCAGAGGGTTTCAAAAAATAATCAAACATTCAACATTCAACATCAAACATCCTTCCCCGCACAGTCGCACGAGTCGCACAGTTAGATTTCCGCGATAGCAATCGTGGCCATACTGAGGCGCACGCCGGGAAGCTCGGTGAGTAGCAAACCGCAGGCTTCGAGCGTAGCGCCGGTAGTCATCACATCGTCTACCAGCAGGATGTGTTTGCCTTCCAGTCGTTCGGGGCGGTGCAGGGCAAAAGCTTCGCCCACGTTGGCCAGTCGCTGCATGCGGGATTTGCGGGTTTGGGTGGCGGTAAAAGCGCGGCGCGCGAGGGCGTCGGGCAGCCAGGGCACGCCGAGGGATTCCGAGAGGCCCTCAGCGAAACAATCGCTCTGGTTAAAGCCCCGTTGGCGTTTTTTGCGGGGGTGCAGCGGCACCGGCGCCACCAGTTCGACATCGCAGAACAGGGGACTTTGCTTTAATTCCAGGCCGTAGGTTTTGCCCAGATAGCGGCCCACCTCCTTTTGTCCGCCGTATTTCAGAGCGTGTAAAAGTTGTTGTACGCGGCCTCCTTTGGTAAAAAAATACATGGCCGCGCCGGCATGCACGGGCAGTCGGCCCCAGAAGCGCTCGGCGAAGGGATTGTCGGCTTGCAGGTGAAATTGGGTCTTGGGAAGGCGGTACTGGCAGTCGATACACAGCACCTGTTGGCGGATGAGTAGGTTTTTGCCGCAGGCGCAGCATAAATTTGGATAAAAAAGACCTACCATTTCTTCGAGGAAACGAAGCGGCGTTTTCATAGCTTTGTTTTTTGGTTGTCAGTTCTCAGTTGTCGGTTCTCTGTTGTCCGTTCTCCGTTCGGAGCTAGTAAAGATAAAAAACAAACCGACAACAGAGAACAGAGAACAGAGAACAGAAAAAAAAACGTCTGCCCCGCTGAAGCAAGACAGACGCATCAAAACAAAACGAAAAACCAACTTTAAACAAGTCTTTTAGTAAGATTAAAAACTGCCTTTTGCCGATTTTTGTTGCGGCGGCGCGTGTTAATAATTTCTTAAGGCGCTTGATATTCAAAAAACTGTGGACACGGCATGTATCTAAAAGAGCTGGAAACATTTCGCATATATTATTCGCAAACCATTCACCCTGAATTGATGCGAATGGAGCGGCAGCGACTTCGATTGCTGGGGTTGCTGGCGTTTTCGGCTTTTTTGCTCGTGGGCGCTTTTATCATCGAGTTATACCTCAATTTACTCATACTTACCCTGGCCCTCAGCATCCCCATTACCTTTTACATTGCCTACCTGGTATACCGGGTGCAGCAATTCAGGCGCACCTTCAAACCCAACGTAGTCAACCTCATCCTGCATTTTATCGACGAGCAGCCCAACTACGGACAATTGGCCTACGACCCCCGCAAATTTTTGACCAAAGACTTGTTTAAACAAAGCAAAATTTTCAGCACGCCCGCCCATTATTACGCCGGCGAAGACTACATCAACGGGCGGGTGGGAGAAATGCCTTTTGAAATGTGCGAGCTGTCGGTTCGCGAGATCGCGCGCACCGACAACAAACTCGAAGTGATCTTCGAAGGCGTATTTTTGTACGCCGTCTTCAACGAAGAAGCCGAGGGACACATGGTCATCTGGCCGCGCAAAATGCGCAAATACCTGTCGCGCTCCATCAAAGCCTTTACCTGGGAAGGCGGCGAAAACGTCGACCACGAAATCCTCAACGAGCGCTTCCGCGAGCGTTTTCTGGTGTACGCCACCGAAGACACCCACGTAGTAGGCATTTTATCGGAGCCCATGCAGGATTCCATCCTCGAATACGTAGACCGCACCGGCAAAGACATCTACCTGGCTTTCCACGACCGCGAAATTTATGCGGCGGTTACTGAACAAAAAGACTTGCTCGAACCGTTTATATTTCAATCCAACCTCAATTTCGAGCTGGTCAAAGAATTTTATGAAGATATTTCGCTCATTCTCCGCGTGGTACAGGATTTCGATCAAACCCATTGACAGGATTTTTCAACCCAATTTCACTATGATTAAACGAATTGCGGCCGTAATACCGGCTATATTTTTCGCTATTGCCATTTGGGCGCAACCCGCTACTTTTGAACCGACAGAAAAAGCCCTGCTGTGGGAAATCAAAGGCAAGCAATTAAAACAGCCCTCCTACCTTTTCGGCACCATCCACCTCATCAGCAAGCGCGATTTTGTATTATTTGAAGAAGTAAAAACGGCCCTTGCCCAAAGCGAACGCGTAGTTTTTGAAATCGACATGGAAAAAATGTCGGATGCCGCCACGCTGATGCCCCTGATGATGAAAATGTACATGCGCAAGGATACCACCCTGCGCGATCTGCTCAGCCAGGAAGACTACGCCTTTGTCAAAGCCCACTTCGATAAGCTGGGCCTGCCGCTGTCGTTCATGGAGCGCATCAAACCCATGTTTTTGTCGATGCTGGCCTCCGAAGACTTCATGGCCATGAAGGAAGGCCCCGATTCGATGCAGATGGTGTCGTACGAGATGGAGATCATGGAATTGGCGAAGCAGCAGGAAAAAGACATCGACGGACTGGAAACGGCGGAATACCAGATGAGCATTTTTGACAGCATTCCCTACCAGGCACAAGCCCAAATGCTGGTGGAAAGCATCAAGATGGGCAGCGGCGGCGAAGACAGCGAATTTGACGAGATGGTGCGAATGTATAAAAGCATGGATATCCAGGCCATGCAAAAAATGATGGAAGGCGATGCCGGCGTAGGCGAATACGAAGATGTGCTGCTGGTAGGCCGCAACAAAAACTGGATACCCGTGATGTCGCGGCTGATGGCTAAGGGGCCTTCTCTTTTTGCCGTCGGCGCGGGCCACCTCGGCGGGCCACAGGGTGTGGTGGCTTTGCTGCGTCAGGCGGGCTTTGAGGTGACTGCGGTGGGGAGTGTGGGAGAGTGAGAGGGGGCGAGGGGGCGACTGTGCGACTATACGGCTCGTACGACTTTGGGACTATTGGCCGTCACTTTGTCACCTCCCTAGCTATTCCGTAGCCGTCACCTCCCAAGTTATTCCCGGGACGTCACCACCCTGGCTATTCCGTAGCCGTCACCTCCCAAGTTATTCCCGGGACGTCACCTTACGGGGCATAGCAAAGGGGGGTATTTTTGTAAAAAATGCTGTTATGCTAACCGTTGAAAATAAACCTCTCGTGAACGAATCCACTATTTCATCGGAATATCGCGTCAAATCGCTGTTGGTGGGGCTCAGCCTGGAAAACAACGACGAAGCCCTCTTGTCATACATCGACTTTCTGATTGACGTATTACCCGTAGAGCGTGCCACCTTCCTGCACGTCCTTCCCCGCTTTGATATGTTTAATGTGCAATACGAACAGGAGGCTGAGGGGTTGGTGAGTAATTTTGAAATAGACAGGGATATTATATACCAAATGCAGGCTGAGATTAAGTCGCGTTTTGCAGAAAAAGCCCTGCAGCCTGCCTTCATCGTGCAGGAAGGCGACCCGCTAGAAGCTTTGCTATATGCCACGCAGGAAGCCAAAGCCGACCTCGTAATTATCGGACAAAGCAGCGGCCGCGGCCCTCACGGCATCCTGGCCCGCAACCTGGCCCGCAAGAATACTTGTCCGGCGCTGATCATTCCTCAGCAGGCGCTTTGCAGTCTGGGCCGCATCATAGTGCCCATTGATTTTTCGAAAAACTCGGTAAATGCCTTGCAAACTGCGGCAGGCATTGCCTCTGCTACGGGCGCCGAACTGATTGCCGTCAATATATTTGAATTGCCCAGCCTGAATGCCTACCGCATCAACAAAACAGTGGACGAACTGCGCAAATTGATTACTACCGATCGCTACGCCGCTTTCGAAGCATTTATCCAGACCCACCTGCGCAATTATGCCGGTAAGCTAACGACCAAGCTGGTAGAACGCGATTGGAACAGCGTGGCGCACCACCTGCTCGATTTCGCCCGCGCCGAAGGCGCCGACCTCATCGTGATGGGGGCCAAAGGCCACTCCCGCGTAGAACGCCTGCTCATGGGCAGTGTAACGGAGGATTTGCTGGCGGCAAATGAGACGATTCCGACGTTGGTGGTGAAGTGAGTGGCGATCGGCGGTCGGCGGTCGGCAGTCGGTTGCTTTGATTTGACCGTTGACTAATGCTATTCTTGACTGTATCCTGTAAATTGCTTATCTTGTCTTTCATCTTGTAATACCCTTTAAACTCCATATCATGAATCACATCTACTGGATCACCCCCCCTATTTGGTAATTGCAGTGTTATGTGTTTTCAGCCATAACGCCCCCGCCCAATCCACGGTGAACAAGGCCTGGCATACTGCTTTTGGCGAACTGCTTGCTTCCTTTGACTGGACGGCCTCCGCCGTTGATGCTTACGGATACGTCTTCACCACCGGGAATACCCGGCTTTCCAACGGCAAAATCGCGGCCTATACCACCAAACACGATTCCCTGGGCAACCTGGTATGGGATCAGGAATTTGAGGCAACCGGTATCGACGCCTCTTACGGCGTCGCCATCCAACTTGACGGCAGCGGCAATGTGTACGTCGCCGGGGCGGCCTACTCGGCCTCCAGCCTCCACTTTGATTTTTTGGTTGTCAAATACGAAAACGACGGCGACCAGGTGTGGTATGCCACGCGCAACGGTACCGGCAACGGCGACGACTACGCCTCGGCGCTGATCGTGGACGGCGCCCAGAATGTGTACGTGACAGGTCCCAGTAAGGGAGTGGGAACTCAGATGGACTTCATGACCCTCAAGCTATATGCCAACGGCATGGCGCACTGGGCGAAGCGCTACGACTACGCCCAACTCGACGAAGCCCCTGTTGCCATTAGTTTTCTCAATACCACCACCATCGAAGTCAGCGGGGGTAG
>JABWBR010000153.1 GCA_013360405.1 Saprospiraceae bacterium
GCCTTGCAAAGCGCTGTAATTTTAGCTGATAACCAATTTACAGATATGCGAACGAATACCGCTTATTATCCGCAGTTCGGGGCTTTCCCCTTCGGCGCCAATGGCGTAGCCGTGTATGCGCTGGGAGGACCTGCGTATGAGGTATTGAGGGTGACCAATAACTCGATAAAACAATGCCGGTTTGGAGTGTTGGCCGGGCGCACTACGCCCAGGCTGCAAAACAATGCCTTGAGTCAGGCAGAATTTGGATTGTTTGCGGGCCTGTTAGGGCCGCATGGCGGGACTGTCACCGACAATACCCTGGAGGACATCACCACTGCCGGGATATGGATCAACGAAAATACCCCCGGCGGCAACCTGACTATTACGGGTAATGCCGTAAATAAAACCGGCACGGGGCCGGGCGCGGGTATTCTCTTGTACCACGTGGGTGGACACGCCGCCTCCGAAACGGCTTTAGTAAGCGAAAACCCCGTTACAGTGGCCGGCGGGTCGGGTATTTATGCCCTTTCATGCTCCCAGGTAGTGGTACGCGATAATGACGAAATTGCTTTGGATAATACCGCCACTTGTCGGGCTGGCATCCTGCTGGAAGGTTGCCAGGAAATGCTCCTGGTCGATAATACCGTCACCGGCGCCGGCACAGGGGGCAGCCAGAATACCGGCATAGAAATCGCTTCTTCGCCAGGAAATATTTATTGCTGCAACGATGTGGACAATACCCGCTTGGGAGTGAGCGTGGCTGGGGGGAGTTTATCTGAAAATAATTTCAGGGGTACGATGTTCGGCGATCACGCCACCAGCCTGTACCTGCCCAATAGCGCGGCTATTCTGGGCTCGCAAGTTCATACGGAGAACCGCTGGCAAGGGAGCGGTGGGGCGGTGTATGATGTGCTTGGAGATTATGCTCAATTATACTCCTTTAGTGTTGACGCATCAGGGCTAAGCGGCAACCTCGAATTTATGCCGGCTTCAGTTACTCCGCCTGAATGGTTTGATGACCTTGAAAACTCCAACCCGCAAACGGTTTGCGCGCCTGAAAACTGCGAGGTAGACGGACTTGTGGCCGATTCCCCCGACAGCAAGCGCATAGCCTCCGGCGATATCGACGCGGGAGATTATACCTACACCATCGTTTGGGAATTGCAGCGCTACCTATACCGCCAACTGCAGGGCTGGAGCGGTCAGGATTCCGTCATCCAGGCCTTTATGGCAGCAAGCGCCGGTAATACTATCGGTGATTTTCAGGCGATAGACGAAGCTATCGAAGCGATGTTTAACGCCGATACAGCTGAAATCGCAACGCTCAAGGCTAATTTAGACCTGGTGATAGTGCAGTTGGATAGCCTCTTATCGTTAGATCGCATGCTGGTTAATGCGTCCGCCCCTGAAGTGCCGGCGCTGATGACGCAGCGGGAAATATTGATAGATAGCCTGCTCAGCCTGGCGGAAATGAATGTAGTATTGACAGAGGTCATCGAAGAAAACCGAGCCGATGCCGCCGCAGCAGCAGGCGCCCTCAATGCCGGTATTACTACCACACAAGATTTTGAGGAGAACGAGCAAACCGTCAACGAGGTGTATCTGTCGTGGGTAGAAAAAGGGTGGCAAAACCTGACAGGAACGGAAAAGGCCGCCCTGGAAGTTGTGGCCATGCAATGCCCGCTTTTGGGCGGGAATGCCGTATATCGGGCGCGATCTCTACTGAGTGCCGCTAAAGGAACCTTACTCAGCTATGATGATAGTACAGCATGTGCTGGAAATGAGGCCTTTTTCGCACCGCCGCAGGCAAGCACTCTAACCCTTTATAGTGAACAAGAATTGTCAGTATACCCCAACCCGGCAAACGACATAGTCATACTAACTTGGCGCGCGCCTATTGTTCACGCGGGTACCCTTCGATTGTACGATTTGTATGGCCGACAAAGCAGGGAGATTGCCCTCAGCGCCGGTGTATCAATGCAGTACGTAAATATTCGGGATCTGTATGGCGGTATCTACATACTCCGCGTAGAACTGGACGGCCGGACTTACACGAAAAAAATCGCAGTTAAACATTAGTAGTCTATCATGCAAGGGTGTCTCTGCTGCAACAGTATCGCACAGGGACGCTCTTGCTTTAATTCATTGACAATGAGACTGGTTTTATCTATTATAGCAATCTTGGTTGTATTCGACGGAGCTGCTCAAAAGCACGATTATGTATGGCTTATGGGCCAGAATAGCCAAAATACAATCGAACACGCCGGTACTGTTATTGATTTTAATATTTCCCCACCTGATATATATTACGAATTTAGAGATATGTTTTTTCGCCAGGCGACTGCCAGCATCTGCGACACAGCGGGCAACCTCCTGTTTTACACCAATGGTATCTATATCGCCAATTCCCTGGGCGAACCCATGGAAAACGGGATGGGGTTAAACCCTGGGCCGCATGCTGAAACCTGGCAGGATTATGGGTACATCCTTGATCAGGGGGCTATGGTTCTTCCTCTTCCAGAAAGCGATAGCTTGTATTATTTGCTGCATTTAGATCGGGAATTGAACCAAGAGCAGTCAGGTACAGAATCATTACATTTCTACTATACTTTAATAGATATTAGTGCCAACAACGGGTTAGGAACTGTTATAGACAAAAATCAGGTTGTACTCGAAGGCGTCTTTGATATAGGGAAAATTACTGCGGTAAAACATGCCAACGGACGTGACTGGTGGGTTTTACTTAGGAGAATGGGAGGCAATATCTATCCTCGTTTTTTGATCACCCCACGAGGAATAAAAGTTTTTGAGGACCAGGTTTTAGGAATTTCTTTCCCGGAGCCACCGGCTAGTTTAGGCCAAGCTGTGTTTTCTCCTGATGGAAGTATATACGCGAAAGTGAACCTAACCGGCTCATTCGGTGATCCTATTTTTATTAGTATTTTTGACTTTAATCGATGTACCGGGCAGCTTAGCAACCCCATTCAATTCACTTATGCCGACACAGCCAGTTGTGCCGGTATTGCTATTTCACCCAATTCCCGTTTTCTATACGTTTCTTCCTTTCGCTACCTGTATCAATACGATCTTTGGGCCTCTGACATCGAAGCC
>JABWBR010000025.1 GCA_013360405.1 Saprospiraceae bacterium
CCTGCGCAACGACTACGGCGCCGCTGCCGCAATCTCTGGTTACCAATTTGGTGTAGCTGTGCCTTACGCTTCGGGTATTGACCACTCCTTCGGCGCTACGTCCGGTTTGTTCGATAGCATAGGTACAAATGCCGCTGCTTCCGAGGGTGCAGCCGTAACCCAGGATGGCAAAATCAGTGTATTGGCCTCGTAGCCGCAAAGCGTCGGTCACCATGGTTTCTTGATATTGCCATTGTAATTGGCCGTACCGCCGGAGATCACTTCTGAATCGTATGCCAAATGGTAAGTGAATAGTTTGCCGATAATATTAGTAAGGCGCTGGCGAATATCGTAAGTATAGAAAATCACGTCAACTTCCTGTTTCTTGCAGATACCTGAAGCGCCGCTATTTTCCTGGTCATGATAGCGCTTTTCTTCTACGGTCAGGTAGACGGGGTGATAGCTATAGCCGGCAAAGTGGAAATTGTACATGTCGGTTTCCGGACAGGTGAACTTCACTTCTTTTATCCTGTTGCGAGAGTCGTATTCATAAAAATAGATAAAATCAGGGACGTTATCGAGTGAAATATCCACATCCAGTAGGCCGTAACTACCTTGTCGATTGTAGTTATTGTAATCCAGTTTTGCGGCCAGGCCGCCCGAACTGCTGAGTCCCAGGTCTTTAACTGAACCATTTCCCAATCTACAAACCCGTCGTTATCATAGGAAAAGAATTTGTATTCTACGGGGACGCCGCCCTCGTCGTAAGAAACGGTTTGTACTATTCTGCCGCGAGTATCGTTTAGTGCGCTTAAATAAGGTATTACCGAAGTGTGTATCCTGGGCATGCTAGCCGGATCGATCAATTCATAAAACCATTCCTTTTCTCTGGGGCTGGTATTGACAAGTGTGACCAACGCATGTAGAGAAGGATCTGTGATCCAGGGGCTTCCGTTATCGGCCAGTAGTCCGTTGTCGCTCGGAGCGTCCACCTGTTTGATCATTCTGCCAAAGGCATCATAGGCGTAGGCAGTATATTTCCCATCTGAATCGACTTCCAGAATAACCTGACCGGATTGGTTGTAGGCTATTTGGGTAATCCCCGCGTCCGGCGTATATTTTTTGTGTACTTGTCCCAGGTAAGTACATGGACAAAATTATTTTACAAGATTGAATTCACTGAATTGAATAAACAGCTCTTTGCCGACGGCACCCAAAGCCATTACAGTTGCTAAAAATAGCGATTGGCTGCATATGTAATCCTCTGGCTTAAGCCAACGGAACTTCAATTCCATCCACAATCGCTCAATGATATTCAAGTGTGGGCAGTAAGGAGGTAGATAAAAGATATACAAACCTCTATTCTGCCAGTACACCAAACGTTCTTTGAATTTTCGGGAGGTATGGACTTTGGCATTGTCCAACACCACTACGGTCTGTTTTTTGAGCCCTACTGAAAATCGCTCTAACTGCTCGACCACAAAATCAGCATTGATGGTGTCTTGTGTGGTCTCAAAAACCAATTGATTGTATCGGGAGAGCAATCCAAAACAATTGATTCCTTTCCCATGCGTACTGGGAATACCCACTTTTTCGCCTTTGAACTGCCAACCATAGGGGACATACCCTTGTTCGCAAACCCGGCTTTCATCGCCGTAATAAAGATCAATTGTTCCCACTCGGGCTTGTTCTTCTAACAAAGCCAGCATTTCAATGCGCACTGCCCGCAATTCATCATCCGGCTTGCCTTTTACAATGCGTCGGATGCGCTTATATCGGCACTCAAGTCTTTTAAAAAACGCTTGAGCGTTTTGAGATGAAACGTCTTCCCGGTCTGCTCTTCCACCAAGCGCTTGGCTTGAGAAAGCCGTTGACGTTCTGATTTAACCGCCTCGCGCAATGTATCCTCGTCTTGTTCCGGGTCTAAGATAGTTTTTCGACCTTGTCCCGGCTCATTGCGAAGTGATTCAAGACCCAACTCGGCGTAGCAGTCCTGGTAGCGTTTGACCCAACGGTTGATTTGGTTTTGGCTTTTGATGCCTACAATCGGGCTTATTTCCTTGCCGGGTAAGCCTTGGAATTTCAACAAAACCATCCGGCAACGCTGCCGAAAGGTATGACCCCGGCCATTCCGATAGCCTTCTTCCAACTCCTCTCGTTGAGTCTCACTTAACTCTAGTAATATTTTTCGTCCCATGATGGCGCAATATTACTATTTTTATGAAATATTTTTGTCCATGTACTTATGCGTAAATATATCATACAACGCATTTATATAATTTGTACCAACAAGTTTTAGACAAGACACGGGCTCGAACGCGAAGGATAAAATCTCCACAATTGCCGGTTAAGCTGAGTAGAAATGGAGTCACCTTGTCACCTTGTCACCCTTTCGCAATAATCTCAAAACGCTGCTCCAGCCGGTTGCCTCTTTCATCAACCAGGGTGAGCAGGTGTTTTCCTACCGGTGGATTGAGCTCCATACTGTGAAAAGTCCGGGTTTGGCCGATATACTCGTTATCGATATGCCAATAGATAGTAGATTCGGGTAGGCGGTGGGCCACGGCAAAAACGGTGCGGGAGGGTTTGCCGTCGAGGTCGACGGGCACGTAGATGCGGGTGGGTTGTTTGGGATAAATCAACTGCATCAACTTGATTTGTCCGGCAACGGGCAGGCAGTCTTCGCGCAGGGGCGGCAGCGGTCTAAAATTGGGATTGAGCGATTTGTAATAATATTCTTCCAGCGGGGGCAGCACCATCCAGGGTTCGTGGATAATGCGCGAGGGCGATTCGCAATCGCTGTTGACCTGCCATTGGCGGCTGGGGTCGAGGTGAACCAATTGGTGGTAGGGGCAGGCATCGGCTTTTAGTCCGCTGCGCGGCGCCCAAATCGTATCCACAGGGCAGATGGCCAGGTTTCTGTAGCCGCTTTCTTTGCAGACGCTTACTTTCGTCATATCATCGTAGGGGATGGGAAACCAGCGGTTTTCCTGGGGCAGGCGGCTAAACACATCAAACAATACCGGGGCGGCGGATAGCACCCCCATGAGCCCGGGGCGGCCTTCTCCGTCGGCATTGCCCACCCAGATGCCCACGGCATAACGCGGAGAAACGCCCACCGCCCAGGCGTCGCGAAAACCGAAACTGGTACCCGTTTTCCAGGCCACCCGCCGGCTGGAGCGAAAATATTCCCACTCCCCTTCCGCATTGGGCCTTTCTACTTCCTGCATAGCCTCAAAGGTGAGCCAGGTAGCGGCAGCGCCCATCGCCAGGGGTTCTTTGCTGAGGTAAGCAGGTTTACCCGAAGTGGAGGCTACATCCATTCTATAATTTAACGGCCGCCAATCGGAGAGGTCGTACCGGCTGTCCAGATCCGCGTAATGAACTAGTTGGCGGCTCATACAGGCGTAGGCATTCGTAATATCCCATAAGGTGCCTTCGGCGCCTCCCAGCACCAGAGGAAGGCCGTAGTGCAGTGGAGGTCGGTTTATGGTGCTCAGTCCCATTTGCCGCAATTTGAAGTGGAATTTCTCCAGTCCGTAGTTTTGCAACAGATGCACAAAAGGCACGTTGAGCGAACGCACCAGCGCCCGGCGGGCGGTGACCAGCCCGTCGAATTGCTGCTTGTAATTTTCGGGGCGGTAGCCGCTTAGTATGGTGGGCACATCGGGCACCAGCGCGTTGGGCAGCAACTGCCCTTCGTGCAGCATCATGCCGTAGAGGAAAGGTTTGAGGATGCTGCCGGTACTGCGGGGCGCTTTGATCACATCAACTTCTTCGCCGTGTTCGGCGCCCGAGCCGATCACATTGCCTACATAAGCCAATACCTGGCCGGTTTCTACGTCTACTACCAGTCCGGCGAGGTTGTGGATTTCGTTATAGCGGAACAGTTGTTGGTAGCGACTGAGCACCTCGGTAAGTTGATGCTGCATGGCTACCTCAACGGTTGTACGCACCCTGGAGGTTTGGAGCCGGCCGGTAGCCACGAATTCGGCAAAGGCGCGGTCGAGCAAATGGGGCGCCAGCCGGGGCAGCGGGTGCGGCGCCTCTGGCAGCGGTTCTACCAGGGCCAGTTCGAGGGTAAGGGCGTCAATCCTGCCGTCGTCATACAAGCGCTGCAGCAAGCGGTTGCGCTTGGCGACCAGGGCGGCGCGGTTGCGACCGGGGTGAATCAGCGCCGGGCTGTTGGGCAACACCGCCAACATCGCCGCCTCTGCCCAGGAGAGCAAATGCGGCGCTTTGCCGAAATAACGCCACGAGGCAGCCTCCAAGCCCACTACATTGCCGCCAAAGGGAGCATTGGCGGCGTAAAGCTTGAGTATGGATTTTTTGCGGTAAGTGGCCTCCAGGCGGGTGGCCATCATCATCTCTATCAATTTTTGCCAAATCGTACGCGGGGGATTGTCCCTCGACAAGCGCACTACCTGCATGGTGAGCGTACTACCCCCGCTCACTACCCTTCCACTGCGCAGATTCTGTACAAAAGCGCGACTCAAACTAATGGGGTCTACGCCCGGATGGTAATAAAACCTGCGGTCCTCAAAAGCTAACAGAGCCTGGGCAAATTTTGAGGGGATGGAATCAGGGGCCGGGAAGCGCCACTGCCCGTCGGCAGCAATTCGCGCGCCCAGCAGGTTGCCCTGGCGGTCTTCTAAAACCATAGAAGTAGGCGAATCAAAAAGCTGGCGAGGCAAGCAAAACATCCATATCAAGAAAAGAAATAAAACTGTGCCGGTCGACTTGGGATATCGCTTTGATAACTGCCAGGCCCGCTCCGCCAAACGCTGCAACCCGCTTCCCATTTTCCTGATCCCGCGATGAATGCTATCCCTCATACTACTCAGTTTTACATTGTCACATTAGCATTTTTCATAAATCGCGTGTACACATTGCGCCCCGCTGGGGCTAAAATACATGTTGCGCATGATTTATCTACCAATATTTACGCCCCGCTGGGGCTTTTGTGGCATCTCAAGAGGCCCGGAGGGCCGAAATGTTGTTAGAACCGGCAATAAAAAGATCTCAAAAGCTCCGGAGGAGCGTAATATGTGGTATGCCTGGTTTAAAGTGACAAAGTAAAATTAGTTAATTCTTTTTTTTGCTCGCGTATCGGCGCGCAACACCCGGTAAATATCGCGTTGAAGCCTGCGCCCTCTCTCCGAGAGTCGGGAAGGATGGTATTGCTCGCGACCGCTTTTCGATAGCGCAAGCAGGGCAATATTGTCGGCCATGATCTCATCGGGGTGAATGATATACGTGGTATTATCGCCAATTTGCTGGTAAAGATCGGTTTCTTTCAGCAATGAAAAAGGTGGAAGTCCGCTTAGCAAACTCACCACGGCAATGTTACCGCCTTCCTGCTGTTGGGTTCTGAATAAATCAAACCCCAAATAATCGCGATAGCTTTTTTTGTCCCGGTGGTACGTCCATTCATTTGCGTAAAGCAAAGGAACCGCCTCCACCCAGCGGCCCCACGGCGTGCGTAGTCGAATGGCATACGTGCAGTTGACGCCGTCGGGATTGAGCAATCGCCGCATCTGCAGGGAATCGGCCATGACCAGGCTATCAACGCCCAGCGGCCTGAAGCCGATCAACCCATACAATTTTTCGCGTTGCCTGGGATGATAACGGGAATACACATGAAAAATTTCGTGAAGCAGAATGCGCATCAACACTTCTCTGTTGCCTGCTGATAACTGGTCGGCGGGAATGATAATGCTGTGCTCGCGGGTGTAATACACGCCTGGGCCGTATAAGTTTCCTTTTATTTTTATAAAATTCAATACCGGCGGCAGCAAAGCCGGCGACAACTGCTGGCACAGGGGGGCTATTTCGGCCATGATGTCGTACAACATTTGTTGTTCTTCGCCGGTAAAATCGCTCACTTCCCGCCGCAACGCATCCCGGTATACCGCCAGCACTTCTTCGCGCGAAACGGTGTCGGGAAGTTGTTGTTTGAGTTGTAAAGACATATCCAGTTTGTTGATGCGTTCAAAAAAGCCGTCTTGCGCATCCTCCACAATTGCAACGGCGGCAATGGCACTATCAAGCGTATGCACTTGCTGGTGGTCGGATAATTGCCAATAGGCCGAGGCTTTTTCCTGTATGCAACCCGTCAGCATCCACGGCAAGAGCGCCGCCATCCACAAAAACCAACGGCAATACCCCTGCATAATCCCCCAGTGTAATCTTATAGCCATACTACATAGATTTAGCTAATTTTACTTTGTCACTTTAGAATTTTTCATAAATCACGTGTACACATTGCGCCCCGATGGGGCTATAATACACTTTGAGCATGATTTTTTCTACCAATATTTACGCCCCTCTGGGGCTTTTGGGGCATCGTAAGAGGCCCGGAGGGCCGAAATATTGTTAGAACCAGCAACAATAAGATCTCAAAAGCTCCGGAGGAGCGTAATATGCGCTATGCCTGGTTTAAAATGACAAAGTAGTACCAAGTATCTCGAAAAAACCAATTGCATGCCGTACTGTTAAAAAAAATTCAAACACTTGCCCTATACCCCTTTACAGATATTAACATTTTGCTTATCTTTGAGTGTGAAATACTCTTTAGTTCAGCCTTTCTTTAGGAATAATATCTTGAAGTTCAGTTCGCTACGATTAAAGGGTTTTAAAGGCCTCCCTAAATTCAGAGGCAATTTCGTTAGGGATTTTGTTTTTTCCATATTACTTTTTTCACTTTTTTAATTTTTTTCTGATGAACATTTTTGTAGCTAAACTGAGTTTCAAGACGGAAAGTGAAGATCTGCAGAGAGCATTCGAAGCTTTCGGCGAAGTTGATTCGGCGAAAGTAATCAAAGATCACATCACCGGAAGGTCTAAAGGTTTCGCATTTGTTGAAATGCCTAATGACGATGAGGCAAGAGCGGCCATCGAAGGCCTTAACGAAACGGATTTGGACGGCAACACTATCGTAGTGAAAGAAGCTGAACCCCGCAAGAAGCCTGGCTTTAACCGCGACGGCGGTGGAGGCGGCTACAACCGCGGCGGCGGCGGTGGCTACAACCGCGGTGGCGGTGGTGGCGGTTACAACCGTGGCGGCGGTGGAGGCGGCTACAACCGCGGTGGCGGTGGTGGCGGTTACAACCGCGGCGGCGGTGGAGGCGATTACAACAGCTATTGATCTAATTTGATCAATCCGCTTAAAACGACATATAAAAGCGGCTGTCTCCTTCGGAAGGCAGCCGCTTTTTCTATTATTGCTTCACTGCATCGTACAACACCTGGTGCAGGCGGCGGCGGATGCTAAGCTCGGTGATCTTGCGGTTGTCGCGCGTGGGATATACGCGGTTGGTAAAAAACACCAGCAGCAGCCCGTTGCCGGGGTCGGCCCAGGTGTAGGTGCCCGTATAACCCGTATGTCCAAAACTATGGGGCCCGGCCGACCTGGCCACATAACTCTCTTTGTCGCTGTATTCCAGTAGCGGCCGGTCGAAGCCCAGCGCCCTGCGCACACCCTGATCGCAGTATTGGCACCGGGTAAATTCTACTATGGTTTGGGGATTTAATATTTGCTCGCCGCCGTAGGTACCTCCATTCAGATACAGTTGCATTAATTTGGCCAGGTCATTGGCCGTGCCAAAAAGCCCCGCATGCCCCGAGACGCCATCGAGCATGCCGGCGCCCTCGTCGTGCACGCGCCCGTGGAGCAGGGTTTTCCTGAAAAACGTATCGCGCTCGGTAGGCACGATACGCCACAGCGGGTATTTGCGCGCGGGGTTATAGCCGAGCGAAGCGGCGCCGAGGCGGTTGTAGAATTGTTGCGATAAAAATGTCTCAAAATCAACGCCGGTAAGCGAACGAACGATATCGGGCCACAAGTAAAACGACAGGTCGGAATACACGTACCCCGGCTTTTCGTTGAGCGGCGAACGGCGAATGGCTTTGAACATTTTGTCGCGGTATTTGTGGTGCAACCATAAATTTTCGGTCACTTGCACCGGATATTTGGCCGTAGAATCAGGCCGCAGGGTGCGCGCCTTGAACCGCCCGTTTTTCTTTACCGTATTGCGCCAGAATGGTATCCAGGCTTTCAGCCGGGCGTTGTGCGCCAGCACTTCGCGAACGGTGATAGCCGATTTATTTGATTTTTTAAATGCCGGATAATAATCGGCCAGCGGCGCGTCGAGTTGCAGCAGGTTCATTTCGTACAACTTCATCACTGCGGGCGTGGCTGCGCTGATCTTGGTGATGGAAGCCAAATCGTAGAGGTCATCCATGCGCACCGCAACGCTATCTTCGTAAGTATGATGCCCAAATGCCTGGTAATACACCACGTGGCCGTTTTTGGCTACCAGCACCTGCGCGCCGGGGAATGCTTTTTGCGCGATGCCCTCACTAACAATGGCGTAGATACTATCGGCCAACAACTGGCTGTCCATATTGACTAATTCCGGCGGGGAATAGCGCAGTCTAAGTCCTTCGGGCGTATCGATGCCGCTACCTGCTGGAAATTGCGGACTGAGGTCGGACGGAAGCCTGCCGCGGGCGCCCACGCCGCCAAAAATGATTTGTGCGGCCAGCGACTGCATAACGGGATTTTGTACGGGCACATACAGTATAGCATCGGCATAGGATTTGACGTTCAGCGCCGTCCAGATCTCTTCTTCGCCGTAAATGACCAGTACGACTTTTGTGCGGTGTTGGAACGAATAAAAAAATCGCTCGCAAAACCGGGCCGCGCTGATCATGTTTGTTTTAAAAATATAACTATTGATGCCCACGATGACCACGTTGTGGTGTGACGACAAGGCGGCAGCCAGGGAATCGGGGCGGCGGGAAATAGGGTTGTCGATTTCCGCTACCGGCATATACAAATCCAGCGAAAGGGCAAACGGGTCGCGTCCGCGGCTCCACAGGTTCACCAGCGCGGGGCGCAGCGTGTCGAGATGGCGCAAGGGCAGCAACTCGTCTTCATTTTGCAATAACACCAACCTGTCCAGCAATAGGTGGTACATTCTTGCCTCCGCCGTCGTATCCTGGGCTTGTATTGTTAAACCTGTGCAACAAAGCAGCGCCGACAGCGCGATTGTTTGGGCAATCTTCATCTCTTTACTATTTTGAGCCCCAAAACCCGCGAACATGAAGGATGAACGGACCGGGGGCCATGCGGTTTTGCGCTCCAATTTATCAAAATATCTGTTTTTACTGTGCTGTATGTGGATATATAGCGGGGTAGCCGCTCAAAAATTGACCGCCGGCGAGCATCGCAAGCTGGAGCAACTCATCGACAAGTCGCCGGTTTTTTCCAAGATGTTTACCGGATTTGCGCTTTTTGACCCCGAAACCTCACAGATATTATGCCAGCGCAACGGCGACCGCTATTTTACGCCGGCCTCCAATACCAAAATTTTTACTTTTTATACCGCTTTAAAAATATTGGGCGACAGCCTGCCCGCCCTCCACTATATAACCAGGGGCGATTCGCTCATTTTTTGGGGTGCGGGTCATCCTGCTTTTTTGCACGCTGAATTGACCGCCGACAGCACCGTTTTTTTACTCCTGCAACAACACAAAGGCAAACTCTTTTTCTGTGCCGACAACTTCTTGGATGACCGCTTTGGGCCCGGCTGGGCCTGGGATGATTACCGCGACTACTACCAGCCCGAGCGCTCTCCCCTGCCCATCTACGGCAACGTAGTGCGTTACAAAAAAAACGGCTCGGCACTCCCCCAGGCCATGCCGGAGTTATTCAACCCTATGACCACCCACGACAGCCGGCTTCCCAACGACGAAGTGCGCTTTGTACGCCAGGAATACGACAACGTATTTACCTACAACAACCTGGCCCTGAATGAGCGCTATTACAATAAAGAAGCTCCTTTTTACGCTACGCCGGCCTGGGTGGTCAAATTGCTCTCCGACACCCTCAAACGGGGCGTGGCCCTGCTCGACCACTACCCCTTTCCGCTCAAAGGTGTCAAAACCCTATACCTGCGCGCCAACGACGCCCTTTACCGCAAGCTGATGCAGGAGAGCGACAACTTCATCGCTGAGCAACTGCTGCTGATGTGCGCCGACAAACTCAGCGGCGCCCTGCGGGCCGACAACGCCATTGCTTACGCGCGCTACAACTTATTCAGAGACCTGCCCGACGAATTGATCTGGAACGACGGCTCGGGGCTTTCGCGCTACAACCTGTTTACGCCCAGGTCTATCGTCAAAGCCCTTCATAAATTATACCTGGAAGTGCCGCAAGACCGACTTTTCAGTATTATGGCCGCCGGCGGCGCCACAGGCACCATACGCGGCTGGTACAACGGAAAAGAAGGCCCCTACGTATATGCCAAAACCGGCACCCTGCGCAACGTGCACTGCCTGAGCGGCTTTTTGTGTACCCAAAGCGGCCGTATCCTCATTTTCAGTTTTATGCACAATGCCTTCATAGGCGGGCCGACTCCCGTAAAAGAAGAAATGGCTAAAGTTTTGCAGTGGATTTGGGAACATTATTAAAAATAATAAGCGCCTTTGTGATACATATGACGGAAACGTCTTAATTTATACCGCAATTATTGCGCATCTCAACACAAATCAACTTGAACGCATGAGCAAGATAAAAATGATCAGTCTCATTCTGGGTGGCGGCGCCGGTTCCCGTCTTTTTCCGCTAACCAGTCAGCGCTCCAAACCCGCAGTTCCCATTGGAGGAAAATACAGGCTGATAGACATCCCCATTTCAAACTGCCTCAATTCGGGCGTAAGGCGAATGTTTGTAGTGACCCAATTCAACTCTGCATCGCTCAACCAACACATCAAAAACACGTATATTTTTGACAATTTCTCGCACGGCTTCGTCGACATCCTGGCTGCCGAGCAAACTCCTTCCAGCGACAAGTGGTTTCAGGGCACTGCCGACGCCGTAAGGCAAAGCATGCACCACCTGGTAAACCACGTATTCGACTATTTGCTCATTTTATCCGGCGACCAGCTTTACCAGATGAATTTTGAGGAAATGGCCAATTACCACATCAAACAAGAGGCCGATCTCACCATTGCCACTATTCCGGTTGTGGCCCGCGATGCGCCTGGGTTCGGCATCATGAAAGTGGACGAATCCGGTTTCATCAAAGATTTTGTAGAAAAACCGCCATTGGAAACGCTCGACCAATGGGAATCGGCGGTAGACGACGTATACGCCGAAGCGGGCAGGGTATACCAGGCTTCGATGGGGATTTATATTTTTAATAAAAAATTCCTGGAAAGGCTTTTCGAAGAAAACCCCGACGCACTCGATTTCGGCAAAGAGATTATCCCTGGCGCTATTGCCGATGGATCGCGCGTAGCCAGTTTCCCATTTGGCGGTTACTGGACCGATATTGGGACGATACGTTCTTTTTATGAGGCCAATATTGCGCTTACCGAGCCGGTGCCCAAGTTTAACTTATTCGACCGCGAAAATCCTATTTATACCCGACCGCGTTTGCTGGCGCCTTCAAAAGTATTCGGTACCTGGCTCAACCAGGCCGTGATTGCCGACGGCTGTATTATTCATGCCAAAACGATCGAGCGATCTATCGTGGGAATTCGCTCGCGTGTGGGTGACGGCACCGAAATCTCCAATTCGGTGGTGATGGGCAACGACTATTACGAAACCATCGAACAAATGCTGCTCAACCCCGACGGCCCCCATTTGGGTATCGGCAAAAACTGCTATATCCGCAATGCGATTATCGAAAAAAATTGCCGGGTAGGGCACAACGTGCTTATCCACGGCAGTTTGTCGCTACAAGAGGAAGAAACCACCACCTATTGCATTCGCGACGGCATCGTGGTGCTCAAGAAAGGCGCCATCATTCCCGACGGCGCGCGTATAGGACTGGGCGCTTAGAGGCTGAAATCGATTTCGGTATTATCGCCGATATTGAGGCTATGCCGCAATCCGGTGATGGAGGCGTCATTGCCCACCACCGATTGCTGAAGGATTACTTCGCGGATAGCGGCATAATTGCCTATGATAGAATTTTTGACTATCGCGCCATTGATTTCCACGTTATTGCCGATAGTCACGTGCGGCCCGATGATAGAATTGGTGATCACACAATCTTTGCCTATGCTCACAGGGTGGATGATGATCGAATTGTCGAAGGGCGGCAAATCGGCAGAAGCGTAGCCTTCTCTGTCCAGTAAGTCGGCGTTGGTTTCCAACAACACCTCCTTTTTACCGCAATCAAACCAGTTATCTACCGGATAAGTGCTAAAACTCACGCCTTTTTCTATCATTCGCATCAACGCGTCAGTAAGGGGAAATTCACCGTTGGTGCGCAAATCGCGACTGATATTGAAGTCGAGGGCATCCAGAAAAATACTTACTTCTTTAATTTTATAAATTCCCACCAGCGCCAGGTCGGACTTGGGTATGCGCGGTTTTTCCACTACCCGCACGGCAAAATTTTCATCATCTACTTCCACCACGCCAAAATCGCGGGGGTCGTGTACGCGCTTCACACCCAGGCAGGAGCGCGGATTGTCGATTATTTTATGAAAATCAGCATCAATAATAATATCTCCAAAAAAAATAAACAACTCGTCGGAATCCCTGAAAAAATCGCGGGCAGTCCAGATGGCATGCCCCGAGCCCAGGCGCTCTTCCTGAGTAACAAAAACCTTGTTGATCTGAGGGTATTGTTGTTCTACAAAATCTTTGATTTTTTCTCCCAGGTAGCCTATGATAAATACAAAGTCGCGAATACCGATATCCATCATTTGGTCTATGAGAAACGAAATGATAGGTTTTCCCGCTACCGGTATAAGCGGTTTGGGTTGCGTATAAGTAAGCGGCCTCAGCCGGGTACCGGCGCCGGCCACAGGAATAATGGCTTTCATACGAGTTGGTGTCTTCCAGAAAGAAGAAGCCAAGATACGACCAATTTCGGATTGCGGATTGCGGATTGCGGATTTGTTCTCCGTTCTCTGTTGTCCGTTGTCTGTTATCCGTTCCTCATCTTTGCCAATTAAACTTAACAGAGAACAGAGAACAGAGAACAGAGAACATATTTTCCTATTTTTGCGAATCTTTTCAAAAAGCCTCTTGTTATTATCCATATCAAAAGCAAATACGGCATAGCATGCAGCACCTCAGCGAACAAGAAATACTACGACGCGAAAACTTGCAGAAAATCCGCGAACTGGGCATAGACCCTTATCCGGCGGGGATGTTTGATATCACAGCTACGGCGGCTCACATCAAAGAAACGTATGAAGAAGGCGCCACCGGATTTGAAAACGTACAGTTGGCCGGCCGCCTGATGATGGTACGCGATATGGGCAAAGCCTGTTTTGCAGAATTGCAGGATTCGAGCGGGCGCATCCAAATTTACGTGCGCCGCGACGATATTTGCCCCGGCGAAGACAAAAGCCTTTTTGACGAAGTTTTCAAAAAGCTGCTCGATATAGGCGATTTTATCGGCGTTCAGGGATTTGTATTCCGCACCAGGATGGGTGAAACAACCGTGCATGTGCAGCAGCTCACCGTGTTGAGCAAGGCGCTGCGCAACCTCCCCATCGTAAAAACCGATGCGGAGGGTAATGTACACGACGCTTTTACCGACCCCGAGCAGCGCTACCGCATGCGTTATGTAGACCTCATCGTGAATGGACAGGTCAAAGACGTATTTCTGAAGCGCAGCAGGATCATTTCTGTGATGCGTCGTTTTTTTGACGACAAGGGTTGGCTGGAAGTAGAGACTCCCATCCTGCAGCCCATCCATGGCGGCGCCCTGGCGCGTCCCTTCAAAACGTTTCACAACACGCTCGACATGCCGCTGTTTATGCGCATTGCCAACGAGCTGTATCTCAAGCGGCTTATCGTGGGCGGCTTCGACGGGGTGTACGAAATAGGCAAAATGTTTCGCAACGAAGGCATGGACCGCACCCACAACCCCGAGTTTACCTCCATGGAAATCTACGTAGCCTACAAAGACTACGAATGGATGATGGAGATGGTAGAGCAATGCATCGAAACCATCGCCCGCGAAGTAAACGGCGATACCAAAACCCAGGTGGGCGAACAGGTCATCGAATTTGCGGGGCCGTACCGCCGCCTGTCGATGTTTGACGCCATCCGCGAACATACCGGTATCGACATTTCCGAAATGGACGAAGCGGCACTGCGCGAGGTATGCAAAAACTTCCATATCGAAGTAGATGCGAGCATGGGCAAAGGCAAACTGATAGACGAAATCTTCGGCGAAAAGGTGGAAAAACACCTTATACAGCCCACCTATATTACCGATTACCCGTTAGAAATGACTCCGCTGGCCAAGAAGCACCGCAGCAAGCCGGGCCTCGTAGAGCGTTTCGAGTTGTTTGTCAACGGCAAAGAAATCGCCAATGCCTACTCCGAGCTCAACGACCCCATCGACCAGCGCGAACGCTTCGCGGAGCAATTGCGGCTGAGCGAGCGCGGCGACCTGGAGGCCATGTCGCTCGATGAAGATTTCCTGCGCGCCCTCGAATACGGCATGCCCCCCACGTCGGGATTGGGCATAGGCATCGACCGCCTGGCTATGTTGCTCACCAACCAGCACGCTATCCAGGAGGTATTGTTTTTCCCGCAAATGCGGCCTGAAAAACCGTAATATGGCATCAATACAACAAAGCGGCAAAAACGCTTTCCGGAGCCTTTGGATATCCCTGCAACTGGTGGGTGTCCTCTGGATTATTCAGGGTTTGCAGTGGCTCCTGCACGCCGAGTGGGGAATTTTCGGCATTTACCCCCGCGAAATATTCGGCCTGCGCGGCGTTGTGCTGGCGCCGTTGATCCACGCCAATTTCGGCCATTTGCTGGCCAATACCCCACCGCTATTCGTACTCAGCGCGATGGTATTGTTTTTTTATCGCCGGGTGGCCGCCCCTGCGATGGTGATGATCTACCTGCTCACCGGACTGGCGGTATGGACTTTTGCCCGCCCGGTTTTTCACATCGGCGCCAGCGGCGTGGTGTATGGGTTGGTAGCCTTCGTATTCTGGAACGGCATTTTCCGTCGCAATATTCGCGCCATTGCCCTGGCGCTTATCGTGGTTTTTTACTACGGCTCCATGTTTATGGGCATTTTGCCGGGGCAGGACGGCGTCTCCTGGGAAAGCCACCTCCTGGGTGGACTGGCAGGTATTTTTACCGCCTATTGGTTTAAAAACAGATCGGAAAAAGAGGAAATACGCGAGCCCTATTCCTGGGAAAAAGAAGAACAACTGCCTCCCGGCGCTTTTTTTGACCCCGATGTATTTGATAAAACCAAAGCCGAACGCCGCAAGGAAAGGGAAGACCAGGATAACGAGGGCTGGTTTAGGACGCATACGTAGAGCCGCAAAATTTTGCGGCTCTACGTATGCCTCTCCCCGTGCCAAACACCCCCTTCCCCGGGTAATTCCCGCCGTCTCAAAAAAAGGGCTTGACACGTATAGTTTTTTTCACTTACCTTGCCTGCTATTCCTACTCTAGTTCTTTTTTCTGCAGGCACTACATACCGAAAATTACGAGCCAAACGTTATTGTAACCAAGTGACATATTACGCCAGTATTTCTATATTCCCTCATTATAAACTTTTTCCCATGATCATTCTCGGTATTTTGTTGCTGATCGTCGTATTATTTAATTTCGACATCGTAAAAGCATCTTAAACACAAAAGGCCGTCTCCACACCAGGAGACGGCCTTTTTTTATTAGTTGTTCTCTCACTCTCTCCCTCCCTCACTCTCTCCCTCTCCCTACGCTGCCTTCAACTGCGTCAACTTAGCTCTGCCCAGTTTTTCTGCGGCATAAGCGCTGGTCACTTCGAAGTGGCGTATATCCTTATTCGAGGGGAGTTCAAACATAGCGTCGGTCATAATTGCTTCGCAAATAGAGCGGAGGCCGCGGGCGCCGAGACTAAACTCCAGTGCTTTTTCGGCTACAAAATCAATGGCTTCTTCGGTAAAAGAGAGTTCTATGCCTTCCAGTTCAAACAGCTTCTTATACTGTTTGAGCAGCGAATTTTTGGGTTCGATCAGGATACGGCGCAGGGTTGCCTGGTCGAGCGGATCGAGGTAAGCCAATACGGGCAGACGGCCGATGAGTTCGGGGATGAGCCCGAATCGTCTGAGATCCTGGTGCGAAATATATTGCAGCAGATTCTCTTTATCGATAATCATCACGTCTTCCGTTTTGAACCCGATCACCTGAGAATTGACGCGTTTGGCGATAATTTTGTCGACCCCGTCAAAAGCGCCGCCACAGATAAACAGGATATTCTCGGTATTTACCTTCACCAGCTTTTGCTCGGGATGTTTGCGGCCGCCTTGCGGGGGTACGTTCACATCGGTGCCTTCCAGCATTTTGAGCAGCGCCTGTTGTACGCCTTCGCCCGACACATCGCGGGTAATCGAGGGGTTGTCGCCTTTGCGGGCTATCTTGTCGATTTCATCGATATACACGATGCCGCGTTCGGCGGCGGCCACGTCGTAGTCGCACACCTGCAGGAGGCGGGTGAGAATGCTCTCCACGTCTTCGCCGACATACCCTGCTTCGGTAAATACCGTAGCATCAACGATAGCGAAAGGCACATTGAGAAACTTGGCGATGGTTTTTGCCAGCAGGGTTTTGCCCGTACCGGTTTGGCCCACGAAAAGAATATTCGACTTTTCGATCTCGATTTCACCCTGGCGTTGTTGGCGCAAGCGTTTATAGTGGTTATACACCGCTACCGACAAGATTTTTTTGGCCTCATCTTGTCCAATGATATATTGGTCGAGATAAGTTTTGATATCTCGCGGGGTGACACTTTCGGGCATATGGAAACTGCCTGGTTTGGTTTCCTCGCGTTTGGCGCCGCCGTAGAGTTCTTCCCGGATGATTTCGCCGGCTTGTTCCACGCACATATCGCAGATATGGCCCTCGATGCCGGCGATGAGGAAGAGCGTTTCTGACTTATCCCTTCCACAGAAAGAACAGCGGTAGTCTTGTTTGGTACGCTTCATGCGTTATGCTGAGTTTACTTTCCTTTCTTTGGATTATTGCGCTCGAGTACTTCGTCAACCAGTCCGTATTCTTTGGCCTGGTAGCCCGTCATCCAGTTATCGCGGTCGCAATCTTTTTCGATCACATCGTAAGGTTTGCCCGTGTGATAAGCCAGGATTTCGTAAAGCGCTTTTTGTTGTTCTTTCACCAATTTGTAGTAGATCTCCATTTCGGTAACCTGACCTTGCATACCGCCCAGGGGTTGGTGAATCATCACGCGGCTGTGGAAGAGGCAGGAGCGTTTGCCCGTGGTGCCTGCTGCGAGCAATACGGCGCCCATAGAGGCGGCCAGTCCGGTACAGATGGTGCTGATATCGGGAGCCACATATTGCATCGTATCATAGATACCGAGGCCGGCGATTACAGAGCCGCCGGGGCTGTTGATAAACATCTGAATGTCGCGCTTGGGGTCGCTGGATTCGAGGAAAAGCAATTGGGCCTGAATTACATTGGCCACATAATCGTCAATAGGCACGCCCATAAAAATAATGCGGTCCATCATCAGACGCGAAAACACGTCGATAGCGGTGGCATTAAGGGGGCGTTCTTCGATGACTGCGGGGGTAAAGTTGCCGATATGGGGCGCCCTTACCGCTGTTTTTTCGGCATATTGCTCAAGGTGCATGCCACTCATGCCCAGGTGTCGCGTGGCGAATTGAAAAAATTCGTCTTTTGGAAACATAAGGTTCCTCCTTTATAGTGTAAGAAAAATGCCCGAGGGCTCAATCGAATAATATAACACCTAGAAAACGCCCAGGTTTAATGGGTGTGTCTTAATCCTGTTCTTCTGTGTCTACTTCGAGGTCCTGGGGCAGCAGCGATTTGCGTTTTGCCTCAATAGCGTCGTGGATGGCTTTGCGGGCCGCTTCGTAGTCTTCGAGTTTCACCGCCTTGGGTTTGGTCTTCACCAGGGTGCGGGTCACTTTGCTCAATTTGTCGAGATATAAGCTATCGATAATCCGGTTGATCTCTTTTTCGTCTTCCATCCGGCGGGCTATCAGGCTCTCCATAAGTTCCGGAGTAAGATACGGGCTATTGCCAAAAATGTTGCGAATACCGTCGGCCACGCGCGCATGAATTTCTTCTTCCATCACGTCAATCTCAAACTGTTTGATCAGCTTGTTTTTGATAAGCGTCCATTGGAAGCCTTTGGAAAAAGAAGGATATTCCTGTTCGATCTGCTCGGGCGTATTTCTTTCATCCGAAGCCAGTATCCAGCGCTTGAGGAAGTCGTCGGGCAGGGGAATATCGTTGAGGTCGAGCAGGCGGTCCTGCACTTCGAGGAAAAGCAGGTTATAGGCGTCTTGCGCGTAGTAGTTGCGGATATCGTTGCGGATTTCTTCCAGGGCCTCTGCCTCGGTGCTAACTTTGCCTTCGCCGAAGGCGAGGTCGAAAAACTCCTGGTCGAGGGGGCGGACTTCAAAACGCGAAACCTCCTCCAGGGTCAGTTCAAAAGCGGCGGGATTGACTTCGCGTGGGTCGTGTTCGTCGAGGCCCAGGGCATAACGCCTCACGAACTGCTCGTCTTTGTCATGCCAGAGCTTGAAGGGATCCATCACGATTTTTTCGCCTGCCTGAATGGCGCCGAGGGCTGCCTGGCTTTCGGGGGTGAGGTCCTGCCATAGCGTGCGGAATTTGAAAGAAATGCCGTCTTCTTTGATAGCATCGCCATCCATTTCCTGGAATTCGAGGAAAAGCGAATCGTTATCCTGGCTGGCTTTTTCTATGGCTACATTCTGGGAAGCACGGGAACGCATTTGGCTTAATTCATCCGCGACCATTTCATCGGAGACAGCCACTTCCAGCAATTCAAACTCCTGGGTATTATCGAGTCCTTTGATATCAAAAACGGGGCTTAATCCGAGATCGAAATGGAATTCATAATCGATCAGGTTACTCATATCGAAGTCGACCCGATCCTGGTCTTCTTTGGGCAGGGGCTGGCCCAGAAAATCGGTATCCGTATGGGAGAGATATTCTTGTAATTCGTGTTGAAGTTGCTTGGTCACGATATCGGCGAGCAGGGATTGGCCGAACATTTTGCGCACCAGTCCGGCGGGCGCTTTGCCTTTGCGGAAACCGCGCATATGCGCCTCGCGGCGATATTTGTCGAGCTGTTGGTCCAACTGCGGCAGGTAATCCGACTTTTCAATAGTGACAGTCAAAACGGTATTTAAATTGTCAATATCTTCTCTGACAACTTTTGGCATGATCTATCTGATTGTGTGTGATGAATGTAATGGCTAGATTTTGTTTGAGGATTTGAGGATTTGATCAAATCCTCAAATCCTCCTGTCTCAAATCCTCAGAATCTTCAAAAAAGTGCGGGTGGAGGGACTCGAACCCCCATGCCTTGCGGCGCCAGATCCTAAGTCTGGTACGTCTACCAATTTCGCCACACCCGCTTTTCAAAAAAGCGAGGCAAAGATATAACCTTTTGAAATAATTAAAGTTGCATTATGAAAAAAAAAGCGCTCGGGCAGGTAGTTCTAACGAGAAGATTCGGCAGAAAAGTGTTATTTTTGTAGTAGTGGAGTATAATTCGCGTGATTATGATTACACCAGAAGAAACGAAAACTGCTCACGTAGAGCAGGAATTAGACCGAGACGAGGAGGAACTGCAGCGACCTGAAGTCGAAAAAAGCGAACAGGCCAACTATTCTTTTCCCTTGAGTGAGGAGGAAGAGCGTAAACTTATTCGAAAAGAATATCTCAAATTGCTCCGCTCCATTAAGTCCGAAATGGACAACGTCGACCGGCGCAATATCCGCATGGCATACGACCTGGCGGTACAAGCACACAGTACGCAGCGCCGAAAGTCGGGCGAACCCTATATCCTTCACCCTATCGCAGTGGCACGCATCTGCGCCGAAGAAATCGGACTGGGCCCCACTGCTATAGTAGCGGCGTTGTTGCATGACGTAGTAGAAGATACCGATGTCACCCTGGACGATATCAAAGTCAAATTCGGTCCCCATATCGCCAAGATGGTGAACGGACTCACCAAATTGGACGGCGCCTACAACGCCGAAAGCCCACAGGCCGAAAATTTTAAAAAAGTATTAAGTACACTGGTAGAAGACGTGCGCATCGTATTGATCAAGATGGCCGACCGCCTCCACAATATGCGCACCCTGGGGTCTATGCCGCTGCACAAGCAACTCAAGATTGCCGCCGAAACCAGTTATATATACGCCCCGCTTGCCCACCGCCTGGGCTTGTACAATTTTAAAACAGAATTCCTGGACCTGTGCATGAAGATCACAGACCGCGAGCAATACACCGAAATTGCCCGCAAACTCCAGGACACCAAACGCTCGCGGGAAAAATACATCAAAGAATTCCTGGGGCCCATCAATGAAAAACTGGAGGCGCTCCAGATAGGCAATACCAAGTTGGGCTATCACAGTTTCGGCCGCTCCAAATCTATTTATTCGGTATGGAATAAGCTGAAAACCAAACATGTACCATTCGAAGAGATCTACGACCTCTTTGCAGTGCGTATTGTGTTGGATGTGCCGCCCGAGCAAGAGAAGTCGATGTGCTGGCAGGTGTACTCTATCGTAACCGACGTATACCGCCCTATTCCCGAGCGACTAAAAGACTGGATTTCGATTGCAAAGTCGAACGGCTACGAATCGCTGCACACCACGGTGATCGGTCCTAAAGGGCGTTTTGTAGAAGTGCAGATACGCACCGAACGCATGGACGAGATCGCCGAACGCGGTTTTGCCGCCCACTGGAAATACAAAGGCGTGGGCAACCAATCGGATGTATACGAACGCTGGCTCGACAGCGTGCGCGAAACCCTCGATACGAATAACAGCGACGCCGTTGAATTTTTGTTCGATTTTAAATCAAATAACCTTTTCAATGACGAAGTGTACGTATTTACGCCCAAAGGCGATATGCGTATACTACCCAAAGGCGCTACCGCACTCGATTTTGCTTTTAGCATCCACACCGACGTGGGCTACCACTGCAAAGCCGTCAAGGTGAATAACCTGTTGGTGCCGCTGGGCCACGAACTGCACAACGGCGACCAGGTGCAGGTGATCACCGACAAACGCCAAAAGCCCAGCGAAGACTGGGTCAAAATCGTCATTACCGGCAAAGCCCGGGGAAAGATCAGGTCGCTGCTCAAAGAAGAAAGGCGCCAGCAAACCGAATTGGGCAAAGAAGAACTGGAGCGCAAATTCAAAAAACAAAAAGTCGATTATTTTGACGAAGCGGTAGACCTGATTACCAGGCACTTCGGCTTTAACTCCCGGCTCGACTTATACCACGCCATCATGACGGAAAAATTCAGCCCCGCTGAAATTTTTTCCCAATTCCGCGTAGAAAACGGACACCTGACGGCTATCGAGGCGCCCAAACTCCTCGACAACGGCGAAGATAAAGGGCTCAAAGCTATTTCAGGCAGGAAGATCCTCGGCAAACCCCGCCTGCTGATCAACGGCGAACCTGCCGAACGCTACGATTATGTGTTTGCCACCTGCTGCAACCCGGTGCAGGGTGACGATGTATTCGCCTACCTTACTTCCAATGCCGGGCTGAAAATCCACCGCGTAAACTGCCCCAACGCCGCCAACCTCATGGCCAACTACGGCTACCGCATCCTGCGCGCCGACTGGATTGCCACCACGGGCACCAACTTCGTAGCCGACCTGCTGATCACCGGCGTAGACGACGGCCCGGGGGTGATCGAACGTCTGAGCCGGCATATTTCCAGCGAATTGGGTCTCAATATCCGCCAGTTCTCCATCGCCGGCGACCAGGGCTATTTTGAAGGAAAAGTCAGCCTTTTTGTAGCTAATACCGACCAGTTGAACCAGGCAATCAAAGCCCTCAAAAACCTGAAGAACGTCTCGAGTGTTACCAGAGTAGTAGATTAAATTTAACTAATGGACGACATCATTAAGGAAGTAAAAAACATTTTTGCCGCACACCTCGAAAAAAACGGCTTTCGCAAAACGCCCGAGCGCTTTGCAATACTGGAGGAAATATACCGGCGCAACGACCACTTCGACGCAGAAGCCCTGTATATCCATATGAAAAACCAGAACTACCGGGTTAGCCGCGCCACGGTATACAATACCCTCGAATTACTGGTGAATTGCGATTTGGTAAAAAAACACCAGTTTGGCAAAAACCTGGCGCAATACGAAAAATCATACGGCTTCAAACAACACGACCACCTCATCTGTGTAGATTGCGGGCGGGTGCTGGAGTTTTGCGACCCCCGCATTCAGCAGATCAAAGACATGATGGGCGATTTGCTCCATTTTCACATCACCCACCACTCCCTGAATCTCTACGGGCAATGCAACGGCGCCTGCGACCGCAAACAACAAGCCGAGGAGGTTGCCGAAGAAGTAGAGCTGTTGAAACCCTGACCCATGCAGAAAGATTTTACCATCGTGGAGCGCCCCGGCGTGCTGATCGTGCATGTCCATCACCTGCTTAGCGAAACCATCAACAAGGAAATTCTCAGTGCCGTTCAAAGCGGAATTGATCAGGGTTTCACTACCTTTGTCGTCGACCTCACGGATGCGCCATTTATCAACAGCGTAGGGCTAAATGTGCTCATCCACCTGATGTTGCGGTCGAAAGAAGCCGGCGGAAATATGGCCATCGCCAATGTATCCGCCAAAGTGCTGCAACTACTGGAAGTTACCAAGTTAAAGTCTATGTTTCTTATCGCCCCCGATTTGGAAGCGGCGATGCAGTTGCTTTTAGCTGAGGAATGAGTGTGGGAGGGTGAGAGAGTGGGAGTGTGGGAGTGTGGGAGGAAGATAACGGGATATTTTCAATGATCCCTCCCTCTCACCCTCCCACTCTCCCACCCTCTCAAACCCGGCAATCGATTGTAATTTCTTAATCTTTTTGACCAAATAACATGGCTGTAGATGTACTCATAGGCCTGCAATGGGGCGACGAAGGAAAAGGCAAAGTAGTAGACTACCTGGCGCCCCATTACGATATCATTGCGCGTTTTCAGGGGGGGCCCAATGCCGGGCATACCCTGAAATTCGACGGAAAGAAATTCGTGCTGCATACCATCCCCTCCGGGATATTCCGCGCCGACCTGATCAACCTCATCGGCAACGGCGTAGTGATAGACCCCATCACGCTGGCCCGCGAACTCGACTTCCTTCGCAATGCAGGCGTCGATTATGCGCACCGGCTGTTGGTATCCCGCAAAGCGCACCTCATCCTGCCCACTCACCGCTACATCGACGCGGCCTCCGAAAATGCCAAGGGCAAAGAAAAGATAGGCTCTACCCTCAAAGGTATCGGCCCGACTTACATGGACAAAACCGGCCGCAACGGCCTGCGCGTGGGCGACTTGCTCGCGCCCGACTTCGCCGTCAAATATGCCGCCCTCAAAGCCAAACATCTCGTACTCGCCACGTTGTACCCCCCCATCGACTTCGACCTCGAAGCCGAAGAAAAACGCTGGATGGAGTGTGTGGAACTTTTTAAGTCGCTGCAACTTGTTGATTGCGAATATTATATAAATGAAGCGATCGCGCAGGGCAAACGCGTATTGGCCGAAGGCGCCCAGGGTTCTATGCTCGACATCGACTTTGGCACCTATCCGTTTGTCACCTCCTCCAATACCATCACAGCGGGAGTTTGTACGGGGCTGGGTGTAGCGCCGGCGCAAATCAAAGAAGTCATCGGCATCACCAAAGCCTACAATACCAGAGTAGGCGGGGGGCCTTTCCCCACCGAATTGCTGGATGCCACCGGCGACAAGCTGCGCGCCGAAGGCCACGAATTCGGCTCCACCACGGGCCGCCCGCGGCGCTGCGGCTGGATCGACCTGCCCCAGTTGAAGTACAGCCTCATGCTCAACGGCGTAACCCAGTTGGTGGTGACCAAAATCGACGTACTCAACACCTTTGAAGAAGTAAAAGCAGCGGTAGCCTACCGCTACGACGGAAAAGAAAGCACCCAATTGCCTTACGACCTGTGCCAGACCGAGATTACGCCGGTATACGAATCCTTTGCCGGCTGGCAGCAAAATCTGGAAGAAGTAGGTTCTTATGCAGAGATGCCACAGCAGGCCCGGCAATTTATTGCGCGGCTGGAAGAATTCCTCGGCGCCCGGGTGAGCATGGTTTCCGTGGGCCCCGAGCGCGAGCAGTTGCTCAACGTCATTTCTGGGCAGTAAGGATATACTGGTAGTCCAGGGTAGTATCGTTGGCCACAATATTTCGGAAGCCGGCCTTGTAGAGTGCTTCTTCGGCCGTATGCAAGTCGGTGCGTATCTCGATGGGCGGCCCTACGGGTGTGCGTTTTTTCTTAAAATCAATAATCAGGAGCTTTCCGCCGGGTTTGAGCCCTTTCTTGAGTGTGCGCAGGTACTCCACCTGTCGCGGCAGATACATAAACGTATTCACGATAACAATCACGTCCACCTCCTCATTTCCAAGTTTGGGGTCATTGGCTGCGGCCAGTCGCGTTTCCAGCCGGGATTGCAAATGCTCGGGCAATTCGAGCACCTTCACGCTATCGAGGTAAGACGTAAAGCGGGGGTCTACGTCAATAGCGATCACCTTATCGGCTTTCTGGGCCATTCGCAGGGCAAAAAAGCCGGTGCCTGCACCGATATCGGCCACCGTTTTGCCTTTGAGGTTGCCCAGCAGATTGAGCACCAGGTCGGGTTTTTGCCAGATGACCCGGTTGGTATTTTCGTAGTCTTCGGTTACTCCTTCGGAATCGGTTTGGGGTTCCTCCGTGGTATCCGGGGGGGGATTCGTTGTGCCGTTTTGAGGGTTAGCGGGGGTATTGTCGTTGCGGCAGGCGCCCAGCAGGAGGAGCGACAGCGCAAAAGCACAAAAAGAAAGCTGCGTTTTCATATATGAAATTTGGACAAAGTTAGTTTTTTTGAGGAAATCGGTTCTCGGTTCTCTGTTCTCTGTTCTCGGTTAAGTTTAGTAATGAACCGACAACAGACAACAGAGTCGAAACGAGACTTTGCGATCCTTGCCGACCGGCTGTGGTGTGGCAGAATCGCGGATTCCGCAGATTATTGGGATTTCACGGATGTGGAGCGCTTATACTAATCCGTGGAATCCGTTAAATCAGTGGAATCTGTGATTCAGACATGGGGGTAGGCGTTGCAGTGCGTAAACGCTATTCCAACCCCGCCAGATATTGTCTTACAATCTCCAAATACTGCTGAAATTGCGCGTACTGAGATTTATACAACTTGCGCACCCGGCACGGGTATTTTGCCGGAGTTTTGCTCGCGCACGAGGCTGCGCTGGTTTTTTTGAGCCCAAAGAGGAAGTGCGATGAGGAGACAGAGCGATAGGGTTAAGGAGTTTTTCATGGTGCGATGTTTTTTTGACAGAGGGAATATCGGGATTTTTTTGGAAATCTAACAGCTGTTCACGTAGCAATAGGGTTTTAAACAAATGGAATGTATTGCATATCACTCCTCATTTGCGTATATTTGTTAAAAATGAAGCATCCATGACGACATCCCTTAACAACGCGCAATTAGAACTTCTCAAGCTCTTTGCTGCCGACCTCTCCGATGCAGAATTAGAGGATTTGCGCCGGGTGTTAATTGATTTTCGCTATCGCCGTTTACAACAAGCTATAGATCAACTTAACCCTTCTCAGGAAGATATTGAGATGTGGGGAAAAGGGCACGACCGGACGCCCTATCGCTCGCAAGATGCTTCAAATCAATCTGATTCGTGAGGGTTGTTCTCGACACGAACGTATTATTGGCTGCACTCCCTCATACTTCCAAGAGTCATGTAATTTTTTTAGCGCTAATCGAGGGAACTTATGAAGCGTGCCTGACTTCAGATATTCTAAACGAATACGAGGAAGTCTTCCAGCGTAAAGCCAATGCACAAGTGGCCGCTTTGGCTCTTGATGTGCTCGAAATCCTGCCTAATCTTGTGCTAGTTAACAAGTATTATTTCTGGCAGCTCATCTCCGCTGATCCAGATGACAATAAATTTGTGGATTGTGCCATTGCAGCCAATGCCGATTTTATCGTCACGGACGATAGACACTTCCACGTCTTGGAAGATGTTGAGTTTCCGAAAGTGAAGATTATTAGCAGTAGTGCTTTTTTGAAAATGCTTAAAGGAGAATAGAGTTCCGGAATGCCAAGCTGGACTTTGAACCAAGCCGATACGTGAGGAGATTACACCTTTCTCGTGCCTCGAAAGATGTCACCTCCTTGCGGCAATGTCTGTTCTCGGTTCTCTGTTCTCGGTAAAGTTTTATAATGAACGGACAACAGAGAACAGACAACCGAGAACGGACAACGGACAACGGACAACCGACAACAGACAACCTTTCCTATCTGTCGACACTTTCCCCTGCTCTGTCGAGTTGTATTCGGTTGGTAACTCGCATAGGCCGTTCTTGCATCGTCTTTTCAATCGTAATTAACAACAAATCGCATTATGAAAGCCATCACCTACCGCCAATACGGCCCGCCCGAGGTGCTCCAACTCGAAGAAGTGGAAAAACCGGTACCCACTGACCAGGAAATTTTGATAAAAATTAAAGCTACTGCCGTAAATACAGCGGATGTGCGCCTGCGAAAAGCCGACCCGTTTTTGGTCAGGCTGGTGTACGGACTATTAAAACCCACCAAAATAAATATTCTCGGCATCGTGCTGGCGGGTGAAGTGGAAGCCCTCGGAAAAGCCGTTACACGGTACAAAAAGGGCGACCAGGTGTTCGGCCTGGCCAGCTTTAATATGGGGACGTATGCAGAATATATATGCTTGCCGGAAGACGCGGGTTTGGCCATAAAACCCGCCAATATGACCTTTGAAGAAGCGGCGGTTATTCCTTTTGGCGGCCATACGGCGCTGCATTTTTTCAAAAAAGCAAATATCCGGCCGGGTCAAAAAGTGCTTATTTACGGCGCATCAGGGGCGGTGGGTACTGCGGCGGTGCAACTCGCCCGGTATTACGGCGCAGAAGTAACGGGCGTATGCAGTGCGGCAAATGCAGAACTTGTAAAATCTCTCGGCGCTCATCACGTGATCGATTATACCAAAACCAATATATCTGCCATTAGTGAAAAGTACGATGTGGTTTTTGACACCGTGGGCAAGGTATCTGTTTTTGCTTTAGCCAACCTGCTCCACAAAAATGGCGCCCTGCTATTAGGATCTGCTTTGGTAAAACAGGGGCTTCAAGCTTTATGGGTCTCGATGACAAGCTCTATCAAAATAGTGAACGGAACAGCCAGTACTTCCGCGGAGGACATGAATTTCCTGAAGCAACTCCTGGAATCAGGTGAAATGAAAGCGGTTATCGATAAGCGCTTTGCGTTTGCACAAATGGCCGAGGCGCACCGGTATGTGGATACGGGGCGGAAGAGGGGGAATGTGGCAGTTACCCTGGATTAACGGAGCAATTTCGGATTTGCGATTTCGGAATTCGGATTTATCCTTGAAAAATCCGAATTCCGAAATCTAAAATCCAAAAAACTTCTTCACCCTGGCGATCATTTGATTTTGGGTCATTTGATCGGCGGGTTCTACGGCCAGCAGAGCTGGTTTGAAGTTTTTGTCTTCTTTTATAGCTTTCTCCAGTCCAATTTTAGCTTCTGAAGGGCCGAACACGAAGAGTGCTTCGCTGTCCAGTACCTGATCTTTCAGTCGTTCGAAATATTCGTTCAACTGGTGTTTTTTGCGTTCCAGGATTTTGGTTTCAGAGGTCGTGTCTTGCGGGCCCCAGGGCGTGCTTGAGCGGGCTCCGCCTTTAATGCGGCCTTCGTCGAAATCGGACTTTATATGTTGATAATGCTCCATTTTCCCGTCAAGCAGGTGGATAAGGAAAGCTTGTCTGGCGTCGAGCCAGATACCGGTTTGCTTTTTCATAATTTGAAAATTTAAACCACTTTACTAAATAATTGCGCCTCCGGCTGGGCGCGCCAATAGCGCGCATCCAGCGCCAGGCAGATATTTCGCAGGAAGGGCAGTCCGGCCTCGGTCACGCGCAGTTGATACGGCGAGCGGCTTACCAGTCCGTCTTCGTCCATTTCGGTCAATCGTTCGAGTCCTTCCCACAAGGCGTAACATTGCAGACGGGGATCTTCCCAAGTGGTAAAACCCTGGCACATCAGGTGCAGGATATGTTCGCGCAGGATCTGGTCTTCGGGCGAAAGCAGGTGCCCCTTGGTGAGGGGTAGTTCGCCCTTGGCTATTCGTTGCTGGTAGTCGGCGATACGTTTTTCGTTTTGTGCGTAGGCGTCCCAGGTGTCGCCGATGGCCGAGGCGCCCAGACCGATGCAAAGCCGGGTGCTGTAGGGTGTGTAGCCCATAAAGTTGCGGTGTAGCGTGCCCTCTTGCATGCTTAGGTATAGGCTGTCGCCGGGTATGGCGAAGTGGTCGAGGCCTATTTCTACATATCCCTCGCGTTCGAGGAGTTCGCGGCCCCATTCATACAAGGCTCTTTTGGCTTCACCTTCGGGCAGGTCGGCTTCGGAGTAGGCGCGCTGGCTGGGTTTGACCCAAGGCACGTGGGCGTAGCTGTAGAAGGCGATGCGTTCGGGCCGCAGGCGGCCTACCAGTTGCATGGTATCGCTGATATGGGCGGGGGTTTGCAGCGGCAGTCCGAAGATAAGGTCAAAGTTGACCGACTCGTAGCCCAGTTCGCGGGCCCAGCGGGTCACGTTTTCGACCTGCTCGACCGTCTGCGCGCGGTTGATGATCGCCAGGATTTCGGGGGATACGTCCTGTACGCCCACGCTGATCCGGTTGAAGCCCAGTCGGCGCAGGGTAGCTAAATGTGCATGGGTAGTAGAAAAGGGGTGGGCTTCGAAACTGAATTCGGTCTGCGGGGCCACATCGGCGCCGGCCAGGATACCCTCGATGAGGCAAGCCAGGTTGTCAGGCGAAAAGAACGTAGGCGTGCCGCCGCCGAGATGCAATTCGCGCAACACGGGGCGTTCGCCCAAAAGCCGGGTATACATGGCCCATTCGGCCAATACACTATTGATATAGGGTTGTTCTACGCGATGATTGGTAGTAATGTGTTTATTGCATCCGCAGTAGGTGCACAGTTGTTCGCAATAGGGCAAGTGGATATACAGGCTCAGTTCCTTCCGGCTATGGAAAGCCGCGCCTACGCGATCGCTCCAGTCGGTAGCGTCGATTTGAGCGGCTTCCCAGTATGGCACAGTAGGATAGCTGGTATAGCGGGGCGCGGGGATATTATACTTGTCGACAAGTCGTTTGGGCACGGCTTTTGCTTTAGAAAATGATGAAAACGTTTTCCTAAGGCAAAGTTATTGACCGGGCCGATACCGGTTGCTGAGGAAAGTCAGAAGGGGGGTATGATTAATGTCAGTTATCCGTTGTCGGTTGTCGGTTTGTCGGTTGTCTGTTATCCGTTCCTTATCTTTGCCAGTAGAGACAAATCATGATTTGTCTCTACCTAACCAAACAGAGAACAGAGAACGGCTTACGCCTCCCCCCCGCGCCTGCGCAGCAGCAGCCAGGCTATCAGGGCCAGGATGATGAACAGCAGCCACCATTTGCAGTGCCAGAGGCAGTGCCAGAAGCCTTTGCAGGCACATTTTGCTTTTGCCGTGACCATAACCGGCACCTTGAAAATTTCCTGCCGGCAGCCACCGGAAGCTATGGCGGTGTACACCGTATTTTTATTAAGAGTTGCCTTAGGTGTAGCGCTACCGGGGTCGTCCAGTCCAAGGGGGGGATACCAGGTGTAGTGGGTGGCGAATTGGGTTTTATTTTTTGGCAGTTGCAGGGTGACGGTCTTGCCTTTTTTCATTTTTACCGCCGGCAATACTTCTATACCAGGTGTGGTGGTGCAACTATCGCAATTGGTACACTTAATGGTAGCGATATAATCGTTGGTGACGATGGGTTCGAGATCTTCAAAAATGATCTCTGCGCGGTTGGGGATGGCGCTACAGGGGATTAGGGGGATATTTTTGTCGAAGGTGACCCTGAACAAGATGTAGTCTTTTGTATCTTCTTCTGTAAACCCTTTTGTCATACCAGAGGTACCTTGCAACAGGTGAGCTTTGCTACCATCAAATTTGAGGAAATCATTATTGGTCAAAGTCCAAACGATTTCGCGCGTTTTTGTATTAATAGAATCAAAATTCAATCCCGGAGGTTTGAGCATCACGATATCTTTTCCAGTAGCGTCTAAAAGAAAGTTAATCGGCAAGGTTTCTTTAATAGTCACTTTGTTGCAAACACCCGCACCTATATTTTGAAACCCAATCTTATAAATAAGGTGGTCAGGAATTGGGTCAGGGCATAACCCCTTTTTATTGGCGATAATGTAGTTGGGGTCGTGGGGTGCATCAGAGGCTAAGAAATCCAAAACAAGGGTATCCACCTTGGTATAGGGTTCTTCTCCTTCTTTTTCAGCATATAGTTCCAATGGAAATGAAACCGTATTTATGCTATCAGGGGCATTTTCAAGAAATTTAAGAACGATAAATATATTTCTATAACTCCCGGAATCCAATTCGTTATATGTGATCTCCAGTTCTCCGGCAGTATTGATACTATCCAACAAATCAGTTTTGGCTTCCCCTTTAAAGGTGTAGATTGTATCAATCCGCATGGCATTCTTGTCGAATTCGATTCGAATATGGCCCTTGGTTGGAGGAGAATATTTATTGCCGTATTGCAATACATAGATGAGGCTATCACCCCGCCTGGGGGTAAGAAAATGGAACAGATGGATCTCACGCCCGTTAGTTATTGGAGTAGGGTCGGAGGGTATAAAATTGGTATTTCCAATGTTGTAGTGTTTGGGCTTGTCTTTGTCGTCATAGGTAGGCACAAGCTGGAGTATGGCATTGTTATCATTTGCTGAAGGGAACGCATGGATGGCGTCTAAGGTATTATCACCGGGTGAAGTTGTGAAGTAGTCGGAGTCAAACATACCATCGCTATAAAACCAGACATAGTGATATGGCCTATTGAGCTTATCATTAATGTTATCAGGAATACTCGATGCTTCAAACTCCTGGCAACTTACAGTGCCCGCAATGCAGCCGGTTGAGGAAGTCATGTCCGTCTCAATATCATAATACCAGGGCGGCGCCCCCTGCCAGAAATTGTAAAGGGTAAAAACGAACAGCAGCGAGAAGAAAAAGAAAGCCAGCTTTTTCATGTTGTGAAGGGTTTTATCGTTATTCATTTATAACAGACTTTGCGGTATTATAGCTCGCACCCGAGCTTGGGTCATGCCCAAAACTTGGCAGTGCGAGCTATAAATTATACCTTAACCTGAATATTTGTTACCCCGCCTGTATCCCTATTTTGAAAAAAATAATACCTCATTGCTACGGAACGTGCTTATACCGCACGCCGTCAAGTTATGAGCATAACTTTTCCGGCTTTGCGCCCCGCTTTGGGCGGGGTCGCGCCCGAGCTTAGGTCATGCCCAAAACTTGGCGGCGCGAAGTATAAATTGTCAGATTGAGAAGGAGCGCATAGGAAATTTATTCTTTAATAATGGCGTTCATACCGTGGTCCTCAATCTTCAAAATAAAAATTCCGGTATGGGGGTATGAAACTGGAACAACTCCACCAATGGTATTGACATTAAAAATAACACCATTATTATGATTACCCGTCATAAAAACTTCCATGAAGCCGTTGCCATTTGGTAGTCCGTTTGTAGCGACACTTGAGTGGCCGTATGCGCCATCAATTGTCGGTTGCGGAATTACCCAAATCGACGATGAAATTAAATTTGGATTATGTTTGTGTAAATAAGTTTTTCCTTGTTCATCTTGGGTAGCGGTTACATAAAGTTGATCGTTGTTTTTATCCCAAAATACATCTTCAAAATGATCGGTATACTGAGGTTGACTTGTAAAATCATCTCTGTATACAGATTGAAAACTGCCTCCTACGTTCGGCAAATATTGATAACTGGCAATAAAATGGCCTCGTGTGTCATTAGGGGGGCCGGCAAGCGGAGGCAAGCCAAATCCAGATGAAGACGTAGAGGTATTTGTTGCCCATCCGGCGAAATAGAAATAGGTCGTATTTTTATTACAAGCGATCCCACTTGCTGCATTGGTTCCAACCCCAGATACTTTATCGACCCACTGACACGAATACGAAGATCCACCTCCTTCGTATGCTGCTACAAAAATATCTCCGCCTGAGCAAAATACGTTTGTTGGAGTAATAGTGAGCGTGCAATTTGAAAATAGAACAGTAGCATTATGACCGCCCCCCAATGCATAAATGACACTTCCTGTTTCGTTGACAGAAATACCCTTCCCTTGAAGGCTTAACGCATTTATACCACATGCTGGAATAACCGTACCTGAATTTACAATATTCTCTGACCAGGTATGGACTCCTGCCGTATTAAATTTAGCAATAAATACGGCGAAATCATTAGCGGTCGAAAAAGCAGGACCACCTCCTGGTATGTTGATACTTGTTCTATAATCTCCGATAACATACAAATTACCAGCATTATCAAGGTCTATTGCATTTGCGTTATTCATTCCCGGCATGTTGTGGATCCATCCTGGAGTAATAGAAGCGCCATTGTCAATTAATCTCGCAATAAACGAGCCGAAAGGAGTTACTTCTTTGTGCCCTATTACGTACAGGTTTGTCGTGCCGCCTGCTTCAAACAAGGCCAGGTCGACGCCAGGCATGGGGAGAGATTCAACCCAGATCAATTTTCCGCATGAGTTGTATTTAGCTACGAACCCGCCTGGGCCTGAAATATTAAAGGTATTTCCACAGTTGACAATTGATGAAGGCGCATCAAGGCCCCCCGTAACATACACATCGCCATTTGAAGCTACTTGTATTTCTGCAGTGGGGTTTCTTGAACCATTGGGAATACTTTGCGGCCAACCCGGGCAAGTACAGGCGCCAATTGCAAGATCGACACAATCCTCTTGATAACATCCGGCATATTCAACTCTTGCACAATTAGTGATAGCAGTTTGCGTAGTAGAAGGATTGAGTTGAACAGAGTAGTCAATAGTTTCAGAGGCGCCGTCAGGCAAATTTAAAATAACAAAATCAATCGTATTCCCAATAACTGAATATGATAGATTTGAATTAGATGCAACAAACAGCGTACCAACTAATAAATCGGGATTAAGCACATCATTGATATTTACATTAGTTAAGGCATTTCCCGTCGAATTTGTTACGACTAGTTGAAACTGCACCGAGCTTCCAGGAATAACATTTGTTCCCGATGTCACATTTTTCTGAATGTTAATATTAGTGCTGACTGTAACATTTATCTGCACATCCTTATCGCAATTGTTCATGGCAATCGGGACGCCATTGGATGAAATTACCCTTCGACGTAGTTCATAAATTCGGCTTTGATTGGGAGATACCTGTATTTGAGAGCCGTTGGTGTTGCCGGCAGGAATGCTAACCCCCGACGCTAAAATTGTCGTACCATTGGTGAGTTGTATAGTGCTACCGGGATTGGTAATATCCCACCAGGAATAATTCATATTAGTAATGGAACACAGATTATCGCCTATTGTCAGTGATTGTCCGCATTGAATAGAATATGCGGTTGGAATCAGCTCCATTTTGTCTTCAATCAGTTCAATCAAATCAATAAATGAACTCCCGGTAACTCCGCTACCATCGGGAGCAGTGTGATATCTTAAGCCCAAAAGAAAGAGTCGGTCAAAATCAGTAGTAGCATCAAAACAAACTACAAATTGATTCCAATTGCTGACGATAGCAGTCGGGGGTAATTCAATTATAGTTTGAAGCGTTGCGGGCAAGATTGGCTTAGTACTACACGGAGGCCAAAATATATCATTATCGTTTATCAATCCAACCTCAATTCCTGCAGAATGTCCCCATGAAATAATATCCTTAAACATTTTGAGGCCATTTATTGAAAATATGTATTTTTTACCGCCCGATACGTTAACGGGCGTCGCTATTCCTTCATCACCGGGCCCAGCAACGGAATATATATGCATTCCCAAAAGATGTACTTTCCCACCTTGTGAGCCAGGTATATTCTGATTATTAGTTGAAGGGCCGGAGCAAGAATTGACAAAAAAGTCTGGCGTTCCCAAAAAGCAACCCCAACCTTCCAGACAACTCCCTCCGCTTAAATTATTAAAAGAGCATGGTGGAATACAATTATTGTCATCATCAATCAGGTCGGGGTTGCATATTAGATTGCAAAAATTAGTGATAGGCGGACAAGTAATGGAAGTACACCCGGTTATTTGTACCCTAACATAGGCATAATTGCTTGTATTCCCTGAATTGTCTTGTATTCTATATCTAAAAACTTCCGTTCCCAACTGCGTGGGTGTATAAACGAAGTCAGTCCCCACCTGCGGGACCGGAGTCCCCGTCAAAATATGTTCAAAATCAACCACAGTAACCGTACCTGAAAACACGTCATTACATATTAAATTACTACTTGTAATTGTTAATATGTTTCCCGGACAGGACTGAATAATAAAGTTCGTATTTTGACAACACGGGCCGTTATCATCCACTGCTACAAGCAATTGCCCACATGAAGGGATACTTAGAATATTAGGGTTTGTGCCACCTCCGACATCCAACAACGGCGTTCCATAAGTTCCCGTAAGTTTGTATCCCATATCACAAAGCGCATTGGCTTCTTCCGGCTTAATCCGTCTTGCCTGCCCTGTTGATATAGATGGATTCATAACAAATTGTGGGGTGGATAATCCGTCACATCCAATTTGAAAATGAGAAAGACTCGAGCCGTTAGACCAGTTGTTCGGGGCATAGGCATACGTTGACAAATTATAAATACCTTTGAATTTGATATCAGGGCCTGTCGGCAATGGATTTTGACAGCCGGAACGCAAGTCCGTAACGGGGTTTGAGTTTGAATTATACGAAGTATTATATGATCCTGAATTTGTTATTAAAGCCGTATTATTGATAATCAAAGGAGCATTGTCGAATGTTAAAAACTGGTCAAAAATATTATAAATATCGGATGGAGCGCCCAAATTTGTCAGTTTCTTGCTTTTCCCATTATCAGCAATTAATGAGGCAAAACCCATAGCGTGCAAGACTTCGTGTAAGACTACCGTATATAAATCTACTTTGCCGGCAGGTACGGTACCGGCGTATCCGGTATACCAATTATTATACCCAAGGTTGATCCTGATGTAGCCATCCCAGAGGGCAGGGTCATTTGCTCCGCTGCAGATACCTTTCCATACTTCATTATGAATGATTCCATTCGTTTCGCCTAAATTTTCCCAATAGGGCGATGCCTCGCCTAAAATTCCCGAACCGGGACTATTCATTGATTGAATTTCAATATTGACCGGTACAAAGGGATTACCGCATGAAGTGGAGGGTTTCACCAGCATTGCATCTATATCGCTAAATACCTGTGTTAACACGTCAAGATAAATGATGTTCGATGGGTCGCCAAAACCAGAAGTCAATCCGTTTTGAAGATCAGAAACATAGAGATCGAATAATCCGCCTGAACTCGTCCGATTCGGAGTGCCGGAGAAATTTACTCCGGGCACAATAGATCTTTCGCCACTACCCAAGGAGGAACAAGGATCTTCGATATATAGGTTGCAATACTTATTACCAAACCGATCAAACCATGAATACTTAGGTGTTTTGACAATTTGTCCTGTAGCATCACGCATTTCCTCAGCCATGCATTCGCATTTTGAAGCAGGTTGGTCGCCATGCATGAATTCGCCACAAAAACGAATTTCTTTCTTTATCAAACTACCCCCTTGCTGGCGCAGAATTTTGCAACCTGCAAATGAAAAAAGAACAGCAAAAAAAACAATAATTAGATTTTTCATGTGGCTTGTTTTTTAATTTGTGGGAAATCTCAAAAATTCGGCTTTATTTTTTTTCAATTCTACTCGCTTTCCGATAATCGAGAAGCTTAGCCTTACTAGTAATAAAGCTTGCATAACACATTTCCTAATCTTTTACAAGTATTCCCGTTGGATAATGGTATACTCTTGGTTTTTACCTCAATAGGGGCATTTTTCGGAATACTTATTGTTTTTGTAGCAGGTAACGAATAAATAACCTGATCATCTACCAATGAGCCGTTTGTATAAACTTTTAATTCAATTCCGTGTGCCATTATACAATAAGACTGGCTCTCGAAAATGAGTTTTAATTGAGTTTTTTGGGCCGATTGAAATGTTTTTGCGACTTCATTACTTACTTCTCCTACCTGCCAAGTATATAAATGGTGCTGACAGGAGGCCACTGTACATACAACAAAGAGAAAAAAAATGGTCTTTTTCATGTCGTCAATCTTTATTAAGGTAATACATATGATGAATCACTACTGCTTTCGTGTTGCCATGTATGTATAGTCGACAACCCGGCAACAATCCGGCAGTAGTGTCACCAATCGGAAATCATTCTTAATCTTCTGTGATTTCAATATCGAAACTTACCTTGCCTTTGCTCTTACCCGTGATTATGGATAAATGACCATAACAATATTCTACTTCCACTGCATAATTCCCCGCAGTATTGTTTGCTCTCGTGATCATTGCAAATTCTCTGGTCTGGCAAGAGCATGGTTCAAGACAATCCAGACAGATAAATCTATCTGGCACAATTTGTATTTTGTCAATGGGATGAGTACTGGGAATCAGGGTTACTTTCGTTATTCTGAATTCATTGTACCGGACATCTTTGAACGGGTTGCAAACAGTTATATAAAACACTTCCGTATCGTGCTCCTCAATTTGGTCATTACTCCCGTCACCCCAATGAAAATAGAAACAAGGCTCAAAATTAACATTGCTGTTTACAGCGCTGCTTTCGCAATGTTCACCAAAGGGGTTTGAGCATGTGCTTTTAGATTTGATCGTGAAATATTTAGTCTTCGCACGCTCAATCAACTCTTCGTTTTGAGCCTCCGCATCTTTATTACACCCTGTACATCCGCAATCACATGGATCCTCGCAAGGGTTAGGTAGAAGGTTGGGTAATCCCAAGTATACGGTCGTTCTTTGTGGAAGCGTGATATAGCTATTGTTCACATTGCAGCCTACCCCAAGTACATTGGGATTGAGTATCGCACCCAATTGATTTTCTCCGTCTCTGGCAAAATAAATACGCCCATCCTGTCCTAATTGCAGGGCGCCAATAGCATACCTCCCCCCCGCATTAGGGATAGTACCAACTAGTGTTGAAGTTAGCAACGGAACAGATAAATCTACTTGAAAAATATACCCTGGCGTACCTGGTTCAAGGTTTCCATAGTATAACACATTGCTATCAGGAGAAAACTCAACACCGTATACAGTCCTGTTGATGTCTTGTGGCGTATTAGGAACGTTTACTGTTCTTAATCCGCCAATATTGATCGCCCCTGTAGCATTATCAAATGGATAAACGAGCACATTATTATTTTGTCCGTTCGCAATAGCAAGCATTTGGCCATTAGGACTACCTTTCAGATATCCAAGCTCATGGACTCTAATCTTCATTGGGGTGTCTCCCACATGCTGAACTCCGCTGGAATTCACCGAAAAAACCCTGAAAGTTCCTTGTCCATTTCCGACACCGCTACCCGTAGTAGTACCATCCGTTCCTTCCTGAAGAATGGTGGTTACCCAAAAGTCTTTACAATTCCTGTGCTGAACGGCTGTAATTTTTTCTGCCGGCGAAAAACCGGTAGTACCTGGCAATGTCATCAGTGACGATAATTGCGTAAAGTTCCATGTGCCAACATGAAGTAAACCGCCGTTAAAATGATTAAATGGCGGTATTGGATTGGACGACCCATCTATCGTAAAAATGTAATACTGGTTGCTGTCGGCAGGGTCAGGAATAATAATGGACGATTGAGTAGAGGATGGGTCGCCTAATAATCCAGTTACTCTTACTTTATTACTACTATCCCATACCGTCAACCCATCTGTGTAAAAGAGTAAGTTGCCATTTGCATCTGAAATTGATGCACAACCTTCAAAGGTATTTATCATGAATCCTGATGTAGGCGTAGGCGGATTGGCAGTATTAGCAGTAGAAAAATCCAAGCCTGCGTTTCGTCCAAAAACCCAATTTTGATTGATCATTTTATTTAATTTTTTGGTTAATGTGTGAAATTCCTGCGCATTTTTCTCTTCTCTTTCTTTGCACAATTTTCAGTTTCATGGCGTGCTGTTAAAAGTGTTTTGAAGCTGTTTGTCAAAGAACCATCCCCAACCAACTACTTTTGTTACCCCTACAATTAATTTCTTATGAAATTTCACGTCAGGGAATAATAAAAAAAAAGGCCCCCACAAACCGCCAAAACGGTCTGCGGGGGCCTCTGGTAGCGCCGCAAAATTTTGCGGCGCTACGGGCGTATGGTCGATTTTCCTTTAAATATTTTTTCAGTTACAGGCGCCATACCTTCGGCCTGAACGCGTATCCAATACACCCCTTCGCTATAGGGCGACAGGTCTATTCGCTCTTGTTCGAGGGCTTCGCCAAATTGGTAGGTCTCAATTTGCTGACCCTGGGTGTTGAATATTTGTACCTGCACAGGCTTGCCGCTCAACTCCCCCAGGTCGATGGTCACTTCGCCGCTGGTGGGGTTGGGGAATATTTTTACTTTGGCCTGCTCTTCCAGTGTATTGTCGACGCCGGGTCCGGCAAGGGGGAAAGGATTGCCTGTCACAGACACGTTGTCAAAAGTAGCCGTTGTGGTGGCCAGGTTGTTGTAGCTTTCTACAAACATGCCCACCTGCAGGCAGCCGGCCATAAAGAAGGTAGCCGTATTGCGCAGTGTCCAGGTGGCGCCGTCGGGCGAACTCCAGGCCGTGAAGGTGTTGCCGTTGCGGGTTATGCGCAACCAGGTGTGTTCGAGTAGCACCCCTATCTGGAGGGTATTGGTGGGCCCGAAATTGTTGGCCCGCGCCTCTCTCCTGATGATGGTGCTTAGCTGTGTTTTGACGGTAAACTTCCTCGACCCCTGCGAGGTGCTCTCGCGCATTTGTATGCCCGCCCATCCCTGTAGCGGAGAAAGACCGGTAACCCGGGCTATGATCGTCGAATTGCCGCACAGGGTTTGGTACACCACGCGCTGCACGTCGGTCAGGTTGGTGGTGTATCCTTTTGAGCTGAGTACGAATGTGCCGAATTGGCTGCAGGGCAAATACGATGAACTACCCATGGCATTAGTGCCTATGTTGGCGCCGGTCCAGCCGAAAGGCAGGGTGGTCACTTCAATTACCGTTATCTGGGATGTACAGGTACTGCTGTTGCCGCACACGTCGCTCACCGTCACCGTAACGGGAATGGTCAGGTTTCTGTCGGCGCAGGTAAAGGTGCTGGGGCTCATGGTCACGGTGTATTCGCCGCAGTTGTCGGAGGTAGCGCCCAGGTTGAGCACGTCGGCGGCAACCAGCGTATAAGTGCCCACGTTATTGAGCGTTACGGTCGAGTTTTTGCACGATATCACCGGCGGTGTATTGTCGATACGCGTAACATAGGACGTCGAAGAGGAATTGCCGCAGCCGTCGGTAGCGGTAACGGTGATGGTGGTGGGGCAAGATCCCGTACTGGTCACGGAGGTTGTCACGGCGCCCGGACAATTATCTGTATAGGTAGTAGCAGCCAACGCAGCAGCTTGCGCCGCCGATAGCGAGGGGTAGCAGGCCGCAATAGTACCCGTAGTAATTGTCGGGCCGGTAATATCTACGCGGGTATTGTAGGTCACCGAGGCGCTATTGCCGCAGGCGTCGGAGGCCGTCACGGTAATTACTGCCGAGCAGGTACCAACTACGACAGCCGTTTTGGTTATCGGGCCGGTACAATTGTCGTTGGCTATAGTCGCAGCCACAGCGGCGGCCTGCGCAGCAGCCACGGAATTGTAACATGCCGCCACACTGCCCGCCGTAACGGTGGGCGGTGCAGTATCTATTTTGGTGGTGTAGGTCCGCTGGGCGCTATTGCCGCATTGATCGGTGGCGGTGACGATGATCGTTGCCGGGCAGGTACCCGTTGTAGTCGCCGTTTTGGAAACCGTGCCGGGGCAGCCGTCAACAGCCGTGGTAGCAGCTATGGCAGCAGCTTCCGCAGCCGCAACGGTCGTATAACAAGCGGCTATCGTACCTTGTGTGGTCGTCGGCGCAGCATTATCTATACGCGTATTGTAGGTAACAACGGTACTGTTGCCGCATTGGTCGGTAGTGGTTACAGTAACGACAGCCGAACAAGTACCTGCCACTACGGCAATTTCCGTGAGGGCGCCGGGGCAGTTGTCGGTGGCCGTCGTGGCCGCCAGGGCCGCGGCCTGCGCCGCTGCCGCCGAGGGATAACAAGCCGCGATCGTGCCTTGCGTGACCGTAGGCGGTGTATTGTCGATACGGGTAGTATACGTAACAGAGGCCGGGTTGCCGGCCACATCGGTGGCGGTAACCGTAATAACCGCCGAGCAGGTACCGGAAGTGGAAACCATTTTGCCCACTGAACCCGGGCAACCATCGATGGCAGTAGTAGCACCCAGGGCAGCCGACTCAGCAGCCGCTACGGAGGTGTAACAAGCTGCAATGGTTCCAGCCGTCATCACGGGCGGCACGTTGTCGTTGACCGTCACATTTTGGGTGCAGGTAGTGGTCTGACCCCCAAAATCGCTGATCTTGTAGGTGCGAACGTAATTGACGGGGCCGCCCGTCTCGCTCTGCAAGGCAAAGCTGGCAAAGTTGATGCCGCAGTTGTCAGACACATCGCCGCCGGCAGCCAAAAATGCGCTGATGCTGCTGTAGGGCGGCACATCTGCAATACTGCATGGCGTGGTAATAGCAGGCGGACAGGTGATGCTCAGCTCGTCGTCGACCACTTGGTAAGATACCGTGCAAACGTCCTGCAAACCAGCGTTGTCAATGGCGGTCCAGGTGACGGAAAATGAACCTGCCGGCAATGTCACACCGGCAAGGGTAGATGTACCGGTATAGTTATTGGTAAGCGTGTAGCCCTGGCAATTGCCGTCTACCGGCGGGTCTAATTCGGCGCCTTGTACGACGTAGGTGCAATTGCTCGTATTGGTTATCAGCGTTTGCGTGCCCGAGGGGCAACTGATTTCCGGCCCTTGATTATCGAACACGATCACTTTAAACGAACAAAAAGCATTGGGCAAAACACCGTTGGACACAAACACCGTTACCGTGCTCAGACCAATGGGAAAGGCATGTGTCGAAGAAATTGGGGTAATGCCGATCTGGTAGATGATGTTGGGCGCCGGGCAACCTATTGCCGTAGTATTCAGATTGACGGTGGCCGTACATTCGCCTGGGTCGGTAGATACCACAATATTAGGTTGGCAACTTGTGATGGAGGGCTGTATCCGCAGTAGGGTCACCGTGGGGTCTTGCAAACCGCCGGCATCAGGATCGTCGGTCAATACGGAGGCAAAGTTGTCACCGCTGATAACGCCCTGGTTGCTCACCTGGCAAACGCCCACAGGAATGGAGGTGTTTATGGCTGCTCTGAATTTGATGATAAGCGCGCCGGCATAAGGGGGCAGGTTGAAAGGCCCCACGGATACCATGTCCATCATGCTCAGAGCTTGTGAGGTCGGCGTATCGGTGTCGCCGGTCGTTTGGGTTGTCGTTTGAGCGGCAACATTGCTCTGCTGGTTATTTTGCGAAAGCAGCGAATTCACCGGTATGCTGCCTACCTGTACAAGCTCATCTTCCTGGGTGGCGAGAGCCGTGGGGTGCGTCAGGGTGTACGTGCAAGTTTGCCCCAGGTTAATTATTCCGAAGGTATTGACGCTGTCGATGACCGCCGTGGGGGACATGGGGGTATTTCCGTTGCCGTTCCACACCGCATCCGTTGTAATCCCTGCACCCTGCAAATTCACGGTAGACCCTGCATTAGAGGCTTGTACGAGGAAGTGCGCCAGAAAAGATTGAGGGCCTGTGCCCGAAAAGGAGGTCGCATTATTGACCACATTGGCGCAAACACTCGAAGCTTTAGTGGCGTCAGTGGGGCCGCTAACCACAGCAATGACATGCCGCGAGTCGCCTGCCAGATTAATTGTATTATTTGAAATTAAAATATTCAGATCCGCTTCATTCAGGGCATTTGCGAATACCCCTCTGGCGTCGTAATCCAACTCGTTTATCGCATTCTGGGCCACTTCTGCTTTTCCGCTGGAATTGTCGGTAGACCGAATAGTGATGGCGTCGCCAAAACAATTGCAGTCGACAGTCTCGACGCTGCCGGCTAACACGCAATCGGTGCAAGCGCCCGGGCCGGTAATGTTGTTATTGTTGACGCGCGCCTGGTAAACGCTGTTGTCTTCGCCTTCGATTAGCACGGCTGTGCCGCCGGCGAGGATCATCGTATTGCGCAGGGTATTGATATTTACGGTAGCCGTGCCCTGCGGTCTGATTTCCACTCCGCCCATTTTTATCTGGGTATCCTTGTCGAAAGTGCAATCGGTCACGTTGGCGTTTAATGTGCCGGCGTTGGCGCTCATATTGACACTTTGGCCTTTGAGCCGCAGGAATTCGCATCCGTCGATGTTTACCGTATTGACAAGGGCGTTTTCGGTTTTTATATAAATGCCCTGCCCGCTATGCGTACTGCTATAGGTATCGGAGAAGGTGCAATCATTTACAGAAAGGGAAAACGCGCCAGAGGACGCATTGTTGATTATTTCCACCAGGCCGTCGGCAGGCGTCGAGAAAGTTGAATTGCTGATCGAGCAGTTTCCGTGGAGATTCGCGATCTTCAGCGCGCTGCCGGCATTCGACGTATTGACATTAGTGAAATTCATGTTTTTGAGCGTGATATTTGTTGCCGACTGAATATCCGCTCCGCGCTCACTGATGTCTTGTACTGTGCCGCCACTGCCCGCGGTATTGCTATCGCCTTCTACCGTGAAACTCCCCGTCGTATTGTCGATCAGGAAGCCGGTAGTGGCATTAGATGCGTCTAATTTTTTAATAATAACATCCAGATAACCATTGGCCAGGCTCAATGCCGGGCCGGCAGAGTTGGCTACGCTCAGATCGCGGATGATCAGGCTATCTAAACTGCTTCCTGAAATGCCGGTACCGCCAGAGTTGGATATATCAAACCCGTGCAATTGGTTCTTGTTGGCAAGCGCAATAGTATTGCCATTGTGCGCAATGACAGGATTCATGCCACCGGTTGCCGGCAGCGCTTCGCTAAATGGCGGTACGGGGAGAGCGGTCAGCGCCACAATACCGGAAGAAGCGCCCTGGCCGATAACAGCCTGGTAGGTTTTGAGCGTCAGCCCGGCGCCCGTATAATCCATAGCGGTTTGCCGGTACAAAAAGATGACGTCGCCTATCGAGCCGCCGACGGCGCCGCTGTTAAAATTGTCGATACTGCTAAACGGCGTGCCCAGGCGACCATCGCCATTGGGTTGGCTATTGTCGATAAACCAGATACGCCGGGATACGTTGAGAACCACCGTGCCTTGATTGGCCAATACGCCATTGCTCACGATATACTGAAACAAAGTGGTTCCTGTAAATCCAGGCGCCGGATTAAAGGTAAAACTCCCGTCGGGGTTGAAACTCACTTCCCCCTGCGTGCCCGTAGTATTGACCGAAGTCACCGTGAGCGGGCCGCCGGTACCGCAGGGATTTTGATCGTTGGCCAACAAGCCGGAGGCAGCCGGCACCGATATTTTCACGTTGCCTAATACATCATAAGCATCGGGATACGCCACGGGCGAACAGATCAGGGACCCCGGGACCAGCGTAGTATAGACATCAAGGTTGTCGTTAAAAACGATACCCGTAGCTTCCATATCGCCGTCATTGAAAATGCTCACCGTATATTCAATGATATCGCCGGGCGATGGGCCGACGACCCCCATATCGGTTATGAGTGCATCGGTTTTTGTAGCCGAGACGATTGGCGACAGAAAAGACGTGGCGCCTTCTTTTGTGGGCATCAGGTGCTCGCTTCTATTGCTTTTTACCGGTTGGGCTGTCTGCCGCGGAGGTGTTGTGCCCTGAAAAAGCAGTAGCATCAAGCCGATTAAGGCTTGTGTAGAAAATAAGTTCATAATCCTGGAGGTTTAGTATAGTCTATAATAAAAAAGGCTCAATTATCGGCATGCGTCATGCGATAAGCCTGGATTAATCAAACAATGTGGGGAATGATATAGGGAAGACTTGAATACGACGTCTCAAATATAGATATTATATGTCTATTTACAATATTACCCTTAACTTTATCAAAAGCCCAACTTATGCTTCGCTTGCTAATTATACTCGTGATAGGCGTACTGAGTACCGGCCTTTACGCCCAGCCCACCCAAAAACCCGTATTACACGGCCAACACTGGATGGCCATCACAGGCAAACCCCTGGCGGCTACGGCAGGGGCCATGACCTTCCAGCGCGGCGGCAACGCCGTAGACGCTGCCTGCGCTATGCTCGCGGCCACCAGTACCATGTGGGACGTACTGAGCTGGGGCGGCGAAACGCAGGCACTGATCTACAATCCCAAAACAGGCAAAGTAATCGGCATCAACGCCCTCGGCGTAGCGCCTACCGGCGCCACCCCCGAATTTTATAAATCAAAAGGTTACGCCTACCCACCCGAGTTCGGCCCCCTGGCCGCCGTAACGCCGGGCACGCCGGGCGGATTACTTACGATGCTCGCCGAATACGGCACCATGAGCCTCAAAGACGTGCTGGCGCCGGCCATGCAGATGGCCGAAGGTTACCCCATAGAGGCCCAAACCGCCAATTCGATAGAAAACAACAAAGAAAAAATCAAAGCCTGGCCCTATTCCAAGGCTGTTTACCTCCCTCACTTGGGGCAGCCCCGCGAAGCGCCCGCCGCCGGCGAGATCTTCCGCCAGGCCGACCTGCTGGAAACCCTCCGCAAAATGGTGGAAGCCGAAACCAAAGCCCTTCAGGCAGGCAAATCGCGCAAAGAAGCCATTTATGCCGCCTACGATCGTTTCTACAAGGGCGATATCGCCCAGGAATTTGTGCGCGGCTGCCAGGAACAAGGCGGGTTGATCACGATGGAAGACCTGGCCAAATGGAAAGTTTATATCGAAGAACCCGTAAAAACCGATTACAAAGGCATCGAAGTGTACAAACTCACCCATTGGGTGCAAAGTCCTGTGATGCTCCAGGCGCTCAATATGCTCGAACATTTCGACCTCAAGGCGATGGGCTATAACAGCAGCCGGTATATCCACACCCTTTACCAGGTGATGAACCTGGCCTTCGCCGACCGCGATTTTTATTACGGAGACCCCTACTTCCCGCCGGTTGAGCCCATCAAAGGTTTGCTATCGAAAGAATATGCCAAAAAGCGGGTAGAACAGATGAACCTGCAGCGCAACGACCCCGCTGCCGGCCCGGGCGACCCCTACCCTTTCGAAGGCAAAACCAACCCGTATTTGGATCTGCTCAAAGACTGGAATAAACTCACCGGCGGCGACCAACCCGTGTCGCCCAACTTTTTCGGCGGCACGACCACCGTGCAGGCCGCCGACAAGGAGGGATGGGTCGTGTCTATAACCCCCAGCGGCGGCTGGGTGCCCGCTTGTATCGCCGGTCGCACCGGCGTGGGCATGAGCCAGCGTTTGCAGAGTTTTGTGCTTGATGCCCGCGAAAACCCATTCAACGTACTCGAACCCGGCAAGCGACCCCGCGCTACCCTTACGCCCAGCATGGCTTTGAAAGACGGCAAACCCTACCTGTCGTTTGCCGTACAGGGCGGCGACAGCCAGGACCAAAACCTGCTGCAGTTCTTCCTCAATGTAGTCGAATTCGGCATGAACGTGCAGGAAGCCGCCGAAGCCGCCAATATCACCAGCTACCAGATGCGCAATTCGTTTGGCAAACACGAAACCAAACCCGGCGCCCTGACCCTCAACGAGTCAATCCCCGACTGGACGCGCAAGGAACTTCGTGCTATGGGCTACAAGCTCGACTTCGACCGCCGCACTTCCGGCCCTATCAATGCGATCTTTTTCGATTGGGCCCACGGCAGCTTCTGGGGAGGATCGAGTAACCACGGAGAGGACTACGGAATTGGCTGGTGAGTAGAGACGCAAAATCATGCGTCTCTACTCCCAGACCCGGGCGTAAGATTTTCATGAATTTCCAGATATAAGGTTGAAAAGCAATTTTTAACCATAAAATCTGGAGTCATGAAAAAGTATTGGATGTTTTTACTCGCCCTTTGTCTGGGTATTTTCTTTCAGGCCTGCCAAAAAGAAACCGTAATTGTAGAAGAGTGTGACGAACCTACAGCAGAACTCGTATTGACCGCCTACCTCGACGCACCCCGACAGGTACTGTATGCTATTCCTACTGAATTAGACGCAGCTCTGGAAGCGCTGGGCGCCCATCCCTTTACCGGCAATAATATTCAGGCTTATGAAATGCAGGGCGTCAACGTCTTTGGAGAACCGGTGACCATACGATTTGACGTAGAACCCGTAAACAACGCCCAGCTCAATCAATTGGCTACAACTTCAGATGCTGCGCAAATGCAACTGGAAGGGGAATTTACCGGCGCGGGGGGCACTACTTTTCGGGTATATAAAAATGCAACTTGCGGACCGGTACAAGCGGGCTTTTTTTCGCCCTGCGAAGCAAAAACCAATGGCTCTTCCGTAAAACGAGAATGGCTGCCCCTTCGGGTATGCGTGCCCGGAAATGCGATCTGCACGCAAGCCCTGTTGATAGGCGGCTACGAACACACCTATGAGCTGGCCGGCTGCCAGGGGCCGCTCCAGGGCTCGAAGCCGATTAAGATGTATCAGTGCTGGCAGTGATTGATTGGGCTGTAGAGCCGCAAAATTTTGCGGCTCTACAGCGACAACAGCCACTCCCGTTCGGCCAGCAACTCCGTCTCTCGAATTTCCGCCATTAGTTTTTCCTTATCGCCCTTCCTGAGCAAGGCCGGGGCGATTATTTTTTTCAAAAACCGTACAAAATTGCGGTACATCTCCCGGTGGTAGCCGCCTTCCTTGTGGCGGCGCAGGTAAATATCAAAGCTGTCGAGTAAAGAATCGAGAGCCTGAATTTCTCCCAATTCGTAATACATGCGCAGCATCATGCGGCGGGCGTCAAAATTTTCGAGCATATCGCGAAGCTCCACGTGGCGAAGCAATTCGAGGGCCTGGCCGTACTCGCGCTTGCGAAAATAATACGTAGCCAGATTATAGCGGTAGATATTGTCGCTTTCGCGAGGAGGCAGGTGCTCCCGGAAGGCATCGAGGTATTCGCGTGCCCACTCCCATTCGCCTACGGCGACGGCTATATTGAGTACGTTGCGATAAGTGGTTTTCGACAAGTAACCGTTTTCGAGAAATACCTTGCGTGCCAATCCGGCCCGGTACAGGTCGAATGCTTCGTGCATATACTTTTTGTCGGCGGCGTTAATGCGCCTGATACACACATTGAGCGCTAATACATATAAATCGCGCAGGTCGGCTTCGGGAAAAATGGCGCCGTTTTGGGCAAGTAGTTTTTTTAATTGAATAAAATGAACTTCCTGTTCCGGTTCGGCCAGGGCCACGTAACTGGCATGCCAGGTTGTAACGGCCTCATTTTGATAAAAAAAACCCTGTTCGACCAGGCGGAGCGTTTCGGGTAAATAGGGAATACTCGCCGACACGTTTGTCAGCGTTTGCTGGGCCAGCAGGGTGCAGCCCTGACGCAGTGAATTGACAGCCACATAAGCCGCAAATGCGCCGTTGATATCGGCCACATTGTCTACCCCGCCGCGATGTTTTTGGCGGCCCAATTCCCAGGTTTCCTGCTCGAGGAAAAACCGCTGGTAATAATAGCCGTCGTGGCGAAAATCCGATTTCTCAAGCTCCAATTTGGCGCGCAACAATTCCCGCTCCCAGAAGTCTTTATTCCCCGCCTTTTTCCACACCCGGCACAAGCGCAGGTTGACGTCTGTGACGTCGCCCGACCACTCCTGCCAGGCCAGACACTGGCGAATGACCTCCAGCAGGTAACCCATCAGATGGCGCATTTTGCCGTCGTGGTAAGTTTTTTTATGGTAAATAAATTGAAAGGCAGCTTCTTTGGTAAAAGACTTATGGTGGGCATTTTTTATAATAAAGTCAAATAATAACGCCACCTCTTCGCGCTGATTAATCATGGGCGACTGCACGGCCTTGCCCACCTGCCTGCGTTGGGCTTCGGTTAATGCTTCCCAGGTTTTGACCAATATGCTGTTTTTCATGCCATAATTTTACACAAAAAATAAAACAAATAATTGGTTATCAATATAATAAAATACAATTATCAATAAATTCAACGACAAATTACAAAAATTGTCCTTTCCGAAGCGTCGCAATGCTTGCATCTTTGAAGTATATTAAAACCAGCTATGATGAAAAAGGCATTTCTTACCACCTTTGCTGCCCTCCTTTTTTCTTTGACAAGCCTGGCGCAATCCTGCCTGCCGGGTGGAATTGTAATGACCACCCAGGCACAAGTTGACAGCTTTGCAATACTTTATCCGGGGTGTACGGTGATTGAAGGCAACGTGACTATTGGGACGAACAACAGCAATATTACCAGCCTAAATGCCCTTAGCGGCATTACCTCAATAGGTGGGTTTCTTTATATTTTCGGTAATGATTCACTGGAAAGTCTAGCCGGATTGGAGCAGATCACTTCTATCGGCGATTATTTAAAATTATTTGGCAATCAATCACTTAGCAGTCTGTCGGGTTTATCAAACCTGCAATCGGTGGATGGCTACCTGCAAATTGACATCAATAATTCCCTTATCGATCTGACCGGACTGGATCAACTCAGCTATCTGGGTGGGTATCTCTGGATCAGAAACAATAACTCGCTAACCAGCCTGCACGGGTTGGAAGGCCTCAGTACCATTTATGGCCGCCTAACAGTACAAATGAACGGCGTATTGACCAGCTTATCGGGTCTTGATAACATTACCCAGGTATTTGATTATGTGGATATTATCGGCAACCCTTCATTAGTAAGTTTAACGGGCTTAAATCAATTGATGTCGGTCGGTACCGACCTCAGTCTCCAAACCAATGCTTCGCTGGTCGATATTACGGCATTGAGCAATATTGTTTCTGTGCCCCGGCATTTGATCATCACCAGTAACTATAGTTTGCCGTCATTGGCGGGTTTAGACAACCTCGTCTATGTGGCGGGGCAGTTTTATTTTACGGCTAATTATCTGTTGGAGGATCTACTACCGCTTCAAAATCTGGTTCACATCGGAAATACCTTTTTTATTGGCACAAATAATGCATTGACCAGTCTAGCCGGCCTGGACAACCTGGCTTATGTAGGCGGTTTTTTGAACATTTCGGGTTGCGAATCCCTGGAAAGCCTCAACGGACTGGGCCAGCTTGATTCCATAGCCGGGTCGTTGTTTATCAGCGAAAACCCACTTTTGTCCAGTCTATTTGGCTTATCTAATCTCAATGCCGTGGGTGGGCCCATCGAGATTTTTGACAATCCGGTATTAAGCGAATGCGCCATTTTTGCCGTATGCGACAAACTGTTGTACGATTCCGACAACGTGCTGATTGAAAACAATGCCCCCGGCTGCAATACCCCGCTGGAAGTAGAGCAAAGCTGCGGCGCGGAAGAAATACAGGCGCTGGTGGTTTTAGATCAAAACGGCGACTGCCAGGCCGACGCCGGCGATACACCTGTAGAAGCGGTACAGGTGCGGCTTAGCGCTGCCACGCAAAACACCCTGCGCGCCACCGAAGCCGACGGCATTGCCCGCTTCGGCTACCTCGATACCGGCGCACTGGCGCTGTACCTCCCCCAGTTTCCCACAGCCAATTGGGCGGTATGCCAGGACACCGTGTGGCTCAACCCCGATACCATTGCCGGCCCTCCCCAGGCCGCCCTGGTGCTCCAGTCGCTCAGCAATTGCCCCGAATTACACGTAGAACTGGGGCTGCCCCCGTTTTTCCGGGGCTGCCTGGTGACTACCGATATGCAAGTGTCTACAGTAAATACCGGCGGCGCTACGGCCGAGGACGTACAAGTGGCCGTGGTGCTGCCGCTTTCGGTGATGGAAGTGATAGCTTCTACCCCTCCCATCAACGCGGTTGTAGGCGATACCTTGTATTTTGAGGTAGGCGATCTGCCACCGTTTGTAACTTCCTATGTCAACATGACGGTCAGGACGCTCTGCGATACGTTTTTGTTGGGGCAAACCATCTGCCCGGAAGCTTATGCCGAAGCCGGCAATTTTTGCCCCTCTATACCTATAGCTTTTTCAGAAATCAGAATCCAAACCGAATGTATCGGCGATACGCTTGTGCGGTTTAAGTTGAAAAACATTGGCGACGCCCCAACGATAGCCCCGCATAATTATATCATCATTGAAGACGAAGTGGTTTTGATGAGCGACGAATTCCAGCTCGCCCCACAGGAGGAATTAGTTATCGAAATGCCCACCGACGGTTCTACTTTCCGCATGGAAGCTACCCGGCTCAATACCGGCGAACTCACTGCCGCGGCTATTGAAAACTGCGGAGGTTTGATCCCCGGCCTCCTCACCGCCTTTTGGCTCGATCAGGGCGGCGAAAACTACGACTTTGATTGCCGCATGGTGAACCAGGCTTACGACCCCAATCAAAAAACGGCTATTCCTACCGGCATCGGAGAAAATCACTTGTTGGCGGCCAACAGGCCTATCACTTATACAATAGAATTTCAAAATACGGGCACGGATACGGCTTATCGCGTATTGTTAACCGATATTTTGTCGCCCCACCTCAATGCCAATACGTTCTCGCCTGGCTATTCTTCACATTCTTATACCTGGCAAATTAAGGGTACAGACACGCTGGAGGTGCTCTTCTCTCCTATCGCATTGCCCGACAGCAATGCCAATGAAGCGGCGTCGAAAGGCTTTTTTAGCTATACCATCAATCAATTGCCCGACCTGCCCGACGGTACGGTAATAGAAAATACAGCGTCAATTATTTTTGATTTAAACCCGCCTATCATTACCAATACGACTTATCATACCATTGGCGAGTTGGTCGTAGAAGTTGACGAACCGCAGGTTTACCGTCAACTATGGCGAGTACTGGGCAACCCCTTGCGGACTTCCGCCGTGTTTGCAGCGCAGGAATCGATTCCAGGTGAAAAACGGTTCACAATTCTGGATGCCCATGGCCGGTTGTTGCGTACGGAGCATTTTTCCGGGCAGGAATTTTATTTCCATCGCGGCGCCCTTCCCGGCGGGGCGTATTTTTTCCAGATTATCGACGCCCGGGGCAGGATGTTTACGGGGAAGTTGATTGTGGCACCGTAAAGTATAAACCCAAAATTCAAACTTGGTTGAACTATTTCATACAATCGATTTGTTATCTTTGTACAAACCTTGTTCCAATGACAGTTCAGGTTGAACGGCAGTTATTTACGGTAGAAGAATATTATAAAATGGCTGAAGTAGGTATCTTAAAGCCTACTGAGCGTTTTGAGTTAATTAAAGGAGAGATATACAAAATGAGCCCCATTAATAGTCAACACGCAGGGCATGTTACGCGACTGAATACGTTGCTCAACAGGTTGTTGTCTGAAAAGGCCATCATTAGTGTACAAAATCCCATCCATATTAATAACTTTTCCGAACCGGAACCTGATATCGCCGTTTTAAAACCCGTCGATCATTTTTATATCGAACGCCACCCCCAACCGGAAGACGTCTTATTGATTATTGAAATATCCGATACTTCCCTGCGCCACGACCGGCAAGTAAAATTGCCTTTATATGCCGAGGCCGGCATCCCTGAAGTCTGGATCCTGAATTTGCTGGAAAACGCGATTGAAATTTATCGCAATCCGGCACGCCAATCTTACCAAGCTACACAGATTGTGAAAAGCGGAGAAAAAATAGCCATTCCACTGGGTTTGTATTTAGAAGTAAAGGATATTATCGGCTAGCGTTTATTCAACAGCAAGTAAATAAACCCTACTAATCAGTTCCTTTTCCAGATTATTGATGCCCGGGGAAGGGTGTTTACGGGGAAGTTGATTGTGGTATGTTGAAGACTATACGACTATACGACTTTGCGAACATGGGCTTTTAAAAATACGTGAAGCTCCTGAGTTCGTAAAGTCGCACAGGTGCTGTCTGTGACCAATCGCGCAGTATACGACAACGTTACTTCCGCAAGCACCATGTCGCCACAATCGCTTAGTTTAGCCGGTAATTCGTATCCCCACAATAATATGCAGCCCTACCTCGGGCTCAATTATTGCATCGCGCTACAGGGTGCTTACCCTCCACGTTCATAACTGGTTATGGAGATTACACTGAATCAGATTTCCCTACGCCCAGCATACCTACTACCAACAGGTTTATCCCGATGCAGAATACCTGATTATTCTTGTTCAAGGCCAAGCCGCCGGCAGAATATATATCGAAAGAAACCTGATACCCGGCACCATAAGGGTTATCGATATTACGCTACTGCCCCCCTTTCGCAACCAGGGCATAGGTCAATATTTGTTCCGACAGCTCATGGCAGACGCCGAAGCAGCCGGAAAAACCCTTACCATCCACGTAGAACAATTTAACCCTGCCAGCCATCTATACGAAAGATTGGGTTTTAAAATTATTAAAGAAACTCACGGCGTATATTTGCTGATGGAATGGACGCCCCCCCCTCATAAACCCTCATAAACCCTCATAAACCCTCATAAACCCTCATAAACTTTCACAACCCATGCTCGACACCTTACAAATCACTGATTTTCAACCTTATTTAAATCAAACGCTGCCTGTTCGCTTTCGGCAACCCGAAGCTACTTTGCCGGCAGAGCTCATCGATGTGTCGGAGTTGGTCAGTCACCCCGGATCCCCACGCCCGCCTTTTTCCATTATTTTGCGCACCTCGCAGCAAGGCGAGTATTATCAACAGGCAATTTACACCTTACTACATCCCGTTAAAGGAGAACTCGACATATTCCTGGTGCCCCTGGGCGCCGATGAAAAAGGAATGAGATATCAAGCAATTTTCAATTAAATTTCGTTCGAAGTATTGTTATTTTGAATAAAGTGAAGTACTTTTTGCGAAAGTATTAAGAGTCCCTTATTTATCACAATCCAAACATTGTAGTTTCAAGAACACTTTTAATTAGACTTAGTTACCGCTTTTTTGCTTTAAAAGTCCCTCTTAAGTAGTCCCACACTGGCACCGAGCACCTATCATGTCTACATGGTACTTGATTTCGCGTATTTCGAACGATTTCTTTCGTACGTAAATAGGCGTAGCAAGTCGGATATTTTTATTTTACCCTAACCTCAAAATGAATGAATATGCATCTCGGTACACCTTACTAGCAGTCTCCTTAGCTTAATAATTGACAATCAATTATTTGCACGATTAGTTTGAATTGCGTCAAACTAACCAAGAGGGAATTTATGCCTACTCAGCTACTACTACGCTAAGGATTCAGATTTACGAACACATTTTTTGTTAACCACAATATTCTCACTATGAACTATTTAATCCTCTTGTTAAACACGCCTCAAAAGCCGCCAGGGAGAACCTTTGATACCCAGGCTACTCAGAGGGACATGCCCCCCATATACACTACTAGTTTGGCTATTGCAGCCAAGGTATGTGTGTTATTCTGCCTGATGTTTGCATTTACCCTAAATAAAGGGCTTGCACAGTGCGACTTACCTGTAATAACGTATTCTATTCCATTGGCTACTGCGCAAAACGGAAACGTCATCGGGAGTTACGCGCTCGGTGGAGAGTGCTGTAGCCCACAGCCGGGTAACAACTCCTGCCTGATTTTTGACATCGCCCTCAATAATCAGTTCGGCGCCGTTGCTATGTGCTTCGGCACGCCCTGTTCAATTCAGGGATATGTGCTGCCAGATGCTGGATCGGCATGCCCCCTGGGCGCCGGCATCGACCTGTGCCAGGATCAGATTTGCATTCCTCCAAACGCCACTTCTATCGAGGTTTTGGTGTGCAAACCCGGCGCAGCCGATAATCCTATCGATGTGTCCATTCTGGGTATTGCCCCCATAGATCTGGAGGTAGAGGATATTACGGATGGATGTACCACTACGTTTAATGTCACCGGGGCCGTTAGCCTAACCTGCTCGGGCGGCAATGCGCCACCGACAAGTACTCCCCTGCCGGTAAGTTGATCCTCAGTAGCCGACCCCACACTGCAATACTTGAGTTGTACGGATTGCCTAACCCCTGTATTTAACTACACAGGTCCTGCCATCACAGAATGTGCCGGTATCAGTTTTGATTATACCGTTTCAATTCCCGCAACTGAATGCGCTCCCGCTCAATCTATTACGAAGACTGCTAAAGTATATCCCGAAATTACGGGTTCTGTTGGTATTTCCTGTACCGGTAATGCCGCCACGCTCACCTTTACGCCAACTATTCCCTGCAACGACTTGGTATACGTCTGGAAAAAGGGAGCCACAGTAGTAGGCAATATGGCCACTCTTGTCGTAGATCCGGCAGATGCCATGGAATATTGTATTACGGTAAGCAGATCGGCTACGCCATTCTGTACGCCATTTACCGGATGTATCACGGCCTCTTGTTGTGAGCCGCCTATGGTTATCTGCCCTCAGAGTACTACCGTCGCCTGCGGCGCTTCCACGCTGCCGGCGAGTACGGGTTCTGCCACTTATACAGGCGGCTGCGGCATGGTGGATGTAACCTATACCGATGTGGCAACGCCGGACCCTTGCGGTTATGTAATTTCAAGGACCTGGAAAGCCACGGACGAAGACAATAATATGTCTACCTGTGTGCAAACGATCACCGTTGATCCGGCGCCTCAGGCCAGCTTTACCGCCCCGCTTCCGGGCAACATGAATATTTTCTGTGGCTCCGCGCCTCCACTGGGCACGCCGCTTGCTTATAGCAACGGCGGCTCAGGTATTTGTTTGATCAGCGGTTCGGTGACGGGTGTGATTTCCGGCGGCCCGCACAATGCCTGCGGAACCGGTACGCCTTACACTGAAACTTGGACCTTTACGGACGCGTGTAACCGCACCATCACATATTCGCGGTCAATTACTGTGTTACCGGCTGACCAGGCCAGCTTTACCACCCCGCTTCCCGGCAATACCAGCCTCTCTTGCGGTGCGGCGCCCCCGACGGGCACTCCGCTGTCGTATAGCAACGGCGCATCAGGCGTTTGCTTAATCAGCGGTTCCGTAAACGGCGTTATCTCCGGCGGCCCGCACGATGCCTGCGGCACCGGCAATACGCCTTATATTGAAACATGGACGTTCACGGACGCCTGCGGTCGCACCATCACCCACTCGCGTACAATCAGTGTGGATCCGGCGCCACAAGCCAGCTTTACAAGCCTGCCTGGAGACATTACCATCGCATGTGGTGTAAGTGGGCCTCCTCCTTCCCAATTATGCTACAGCAATGGCCAGAGCGGTAACTGCAGCATTAGCGGTTGTGTAACATCCACTGTAGTCCTCAATCCGCAAGCTTGTCCGGCTGTTTATGTCGAAACCTGGACCTTCACCGATGCATGTGGAAGAACGATTACCCATAGCCGGAACATTATTGAAACCGTACTTTGGTCAAATGCCAATATCGGCAACGCTAATGGCAATGCAAGCTATGCTTGCGGGGAATCAGGGTTACACGGTCCGTTCTCGATTACCTCTAACGGTTATGCAGGTAATGCAGGTTCGGCTCAAGCCGACATCATGCACTTTATTTACACTCAACTTTCGGGTAATGGACAAATCATTGCTCGTTTTGTCAGTGCTACGAATACGGGCTTTGGCGGCATTATGATCCGCGAATCATTAGCGCCGGGCTCTAAAAAAGTAAACGTTCGCACACAGGGCAACCTCAACATAGAAAGAGAAGTGAGGTTTACTACCAACGCGAGTGAGGTAACCCAGCAATGGCCGCGTTATCACAAATGGTTGAGATTAGATCGGACGGGGAACGTATTTAATATGTTTTCTTCTCCCGATGGAAACTCCTGGTGGTTCTTAGGCACTGTTACTGTGCAGATGAATCAGTGTGTACTCATAGGCGTATTTGCAGAGGGTATCAATCCTACTACATACACTACCGCCATTATGGATAACATCCAGATGAACACAGGCACACCGGTAATTCCGCCGCCGTTTAATCCGCTGGCGGAACTCATCACCAACGATCCGGGTGAGACCACGAGCTTCGACGTCTTGACGCCAGATTTGAATATTTACCCCAATCCGGTATTAAATGGCCAGGAACTGACTATTGAAGTGAAAGGGGTAACAGAAGGACGGGTGCGTTTGTCGGTCTACTCACTGCAAGGTTTGTTGATGAGGACAATCTGGATCGACAATGCTGACCGGGCCACAACAACGCTGGATGTGTCAGATTATACTGACGGAGTATATCTGATCAGGATGGAAACTGACGACAAGCAAGTAGTGACTAAGAAAGTCACGGTGTTGAAAAATTAATTAAACAGGAAACTTAATATTAAGAGGCCATTCTGAGCATTCGGGATGGCCTCTTTTAGTTTTTAAACCCACCTAGTAGCATTAACAATGAAATTAGCAGGGTGGGCAAGTATACCAGGATAGCCAATAAAATACCGCTTAACATATTCGCCTGGGTCATCTGGCCTTTGGCGTTTGTCGCCACACAATCGACAATAATCTTTCCACTTTCATAACCTCCCCAAAGGATAAATCCCCAGCTAACTGCTGCGTTGAGGTATGACAAAAAGCCTGGTAAGGGCGTATTTGTTAATTGAAAATAGAAGTAAACTGCCAGATAGCAGCACATATAGATGTAGGCAAAAAAATACATAGTCAAAGGGTTTGGAAGTTCTCAATATTAACGCCAGTTGGCGCCTCTTCCCATGAGTACGATCATGGCTATCCACAGCGCGTAAGGAAGCGCCAAAACCAGGGGGATAGCAGCTACCTTAATCGCTATTCCCGCATGTCCGTGTTTTTTTAAATATAAGCTTCCGCAAATAATAACCAAACCAACGATTAATATACCTACCCACAGCCAGATATACTTGGCGGTGGAGCCGGCGTAGCGACCAAAAACGCCCTGTATGAATTCGCGATAGCCATACAAAAGCAGCAGCACATCGAGCAGCCAGATAATCCAAAATGTCAAGAGGGTGGTTTTTGTCATGGCTTTTTTGAAGCTAAATTAGAAATATTTCACTAACATAAATTATAACTGTTTAGTAGGGTTTAGTGCATTCGCAGTTTAGCGATTGGGGTTAGCTGTATGTTTAGAAAACTAAACCCTAACGCTAAACCCTACTAAACAGTTAACTTAAATCATGAAAATAAACGGGGCGCCCCATGTGCAATGAGGCGCCCCGAATCCGGCTTATGAAGTGGGTTTATTTTACTAATCTCTGTAGTAACCTACTTCTTGTTTAATGACTTTTTTGGTATCAATCAAAACGCCGTCGACAAAAATGCGAACCCAATATACTCCATCTGTATATGGAGAGAGGTCGATTTGTTCTCTTTCGAGAATTTCATCAAATTCAAGAGATTTCACTACTTGTCCTTGCGAATTGAAGATCTGTACTTTTGCAGGCGTGCCGGCTAATGCGCCAAAGTCAATGGATAACAGGCCGTTGGTTGGGTTGGGGAAGACATTAACCTGAGGCTGCTGCGTCAGGAATTGTTCTCCACCCTCATCGCCAAATGGCGGTAGGGCGCCCTGAACAGTAACATTGTCAAAGGACGCAGTCGTCGTCGTGGTGTTGTTGATACTTTCTACAAACATTCCGACGTAAGCGCAACTTTGCATGTTGACGCTTGCACTGAATGCAAACGACCAGTTTACACCATTCAGCGAATAATAACCGACAAATAAGTTGTTGGTGCGTACTATTCGCAACCAGTGCGCTCCCTGCGGTACAGGTATCGACGCCAGGCTTTTAACACCGCCGGGGGTGCTTCTCACTTCGCGACGCAAGAATGTGGTAAGCTGGGTTTTCAACGATACCATCCTGCTACCCTGCGTGAGATTTTCGCGGAAGTATATACCCGCCCATCCGCCACCGGTCAGTTGCGTTACTCTTACAGTAATAGAACTATTACCACATAGCTGCTGGTCTACGAAGTGTGCTACATCACTAATATTTGTAGAGAATCCTTTTGCACTCAAGGTGAAAGTACCAGGGCCTGTGCATGGCGAAAATCCGGATGTACCCATCGCAGTGGAGCCGATGTCGTTGGCCGACCACGGCGAAGGCAAAGTGCTGCCCTCATCTACTGTAATCAATGAAGTACAGGTATTGGCGTTTCCGCACTCATCTGTTACAGTTACCGAAACAGGAATTTCCAGGTCTTTTTCCGAACAATCTACTGTTGCAGGACTGATTGATACGCTATAAGAACCGCAGGCATCACTCGTATTGCCCAAATCAAGCACGTCGGCCGCCGTCAAGGTATAGGCGCCGTTTGTACCCAGTGTTACGGTATTATCAATACAATATACAACCGGATCGGTTTCGTCTTGTACCGTGATGGTTTGTACAAAGTTGGCGCTGACGTTACCGCAGTCGTCCGTGAAGTTCCAGGTGCGAACCCGCACGTATTCCTGCGGGCAGCTACCCGGCGTAGTCACGTCGCTGACCAGGTTGAGCGTCGGCGTGCCGTCGCAGTTGTCGCTAGCGGCGGGCGCCTGAGCCAGCGCTGTCGCGATGCCTGATGCGTCGTCGCATTCCAGTGTGGCGTCGAGCGAGCCGGCAGTAGTAGAGACTTCCGGCTCTTCCGTATCCTGTACCGTGATCACCTGCGTGTATACCAGACTTTCGTTGTTGCACGCGTCCTTCGCCGTCCACGTCCGCGTTATCGTATAG
>JABWBR010000098.1 GCA_013360405.1 Saprospiraceae bacterium
TCAGCAAATTAGCACATCAGCAAATTAGCACATCAGCAAATTAGCACATCAGCAAATTAGCACATCAGCAAATTAGCACATCAGCAAATTAGCACATCACGAAGCTGCCACCACCTTCCCTGCCGCTTCTCCGAAGCCTACACGCACCCCGTCTTTCTCCGCCCAGCCGCGCAAGATCACCTCGTCGCCGTCTTCTATAAACGCGCGACTGCTGCCATCGGGCATAGGCAGAGGCCGTTCGCCGCGCCAGGCCAACTCCAGCATAGAACCGTAGCTGTCAGAGCCTGGACCGCTGATCGTACCGCTGGCCATGAGATCGCCGACGTGGATGTTGCAACCATTAACAGTATGGTGCGCCAACTGCTGGCACATATTCCAATACATATACTTAAAATTGGAGCGGCTAACGGTAGCTTCCTGGCCATCTTCCAATTTAATAGCCACTTCTAACTGAATATCAAAATTGCGGTCGCCGCCGGTATGCAAATAAGGCAACACCTCGGGCGTTTGCACCGGGCCTGAAACCCGGAAGGGCTCCAGGGCGTCGAGGGTAACTACCCAGGGGGACATCGTAGAGGCGAAGTTTTTGCCCAGGAAGGGCCCCAGCGGTACGTATTCCCACTGCTGGATATCGCGCGCCGACCAATCGTTGAACAAGACCAGTCCGAAAATATAGTCTTCGGCCTGCGCCGCCGGCACCGAGTGCCCCAGTTGGGTACTTTTGCCCACAACAAACCCCATTTCCAACTCAAAATCCAGGCGTTTACTGGAGCCGAAGACCGGCTGGTCGGCGCCGGGCGGCAGCATTTGCCCTTTGGGTCGTCGCACCGGCGTGCCCGATACCACAATAGAAGAAGCCCTGCCGTGATACCCTACGGGCAAATGCCGCCAGTTGGGCATTAGCGCGTTATCGGGGCCCCGAAACATAATGCCGACATTGGTAGCGTGTTCGAGGCTGGAATAGAAATCGGTATAGTCGCCGATGTGTACAGGCAGTAACAACTGCACCTCCGCCATCGGGATCAGGAAATACTCGGCCAGTTCTTTGGCATCCCAGCTTTCGCGGTCGTCATCAAGGATCTCCGAAAGGCGCTGACGCACCGCCCGCGTTTTTTCCTTTCCCAGTGCGATAAAATCGTTGAGGCTGGGTTGGGAAAAAATCTGCCTGTCGATTTGTAAATCGTCGAAAAAGCCGTGTGAGGCCAAAGTCGGCAAGTCGATCACATAGTTGCCGATAGCGCTGCACAAGCCGGGCGCCGCATCGCCTTTGCGGAATACCCCGAAAGGCAGGTTTTGAATAGGAAAATCGCTGCCTGCCGGTACGTCTACCCAGGAACGCAAGGCAGGATTATTAGCCTTTAACATCATAATATGACATTAACACGCAACCGCGTGGTGATTGATTTGTTCTTGGCAAAGGTAGCAATAGTTTTACGCTCATGAAAATACCTTCCTTCTTACAGTGGCTGATTATGTTGATAATTGCGCTGGGCGTCTATTGGGGCGTCAAATATTTGTATCTTTTGCCCCGATTTGAGGGCGGAGAAAAGGCGCCGGCTTTTGAGGCCACGCTCCGCGACGGGTCGGATTTCAACTTGTCGGACCTTCGCGGCCAATACGTGCTGCTCGACTTTTGGGGCAGCTGGTGCGGCCCCTGCCGCGCCGAAAACCCGGTCTGGGTGCAATTGTACGACACTTACGAACAAGCCCGCTTTCCCGACGCGGAGGGTTTTGTCATCGTAAATATCGGCGTCGAACGCGACCGGGCGCGCTGGGAAAATGCCATCGAAAGAGACGGCTTGCATTGGCGCTATCATATTTTAGACCAAACAACCAGCTATAAATTTTTTAATGCGCCCATTTCCAAGCTATACGGCATCAAGTCATTGCCCAGCAATGTTTTGCTCGATAACAAAGGCAATATCGCAGGCGTCAACCTTTCGCCCGAACAAGTGCACCAGTGGTTGTCGGAAAAACTGACAAAATGACCGCATTGGCATACTGGCAAAGTTATTGCTCCCTTATTCCGGCATAGCCCTTATTAAAGCAAAAAATACAATGAGTAAAAAAGAACATCTCGATCAAGAAGACGTCACCTTAAACGAACAGGCTGCCGGGCAGGAAGCGACTGAGAGCGACTCAGCGGCGGAACCCCACGTCCACGCTGACGCTGCCGGTTCTCCAGAAAATGAATTGGCTGCCCTAAAAGCCCAATACGACGAGTTAAAAGATAAATTCCTGCGCCAGTTCGCTGAATTTGAAAATTATAAAAAACGAACCCTCAAAGAAAAAATAGACCTGATGAAGTCGGCGGCACAAGACACAATGTCAGCGCTTTTGCCCGTGCTTGACGATTTTGACAGGGCCGGCAAAAATGAAAATTTCAGCGAGGGCGTTCAATTGGTGCACAGCAAATTGCTTCACATCCTCAAGCAAAAAGGACTGGAAGCCATGGATTCCAACGGCCAGCCCTTCGACCCCGAATGGCACGAAGCCGTCACCGAAATCCCCGCCCCCACCGAAGACATGAAAGGAAAAGTAATCGATACGATCGAAAAAGGATTCAAACTCGGCGACAAGATTATCCGCTTTGCGAAAGTAGTGGTAGGGAAGTAGAGGCGCAAAATTTTGCGTCTGTACTTGCCCGTGCAGAGACACAAAATTTTGCGTCTGTACTGATTAATAATAACGCAATGGCTAAAAGAGATTTTTACGAAATTCTTGGCGTGCAACGCAATGCCCCCCAGGAAGAAATAAAAAAAGCCTACCGCAAGCTGGCTTTGCAATACCACCCCGACAAAAACCCGGGCAATAAAGAAGCGGAAGAGAAATTCAAAGAAGCCGCCGAAGCCTACGAAGTGCTGAGCGACGCCGATAAAAAGGCACGCTACGACCGCTACGGCCACGCCGGCGTGGACCAAAGCCACGGCCACGGCGGCGGTTATGCCGGCGGCATGACGATGGACGATATCTTCCAGCAGTTCGGCGATATCTTCGGAGAAGGCGGTTTTAGCGAGTTTTTCGGAGGCGGCAGCCGCGCCCGCTCCTCCCGCCCCACCGGCGAACGCGGCAGCAACCTGCGCGTAAAAGTGAACCTTACTTTGGAAGAAATCGCCAGCGGCGTTACCAAAAAAATTAAGGTCAAAAAGCAAGCGCCCTGCGATACCTGCGGCGGCAGTGGCGCCAAAGACAGCTCTTCGGTGCAAACCTGCACTACCTGCCGCGGCGCCGGCCAGGTGCGACAAGTGCGCAGCACCTTTATGGGGCAAATGCAGACAATCACAACCTGCCCCGCTTGCGGCGGCACCGGCCAGACGATAACGGCAAACTGCCCCAAATGCGCCGGCCACGGCCGCGTGCAAGGCGAAGAAACCATCGAAATCGAAATCCCTGCCGGCATGGAAGAAGGCATGCAGCTCTCCCTGCGCGGCAAAGGCCACGCCGGCGCCAAAGGCGGCCCTCCGGGCGACCTCTTCGTCACTATCGAGGAAATCCCCCACGAGTCGCTCCAACGCGATGGCATGAACCTGGTGTATGAGCTGTTTGTCAATTTTGCCGACGCTTCGCTGGGCGCTTCTATCGACGTACCCACGCTGGAAGGCAAGGTCAAAATCAAAATTCCACCGGGCACGCAGTCGGGCAAGATTTTCCGCCTGAAAGACAAAGGACTGCCCGCCGTGCAAAGCCACGGACGCGGCGACCTGCTTATCCACGTCAGCGTGTGGACACCCAAGAAATTTAACGAAGAAGAACGCGAACTACTCGAAAAATTGCGCACGATGCCCAATTTCCAACCCCAACCCGGCAAGTCGGAACGCACGTTTTTTGAGAAGATGCGCGATTATTTTAAATAAAGGCGGTTATCCCTTGTCAGTTGTCAGTTATCTGTTTCGAACCGACAAACCGACAACCGACAACCGACAACCGACAACCGCAAAGCCCATTCCGCCATGACTAAAATCGCCTTCGCCTTTGTGCTGGCCATCCTTGCCCTCACCGCCTGCGGCCCCAACTATGTGATCAAAGAAAGCCGCGATATCGCCGAAACGGGCTGGGCCTACAAGGATACGCTCGATTTCGCCTTCGAAATTGCCGACACTACCCAATTGTACGACCTCGAAATCGTGGTGGAACACACCACCAATTTCCCCTACCAAAATATGTATACCCTCATCTCTACCCGCTTCCCCTCCGGCCGGCGGCTCCAAAAACAACTCTCCCTCGAATTGGCCGACAAAGCCGGCGTTTGGGCCGGCGATTGCGGCAGCAAAGATTGTACCATCACTATTCCCATCCAGCAAGGCGCCTATTTCAACGAAGCAGGCCCCTATCTTATCACCCTCGAACAGTTTATGCGGGTGAATCCCCTGTCCGGGGTGAAGTGTATTTCGTTACAGATTTCTCCTTTAAGCAACCGATAATAACTATTTAGGCCTTTGCTAATACTAAACATTATTCATCTTCCTCTCTTTACTGGGTTAACATTAAAATTTTAGATTTACAGGGAATCGAGTAAATCATGTTATGCTAATAATATAATTATTCGTTTTTTTGAGGATGTCTGGTGGATTTCTTAAATTTGAAGCTTACTTTTTTAAAGAAATGGCAGTCCTCAAAATATCACCTCCTCCAACAATAACAGTCGGAGATTACAGAAATGCAGCTTTACGGCACTTTAACACCTGCCGAGTTCTTTGGAGATATATAAACTTACCAGACAATTCGAATCTGAAGAATCTGCCGGAAGAAGACGTTCTTATCAATATCTTTTATTTGGCGGGATATGTTGCCGAATGTGCGATTAAATACCGATATTTGACAAATCACCATGGCCTGTTAGATACTGATGATGAACAAACTTGGTTATCTATCAATGTAAAAATGAACATCCACTTCGATTTCGTATCACAAAAAAATAAAACATGGTCTGAAAGAATAATCCAAGATTTGGATTCTAACGCTAATCTCCCAAACTATATTAGACACCTTGGAAACTCTTCTTCCCAACCCATACTTTTACCAAATGAGGAGATCATCAAAGATATGCAAATGAGCTGGGAACCAGCTATTCGCTATCACTATTCGAATAATGGGCTATCACTTCCTGCTAACAAAAATCATATTGAATCCTTCTTTCAAGCAACAAAAACACTGTTACAAAATCTTTCGATATGATATACTCATTTCAGCAAATAACCGCCATTTTGAAATACTTGAGAAAGCAGGTAGATTCTGGGGCAGAGTTTAAGTACAAAATAGTTAAACATCTCAATCATGCCACAAGTATCTATATATACGACAAGACTGGACAGTTTCAAGTAGATTTGTCAAATATCACTATTGAAACTCCCATCGGTTCACCAATACCAACTGGACAAATCAGTGTTAATGATAATAATGTATTTCCACCGGTTGATGTACGCTATATCAGTGAAATAGACTATGAAGAAGATAAAGCACATTACGATGATTTTTTTAGCGATGAATCTAGTTTTGAAGGGGTAACACGTCGGCTCGACAATGCTTTTGGGAAATATCCTCAAGTGAAATCAATTACTTTACCTCCAATAGTTAGTTTTTACAGTTATAAGGGGGGGGTAGGAAGAACGACAATACTCGCGGCTTTGGCTTCTTTCCATGCGAGACGGATGGGTGCTAAAGTACTCATTTTAGATTGTGACTTTGAAGCTCCCGGGCTAGTTAATTTCTTTGGAATGAATGAAGATGACTTAGCAGCAAAAGGAGGAATCGTTGAATACCTGACTGATATTGCTTATTTACAAAATAAAGATATTGTTGACATTAGCCAATATATTCACACCATTTCAGCGGGGGCATCCAAAGATCCGTTAGGATATGCAGGGGATAAAGGAATAATATATGTAATGAACGCCGGTAATGTTAGTGTTAATAAGATCGATCCTTCAGAAGATGCTCCGGCTGACCTACAGTCCCACCAAGATCACTTTTTACATGGACTCGCTCGTTTGGATTTCAGTAATGCTGAACTTATTATAGAGCAATTTCAAGACATGTTGTTACGAGCTAATGATTCATTCCATCCTGACGTTATTTTAATCGATTCACGAACTGGGTTCAATGATATTTTCAATAATGTAGCATTAAGGCTTTCTGATATTGTCGTAGGCCTTTTTGGAACAAGCAAACAAAATATTCCTGGGTTGTATAATTTTTTGGATATTATATCGGCAAAAAATAATGCGGAAGACCAAGGACTTGAAATTGTTTTAGCTAATTCTATTGCTTCAAATGTTCGCCAAAGTTTTAAGAACTTCAAAAAACAAATAGAACAATATAACCAAGATACAGGCAATGAATGGAATCCAGAGGTTTTTGCTATTGAATATATTCCACGTATGGCCGAAATAGGAACACCAACTGATGATGGTGATATTTTATTAGATTATACTGATCCAAACAGGTATTCATTTCCAGATTATCAAAATGGTAAAGGGGATAGGCTATTAGAGTATTTATCCTATAGAATTGAAAAAAAAAATCTAATAAATGACCCTATTCTCACTCAAGAGGTCATATTCCCAAACAACGTTGATATTATTCCGGATACTAAAATTTCCATTAGTAATATAGAAATTTTAGAGCCGTTGAGCGATTTCTTTATGAATCAGAATATTAGCCATGCGGAAAACCTTAGGTATAACACGGAATTTTTGAATGAATACTACTATTTTAGAAATTACCTGCGAGATCTTTTCCTGAAAGAGACCTTTATTGTGCGAGGGTACAAAGGTACTGGCAAAACTATGCTTTATCATGCTTTAGAGGATAGTCAGTTTGTCAACAAGCTGAAACAATTCACGAATATTACGGATGATTTTAGATTTGTTAACATTGTTGATCCCGAAAACGTCTTGGAATTAAGCGCTCTAAACTTTAAACCACAAAATACAGGTGATAGAATTGAAACTTATTATAGAAGATTTTGGATAATTTATATATGGAATTCTCTACTTCAAAAATTCCCTGAGTTATACCAGTCCGAAATACCATGTTTTTCGATAATGAGCGATGAAACTACTAGAAGAAATTTCGAAAATTTAATGCGTTCTGACAAGATACTTGAAATTGAATTTGATTTAAAACGTTTAAATGAAATATTTATTACGAAAAATATAAAGGTGGTTATTTCCTTTGATTATTTAGATAAAGTTGTGGCAACTGCAGAATGGAGTAGTTATTACAATCCGATATCTCAACTCATTAAATTTGGACAATTTAATCCATACTCAAGTTTATTTCCGAAAATATTTATTCGAACTGATCTTTTCAATAACATTCAAGGCATTAACAACGTAATTGCCCTTGAAAATAAGATTCTATCTTTAGATTGGACAACTGATGAATTATTTGCATATTTTTTCAAGGTCGTGTATAAAAAAACTGAAAATACATTTATTCAATGGCTTCACTTACATAATCCAGATAAGGAAGAATATATTTTATCAATTGAACATTTTTTTCAAACCAATGATGCCCAAATACCTTTAGAGCAAAAAGAGATATTGGAATTTTTAGTAAACAACTTTTTCGGGGAATATATAAATGAACATATTCCAAATTTCGGAAGGTCATATGAATGGTTTTACATTAATTTAAAAAATGCTAATGACGTAATTAGCTTACGACCCTTTATTGCATTGCTAGCCTATTGTCTAAAAAACGCTGTTGATTCTCCTTCAAATAATTCAGTATTATTGCCCGGTAATTATTTTTCAATGCCTGCGGCAAGAGAAGCCGCTGCAGCTACACACCTTAAGGATATATGGAAAGACTACCCTGATACCTTGCAATTGGTTCTTGAGACTTTGCATAAGTCTGATCCACGATTAGATAGATTCAGACACCATTCTATTACAGCATCAGATTTGAGTACACTTATTAGAACAGTTTTTGAAATTGAAAACAGACCAATACCGCAGGGTGACGAAATCCAGAGTATCATCAAAATGTTGCAAGATGCCGGCATAATTCGATACAATTCTTTATCCAGAAAGTACCCCTATTCTTTTGCTTTTCTATACAAATATTATTTAAAACTTAAAGGGAGTCCTTTAAGGTAATATTATTATTCATTTATGCGAATTTAAGCCCCCTTTTTCTTCAAAGTCTTTCAAACAGATCTAAATATAGCCAGATAAGCCCAATAAAAAACGCTCGCCTCTTGCGCCGTGCAATATATTCTTATACCTTCGCGTTAACTAATTGGTTAAACCATTTAATTAAACCAATGGATCAATCACAAAATACAGAAGAACGCATCACAGCTGCCGCCAAGGAAATCTTTATCCAGCGCGGTTTTGCGGGCGCCCGTATGCAGGATATTGCAGACAAAGCCGGCATCAACAAGGCGATGTTGCACTATTATTTTCGCAGCAAAGAGAAACTTTTCGAAGTCATTTTCGACGAGGCATTCGGCACGCTTATGCCGCGCGTGCAGGCTATTTTGTCGAGTGATAAAAGCGTGATTGAGAAATTTGAAGACTTTGCCGATCAATACATTGCCCTGATTTCCGAACACCCCCATGTTCCACTATTTGTGGTGCACGAACTTAGCCAGGATCCCGACCGCTTTGTGGAAAAGATCAGGTCAAAAGGCCATTTTCCCAAACTATCCCTTTTTATTGCCCAATTACAGCAAGAAGTTGACCAAGGGCGACTTCGCCCTTACAACCCCGTGCACCTTATGATGAATGTGTTGTCTATGTGCATTTTCCCATTTGTGGCCAAACCTATGCTTAAAGCGGTAACCCAAATGGATGAAACGACCTGGAATCTACTCATGCAAAACCGAAGCGAAGAAGTAAAACGATTCTTAAAACAAGCGCTTATTCCTTGACAATGTGCTAATGTGCTAATGTGTTAATGTGCTGATGAGATAATGTGCTGATGTGCTGATGAGATAATGTGCTGATGTGCTGATGAGATAATGTGCTGATGTGCTGATGGGTTAATGTGCTGATTTTTTATAATATAAATAATAATAAAATCAGCAAATCAGCAAATCAGCAAATTAGCAAATTAGCAAATCAGCAAATCAGCAAATTAGCAAATCAGCAAATCAACCGCCATGCGAATACCCCTGATTCTCCTCCTCGCCATCAACCTGCAAATCTCCGCATTGCAGGCTCAGGTCACGCTGGAAGACTGCCGGCAATGGACGCGCGAGCACTATCCTTTGCTCCGCCAGCAGGCACTGCACGACGCTTCGCTGCAACTGCGCCTCGAACAACTCGATAAACAGCGCCTGCCCCAGTTTGCCGCCCTGGCCAAAGCCAACCTGCAATCTGAAGCCATCAGGGTGCCCTTCTCGGCGCCGGGCCAGGAGCCCATCGAATTGCCGCTTTACGGCCTCCAGGCATACGGCGAAGCCACCTACACCATCTACGACGGCGGAGTGATCAAAGCCACCAAAGCCCTCGAAAATCAGCAATACCAGGTGTCGAGGCAGGCGCTGGAAGTCGACTTGTACCAATTGCGGCAGCAAGTGAACCAGCTTTACCTCGGCATCTTGCAGATGCGCGCGCAGGACAGTCTGCTGCAATATGCCCGGCAAACCCTCGAATCGCGGCTCGACGCCGTGGAGGCAGGCGTTCGCCACGGCATTGCCCTGCCCACCGAAGCCGACCGGATCAGGGTGGAACTACTGCGCATCGACGCCAACCGCGAAGAAGTCAAGGGCCGCGAAAAGTCGCTGCTGGCTACGCTGAACGCGTATACCGGCAAGGAACTGGATGTGAATACCCCTTTGAAACCCCTGAGTATCCGGTTGACTTCCTTTCAAACGCCCACCCAACGCCCCGAATTACAACTATTCGACCTCCAAAAACAACAATTACTGGCCCAGTCGCCGCTTATTCAAGCCAGAACCAAACCCAAAATCAACGCTTTTATTCAGGCCGGCCTGGGCTATCCAAACCCCCTAAACTTTTTCGACACGGAAGTGAGCCCTTATGGCATTGCCGGCGTGCAACTGCGCTGGAATTTCTGGGATTGGGGTCAATCCAAAAAAGAGTTGGAAGTACTTAGCGTAAAAAGTCAACTCATCGACAACCAGAAACAAACCTTCGAATTTAACGTGCGCCTGCAGGACGGCCGCTTTAGCGAAGAGGCCGCTAAATTGGCCAATCTCATCGCTAACGATCGAAAAATTGCGGATTTACAACACAATATCCTGCAACAGGTACAAGCCCAACTCGAACACGGCACGGCCACCGCTGCCGATTATATCGCCCAGCTCAACGCCGAATTGCAAGCCAGACTCAGCCTGCGCCTCCACGAATTACAACTGCAGCAATTATACGTCGACTACCTGACCCTCAGCGGTGGGAGTGTGGGAGAGTGAGAGTGTGAGAGTGTGGGACCAAAGCCATCCCGGTATTTATCATTTTCAAACTAAATCAAAGTGCCATGAAGGCCATTTCATCGTTAATCTACTTCGCATTGCTATCCTTGATTGTCGCGGGTTGCCACGACAACGGCAAACTTGCCGACGCTTACGGCAACTTCGAAGCCGTCGACGTCACCGTGAGCGCCCAGGCGGGCGGCCAACTTGTCCTTTTTGAGGTAAAAGAAGGCAGGCCGCTGAAACAGGGCCAACTGGTGGGCCTCGTAGATACCCAACAACTCCACCTGCAACAAATGCAAATAAAAAGCTCCATGCGCGCATTGGGGAAAAGAGTACAAGACCCCAGTCCGCAAATAGACGTGCTAATCGCACAACGCAAAACCCTGGAACGCGAAAAAAAGCGCTTCGAAGCCCTCGTAGCCGACAAAGCGGCCACCCCCAAACAACTCGACGATATCAGCTCGCAGCTCACCGTTGTCAATAAACAAATTGAAGCTGCCGGCCGCCAGGCGCAAATCGCCAACAGGGGTATCCTGAGCGAAACAGACCCCATGCAGGCCCAGCTTAACGTGCTGCGCGAACAACTGCGCAAATGCTACATCTATAACCCCATCGATGGCGTCGTGCTCACCAAAATCGCCGAACCCCAGGAAATCGTGGGATTCGGCACCCCGCTATACCGCATCGCCAACCTCGATACGCTGGTGCTGCGGGCTTACATCAGCGGCGATCAACTGGGATTGGTGAAGACAGGCCGACAAGTGACCGTAAAAGTGGACGCAGGCGAAGGCAAGCTCAAATCCTATACCGGCGCATTTACTTTTATCTCCGACCAAAGCGAATTTACACCCAAAACCATCCAAACCCGGGATGAACGAGTCAACCTGGTCTACGCCGCTAAAATCGCCGTAGCCAACGACGGTTTCCTCAAAATAGGCATGCCCGCAGAAGTTTATTTCCCACAAGCTCAAGCACAGAAAAAATGACGACGATCGATGTGCGCGATGTGTACAAAAATTACGGCAAAACCAGGGCACTGGAAGGTATTTCCCTGCGGGTAGAGGAGGGCGAAATATTCGGCCTCATCGGCCCCGACGGCGCCGGCAAAACCACGCTGTTCCGCATCCTCACTACCCTGCTTACACCCGACAAAGGCTCGGCAACCGTACTGGACTACGATGTCGTAAAGGATTTTAAAGCTATCCGCAAACTCGTGGGTTATATGCCTGGGCGGTTTTCGCTGTACCAGGATTTGACTGTGCTCGAAAACCTGCAATTTTTTGCACAGGTTTTCGGATCTACTATTGAGGAAAACTACTACCTCATCAAAGATATTTACCAACAGATCGAACCGTTTAAACATCGGCGCGCCGGACAACTATCGGGCGGGATGAAACAAAAACTGGCGCTGTCCTGCGCCCTCATCCACAAACCCCGGATTCTTTTTCTAGACGAACCCACAACAGGCGTAGATGCCGTCTCCCGAAAAGAATTCTGGGATATGCTCCACCGTTTGCGAAAAGAAGGCATTACCATCCTGGTGTCAACGCCCTACATGGACGAAGCCGGCAAATGCGACCGCATCGCGCTGATTCAAAAAGGTCGCCTGCTCGCCATCGATACGCCGGAAGGCATTGTCAATTCTTTTGAAAAACCCTTGTGGGCGGTGCAAACCGACCAGATGCACCTCGTCTTGCAAGCCTTGCGCAGGCATCCCAATGTAGCTTCTGTATTTCCCTTCGGCGACGTATTGCACCTGACACCCAAAAGCGATTTGACTACCGGCGAACTGTCGAATTACCTCTTGAATTCCGGTTTCCCAGACGTCGATATCTCGCTAATACCGGCAACTATCGAAGATTGTTTCATGGAACTTATGGCCGAATAAAGCACATATTTATGACCCACGAACCCGTCATCATCGCCCGGCAACTCACCAAACGCTTTGGCCCGTTTACTGCCGTAGATGCGATAAGCTTTGAGGTTGAAAAAGGCGAAATTTTTGGTTTCCTCGGCGCCAACGGCGCAGGCAAAACTACAGCTATGCGCATGCTGACCGGCCTGCTCACACCTACCTCCGGGCAGGCCTCGGTAGCCGGATTTGATGTATTTCGCTCTGCCGAGCAGATCAAACGCCATATCGGCTATATGAGCCAGCGCTTTTCGCTTTACGAAGACCTTACGGTAAAAGAAAATATACGCCTGTTTGGAACCATATACGGCCTGACCCAACGGCAAATAGGCGATAAAACTTTCCAGTTGCTGCGCAAACTGGGTCTATCGGATGAGGCAAAACAACAAGTGGGCGCTCTGCCGCTGGGCTGGAAACAAAAACTGGCCTTTTCTATCGCCCTGATCCACGAACCCAAAATCGTTTTCCTCGACGAGCCCACCGGCGGCGTAGACCCCGTCACCCGCCGCCAATTCTGGGAACTCATCTACCAGGCCGCCCACGAAGGCGTCACGGTTTTTGTCACTACCCACTACATGGACGAATCGGAATACTGCCACCGCGTATCTATTATGGTCGATGGCCGCATCGCCGCACTGGATACGCCCCGGCAATTAAAATTGACGTACGAGGCTGACAGCATGGACGAGGTTTTTGTCAAATTGGCACGTACAACTTCCCTATCCTGATAATCAAATACTTATGAAAACGCTCTGGGCTTTTATCCTCAAAGAAATATACCACATCCTGCGCGACCGCCGCACCCTATTCATCCTCTTCGGGATGCCGGCCGCGCAAGTGCTCATCTTCGGCTTTGCCGTCACCAATGAATTCAAGGGCGCCTCTTTCGCGATTTACGACCAGTCGAACGACCCCGTGAGCATTGCCCTGGGCCGGCATATGTCAGGCAGCGGCCATTTTAAGCAGACTGTCGTAGCCCATCGCACCGAAGATATCCACCAAGCCTTTCAATCGGGAAAAATAAAAATGGCCTTGGTCATTCCGCCCGATTTCGGCGACCGCTACCGCAGCGGCAACCGCCCCGAAGTGCAAGTCATCGCCGATGGCTCAGACCCCAATACGGCCACTACGCTCGTCAATTATGCCACCATGATGATAGCGCAGTTTAAAGCCCAACGCGTCAATGCGCCGCTCCATATTGAGGTGGCTACCCGAATGGTGTATAACCCCGAACTCAAAAGCGTTTTTATGTTTGTGCCGGGAGTAATTACGCTCGTACTCATGCTCATTTCGGCATTGATGACCTCCCTCACACTGGCAAAAGAAAAAGAAACAGGCACCATGGAGCTATTGCTCGTATCGCCGCTGCACCCCATGATGATTATCGTCGGAAAAGTACTGCCCTACGTATTGCTTTCTCTGATCAATGCCGTGTTGATCATAGCTATGGGCGTCTACATATTTGAAGTGCCTATCAAAGGCAGTTTGATAGCCTTACTCGGGTTAAACACGTTGTTCATCATCACCGCTTTGTCGCTGGGAATCCTCATTTCTACCCGTACCCAAACCCAGCAAGCCGCCATGATGATCTCATTACTGAGTCTCATGATGCCGTCCATGCTCTTGTCGGGTTTTGTGTTCCCCATAGAGAGTATGCCCTGGCTGCTGCAAATGGTTTCCAAAGTGATCCCTGCCACTTATTTTATTATTAGCCTAAAGGCTATTATGCTAAAAGGAGTAGAACTAGTAGTCGTTTGGCGCGAAGTATTCGTATTAGCCTTACTCACGCTTGTATTTTTAATGGCCAGTTGGAAAAATTTCAAACTCCGGCTGGAGTAATCCGCCCAAAATCCTGATCTGATGCGCATTATATTCATACTTATCTGGAAAGAACTGCTGCAGGTGGTCCGCAATAGGGCGATGATCCCCATACTGACCGTCATCCCGATTGTGCAGCTCATTTTGCTCTCATTTGCAGCTACCAACGAGGTTAAAAAAATCGGCTTAGCGGTATGCGACAACGACCACAGCACCTTTTCCCGAAGGTTGCGCGAGCAGTTTTTGTCGTCAGATTATTTTGTACTTAAATTATACACCGACGACGAAAAAGCTGCATCAGCCACGCTTGAAGACGACCAGGCCGACGCCGTACTCGTCATTCCCCCTGGTTTCGAGCGGCAATTGCTGCGCGGCCAACCCAGTAGCCTGCAACTGCAGGTAAATGCCATCAACGGCGTCAAAGGCGGCCTGGCCGGCGCTTATGCCGGCTCGGTGATTCAGTCGTTGCGCCGCGACCTTTCCCTGGAAATCGTACCCGTAGTCCGGCAAAAACCGGCGGTTGCCGCCCCCATTTCGGTTAGCTACCGCCACTGGTACAACCCCGAATTGGAATACCAGACCTTTATGGTGCCCGGCATCCTGGGGGTATTGGTGACCATACTTACGATGATGCTTACTGCCATGAACATCGTCAGGGAACGCGAAATAGGCACTATCGAGCAACTCAACGTAACCCCCATCCGGAAATACCAGTTTATCATCGGCAAATTGCTGCCTTTCCTGTTCATCGGCCTGTTCGACCTGGCCATCGGGCTCACCGCCGGCAAGCTCATCTTTGATATCCCTATGCTGGGCAGTCTGTGGCTCGTCTTCGCCTTTTGTGTCGTCAACCTCATCGCCACGCTGGCCGTGGGCATGCTGATCTCTACTGCTGCGGAAACCCAGCAACAGGCTATGTTTATCTCCTGGTTTTTTATGATGATTTTTATCCTGATGAGCGGTCTGTTTACGCCTATCGATAGTATGCCCCTTTGGGCGCAATACCTCACTATACCCAACCCCATCGCCCATTTCGTGGATGTGATGCGCAAGGTATTGCTCAAAGGCAGCGGTTTTGACGATATCAAAGACCATTTTTATACGATGCTCATTTTAGGGCCGCTGTTGATTTCGCTGGCTATCTGGCGCTATCGCAAAACGATTGCGTGAACAGTTCTCTGTTCTCTGTTATCGGTTGTCGGTTATAAATAAACCTCCCGACTCCCCTTTGGTCAGTACGGGACTTCTTTCAGTCGCATAAACGTATAAACCCATAAACAAACCGACAACCGAGAACAGACAACGGAGAACTGACAACAATCCAACATCAATAAACCACCACCTTCCCCCCGCCCACAAGCGCTCCGCCGGCTTCTACCCGCCAGAAATACAACCCTGCAGGCAAGGCGGATATGTCTATGCGCACCTGTTGCAGGGGTTGGTTCAGAAACAAATCGTGATTTGTT
>JABWBR010000026.1 GCA_013360405.1 Saprospiraceae bacterium
TTGTCTGAATTTTATTTTTTTTTTTGCAATATACACACGATTGTCGTAGTGCTCGCAGATGGTGTTCCGGTTGCTTAAATATGCGGGCGCGTGTTGGAATAATTACAGTAATATTGTTTTGGAGATAAGACGATGCGCATCAGGCGTTACCTGAAATAGTTTTTTTTATAACATATACACGGGAATATTGATTTTTTGAATTACGTCTCTATTCGTTCAGCAACAAACCGTGGTGTCTGAATGCTTGCTGAACCTTTCAAGGACAACGTGCAACACAAATTACACTAAGAACAACACACATTGCCGCCTGCTTGGGGGGTGGCTTGCCTGTTTGCTCTCCGGAGGGCAAGGAGCACAGGAGATTTGTTTATTCGAGGATTTGTTTATTCGGGGACCCCGCTCGGGCGGGGCAAGTTTTACCAATTTGCTCTTTTGCCAATTTGCATTTTTATTCATTCATCAACCATAAAAATCAACTATGAAAAAAATGCTCATTCCAACCTTTTTATCAACAGCGTTAATCCTGCTGTTTTCCTGTGATCCGGACAGCAACCCGCCGGAAATTTCCTACCCGAAATCCTTTGAATTATCGGGCTATTCCATTGACGAAACTCAATACCGCGTTGTCACAGAAAACGGTTTCGCGACCCTGCTCGACAACAGCCCGCTCGCCTCTTTGTACACAGCGGGATTGACGGAAACGCTGGACAGCTACCTGCCGGATTCTGATCTGTGCGGGGTGGTGCTCCTGTCTGACACAGAAGCCACTCTGCATGCGTGTAACGGCGAAAGCGTTGCAGCCACTTACAGCATTTCCGGCGACGACCTTGTTTTTACGTTTACCGAAGCCGGCGGCGGCCAGATCGGCTTGTCCAAAACGAGCGATTTTTCCACCCTGAAAATTTGCAATACGGCCATTTACAACAGTTACTACGACGAAGTTCTTGACCAGGTCGAATACATCCTCGACTTCCGACTTTGCAGCGACGACCTGAACAGCCTTTTTAATGATGTCCGCGCAGAACAAAACCTCATGGCCGGAGATACCGTGGTGGTTAGTTATGTGAATTTTTTGTTTCCAGAGGAGTAAGGGGAAGTTTGCAAGGGGCAAAATTGCAAGAGGCAAAACCTGTCCCGCTCAGCGGGAGGGCAGGGAGCAAGGGGCAAAAGGCAAATTGGCAAGGAGCAACAACTGCCTTGCTATTTTGCCCACTTGCCCATTTTCTATTTTTTCATCCAAAATATTGAAAAACCATGAAAATTTTAATGATGACGATGCTGGCTGCGGTGATGATGTGGTGTGCAGGGCCGGAGAAAAAGGCTCCAGATAAGCATAGCAATCAAGGAACAACGACCTATCAAGGTATAGACACCTTAATTCTACCTAATGCAAAGGATAACATTAGATTCCTTCAACGGGCCGGCGAGAAATTAATCTACGATCAATCCTGGAGTGGACCGCTAATCGCCGCTACTTTTCATCATCCTGCAAGTGGAATACTTTTAAAAACGATTAATATTCGTGACCGCAACCCTTATTTGAACATCGGTTTTAATATCGAGCATTTTGATGGAGATGAATCGAGTGACGTAATTCGTATTCACTCGGACAAGGCCCGTCACAAAAGTAAAATCCGAACTTATTTGCCTCAATATTTATACGATGAAATACCCGATGATTGGATGTTTTCCGGGGGTATTACTATGTGTATGCTTGGGAGTAACTGGGCGAAAGAAGACAGCTACATTCCGGTTTATTATCTCTTGGAGTGGGCGCCAGAGGATGAGCGTGACTTCATGGGAAATTACGGGGTGACGATGGTTACTGTTTTCGATAGCACCGGAACTGAGGTCTATCGCCGGCAGTTTGATGGCCTTCTCACCGATGCAGTTGTATCTGATGATGGCAAATACCTAGCCATTACTTATACGCTCTACCCGGAAACGGGAAATGACAGCATACCGCGCCTTAGAAACTATGCTGAGTTAATTTACATTCCTGACAATAAATCGGTTTGGAAGGATAGTACGCCACTACATTATGAGAAATATAATTTCCAAACTTACAGGTTAAATGCACTCGTTGGCGCAAAATATAAAGAGAGAGAAGATTCTTACCTCTTTCTCATAATAGATACAGCAAAGGATAAGCTCTATTTTAAAAACTTAGATGGGCGAGAAGAAATGCGAGGAATTATTGCCATAAAAAATGATAAGATGCTATATCGTACTACTTCCGGGTTCCAAGAAATGACCATTAGTAATAATTTCCAAACTAAAAACCTGCTTGACAAATGAAAAAACTGATGCTTTTCACCGTGGCTTTAGTGGCAAGCCTCCCCTTAATAGTTCGCACACAAAATACTTTCAATACAGGACTTCGCATCCCTTATGACCCATGCACAGGATGCTCAGACAATAACCCTGTTAATCCAATATACCAGGCAACTCAATATTTTAATACGGTCCCAACGGTAAAATCGGACTTTGGACCACGATATGTTCTGAGAAATTCCGGGGCTGTACCTTACGACTGGCACGGGGGCATAGATTATTCCGCTGCCGGGGGAAACGATGATAGAGGTTACCATTTACGATCTATTGTTGATGGAGTGGTTTACAAAATTGGAACAGGAGGGGTGAAATATATTGTCATAAATGGAGCTGAACATGACTTTGGCTACCTACATCTTTTTAGCCCTGGCTCAATCCCGAGGCACAATGGCGATTGTCATATAGTTGAACTAACAACTTCAACGCCTCAAAATCCACGTCATGGTATTATTGTTCCAAACGCTCAAGGAGGTTTAACATTGCTTTCAGATTGTACAAATTGCACCGGCCATTATTACATCCACAATGGCGTAACCCTAAACGCAACCAATCAAGTTGCAGCCGGGAGTATTATAGCTGCGCTCGGAGATTCCGGAGCAAACGGCAATGCCCACCTGCATTTAAATCGCTATGAAAGCATTGCTTCCGGTATTGACTTCGTAAATGGAGATGCCAACATGCTTGATCCGCTGCAATTTGTAGAGCATTTTCAACCCAATTACCAGATTACTTTTCACAACAACACTCAAATTGTTAATAACCCGGCAAATGTTCCCCAAGGTATTGTGATGAAATACCCCGGTACCATGCCAACTAAAATCATGGTGAGGCCATCTATGCAGGGTGAAGCAGAAAATGCGAACTTCTACACACACGGAACATTGAACATTGCTGAGGCAGAGGTCTTGATCAAGAAGCAGTATCTATCCGATTATGAGGTTATCAGAGGCGCTACCTACGAAAGCAGGGTATCTCTGGGAGCCATTACAACAGATAATATTACCTACCCCGGCTATGTCGGAACTACCGGTGTGGCAAATAAAGGAGGATGGAATAGACAAGGTATTTTTCATTTTGCATATCGTGACGCAACAGACAATCACGGTGCGCCATACACTACCGATGGAGGCCGTCCGTACGATGATTATTACTTCACCGACTTCATCACCCGCATCCACAAAGACGACCCGATGGACGGCGGCGAGGCCATGCTCTCCTATTGCCCCATGAGCACCCGCTACAACGACGGCCGCTACCACATCAAAGCCCGGGTGACCGATGTGCGCAACGGCTATACCGACTCGCCCGTGCAAAATGTGGTTATTGACAATTACAAGCCTTTCATCCGGGAACTCAAAGCGCAGATAGGCAGTCAAGTGGTCTACCGCCGCACCTGGCAGTGCGACGACGGCGCCGCTTGCCAGGGGATGTACCTCGAACAAGGCGTGGTACAAGCCGACATCGATCGCAACGATTTATTATCAAACGGGATGTGGGTAACCGTAACGGGCAGCGAACCGCTGCTGGGCCTTAAGCTCAATGTCAATTCACTTATTAACGTACCTCACTATAGCCAAACCGAAGGCGGCCGGATATGGAATTTTTTCATAGCGCCCAGTCAGATTCCCCCTCTCCTCACCGGACAGGCCGTGGAGTTTGTCTGCCACAGCGCATACGACGCAGCCAATAACGCTATGATCGGCTTCGCCCCCTCGGATGCAGCCCTTGCTTGTCAAAAAATCCCAACCCGAAAGGACTCCAAAAGCTGGACGAACGACAAAAAACACGGCTCTGACAAACTGCACTTTTTTAATATCAACTGCGGCGCCAACAGGCGCTCCAGCCCGGAAGATGAACCTACCCTAACCATCATTTCTACAGAAGAAGACTGCTTCGGAAACCAGATTACCTGGGAGTCCACCCCTGTTTCCTCGCCGGGCGCCACCGACGGCGCCGTTACGCTTCATATCGACGGCGGCATTCCACCCTATACGGTCGACTGGTCGAACGGCGCAAGCGGCCTCCAACTCAACCAGCTTGCCGCAGGTACTTATACCGCCACCATCCGCGACGCCCTGTGCTGTACTAAAGATGTTGAAATCACGGTCTGCGCCCCGTTTACTATGCCGCAGCCGGACATTACCCCGCCCAGCGCCTGTGGCGCAGCCGACGGCTTCATCTACTTCCGGGAAGGCCCCTCAGGCGGCACTCCCCCCTACGCGATGAGCTGGAACAACGGCGCAAGCGGGGGCTCGCTCTCCGGCCTTGCAACAGGACTATACATCGTGACGGTAACCGACAAAAATGGATGCAGCAGTGTATATGAATACCCCATCCAGGCAACCGGCCAGCCTATTGTTATTGCGGAAACACAACCTGCGTGCGCCGCTACGGCTAACGGTTACGCCATTGTGAACGCTTTTTCGCAAGGCGGCGGCCCATTCGATTTTTATTGGAGCAGCGGCCAGGTATACTACGATGTTTTCGAAACAGAACTATACCAGCTTCCTGCCGGCGCCTACTGTGTAACCGTTACCGACGATGTATCAGGGTGCTCTTCTTCTATTTGTTTTAATATTGCCGGCGTCAGTGAGCAAACTGCTTTGGCTATTCAACCCATAACAGCGTATTCCTGTCCCGAAAACGCCACAGGCGAAATTCAATGGCAAATAACGGGAGGCGTGGCGCCTTACCAGGTTTCCTGGAATCAACCCGGCTTCAACGGCGTTTTTGCCGCAAACCTGGCCCCCGGCAATTATTGCGTAACGGTCACCGACTACTGCGGGTCATCGACAAACGACTGTGCGGCCATTGAAACCGATTCCGAACTGGCATTTGACGTTTCCCCTTCATTGATTCAATTCGCCTCCGGTTCTGACAACCATGACGGCAGTATCGCTCTCGATGTCAGACCTGGCGGAAATTATATCTTTCAATGGAACAATGGCGCTCACGGCAATACCATAAGCAATCTTGCACCGGGACAATATACTGTAACGGTCACCGCTACACAAACGGGCTGCCAAATTGTACGTACCTATCAAGTAGGCGATTGCACTACAGCCCAGGACTTTGACTTTATCGTCACAGGGCCGGTGCTGCCCTCCAACGGCGGTAACGTTATTTATCAGATACTGGTAAAAGAAGGCAACGGCGCATATAGCGCTAATATTCCCGATCACTTTGCTGTATGGTGGGGCTCGCCCAGCGCTTCTCCGATAGAACAGGGCCCTATCATTTCACTCAACAGCAGTTATACTGAAGATTGGGTGAACGCATTCGTAAGCAATGGCTGCGAACTAAAGGTCAAGGCCAAACCGATAATACGATGCGGGGGGGCATATAGTAATACCAACCTCGCTGACTTTTTCATCACACAGCAAGATGACCCTTGTGAAGGCTTTTTTGACGGTTCTATTTTGTTGAGCGTTCCCCATCAAGCTAACCAGGCCGTCTCCATCCTTTTTAATGATACCTATGACATCGATCTGAACGGCGATTATGCACATATCGGCAACCTGGGGGCGGGCATTGATTATTCCCTCAAAATCACCATCGACGACTGCGAATTCGATTTCAGTTTCAGGCTTTCCGCCCAGGCTATGGAGCAAGTTTTTGACCGGTACGAAAATGATCTTTGTTATTACCGCGAAACTTGCGGCGATACAGGTTTTGGCGACGAAGAATTTCAAACGCCTGCATTTCTGAACTGGTTTGGTTCAACCGGAGGCGCCTTCTCTCAATGCCGAACGCCTTTGCTTTGTGAAGAATTAGAGGTCGGCCATAAAAATTTCAGCAAGCGCTGGGTAAAATCGGTAGAATACGAAAATACTTTACAGCAAGCCTTGATAATAGAGGATTCGCCCTACCCTTTTGACTACATTCAAAACTTGATGAACCAGTTTTCTTCGACAGGCCAGGAATGCAGAAGAGTCAGGTATTGCAGAGGGAACTTAAGATTGGTGGGTAAAATGCCCTTGTCAATTAGCCCCGGCGGTACTATTATTCCCGATCCTTCAACAGGCTGTAGTTTGGTACAATGCAGTCCGCCCGCCTCTAGCTATCAGGTTTGCCCCCATGATGCAGATATTTTTGGCGGAATCTCACCGCAATTCGATAATTGTTTTCCACGTAGCGTCAACCTCTATGAGTTGTGGGTGAATCTGAATTACCTGAATGAGTATATTGACGGGTTTGCAGAAACATCCCTGGCAGATTTTGTTGCTACTAACGGCAATCTACCGGAAGCCAAATGTGCTAGCGTGGTTTTCTGTCTGCGGGATTTCAAGTTCTTATCCAGCAATATCGGCGTAATTAATTGCAATATACCCCTTTATTATTGCGGGAATTTTGTGGGCAACTCGTGCAGCAGTACGCCTGTATATGGTGCTACAAATCAAATTACCGGGTACAGGGTATTGTGCGAAACAAATACCCAAACAGTAGGATGCCCCGATAATTCCACCTCTATTATTCCTGGTTTTATGCATTATAATTTATGCCCGGATCCGCCTCAACCCCCTCCCCCTCCCCCTCCCCCTGTAACACCTCCTCCCTCTGTTCCTTGTCACACTCCTGAGGGCGTTCAAGACAATATGACAAGCTCCCCGCTGCTAAAAACAATCATCGACCCCTATCAAAATGAAATTCTGGCAGGATTCGGATTAGCGCAAAGCGCGTCGGCAAATAATCCCAAAGGCCTGGTTGATACGGAAACCGGGCGCGTATTCGACAATTTTGATCCGCTTGACATACAAATCAAAAAAGAATCAATAGCGCACGCAACTCAATTTGTAGAAGACTGGGACAAAGAAATGGCGGTTTACGTCCAACGAATAGCTGAAAACCAGGAATATAAGCTCATCTGCGAGGATAGCGCGAATATATGGATTAAAGCGATTAAAGCCGCCGGTGATTTACAACTTTTGCATTTATCATCTACCCCCGATACAGATGAAATTATAGTCGGTGGCGTTTGTAGCGGATTTTTGTTTTACGATGATCAATTTCTGCGTGCCGCAGGCGATTATTCCGCTTTTTGTATTCGATTACAGCAAAACGGCGCCGTAATTAGTACTGAATTTATTGAGCATATCAACGCGGGCGGAACAACCTTGTTCTCCGAAAATATCGATGGTCGGCTGCAGGTAGCAGCTAAATACCAGGGCAATTTGACTATGGGAGGAAATCCCGTTCAAATGGCTTCCTCAGATGGGTTTTTCAGCGCCTTATTCCAAAATGCGTCGCCTCCGGCGCTCTCCGGCGATTACCCCTGCTCCGGCAATATGGCTTTGCGGGATATAACCTTTTCAGCAAGCCAAAACAATGGAATTGCACTGGCTTTTTATGGTGATGGTACTTTGCAAATCGGCGGACAAAACTTCGGCGCTGCCGGCAACAGGTTATTGTTAGCTTCGGTGCAACCTGGAAGCATACTAAATTGGCAAACAGATATAGCAGCCTCCAATCTGAATGACCAGAAATTAGACATCACCTTCGGCGACAACGGTTTGTTGTTTACCGGGCTTACCTTCACGGGTTCTCTATCTGCATTGGGTCATAATTTTCAAAGCGTCGGCGGGGAAGACATTGCCTTACTTGCCATTGATACGACAGGAGCGGTAACCTGGCAATACCATATCGGTACTACGGGTAGCGAAAATATTTCGGAGATGATGTATGATCACGAATTAATTTATTTTGGAGGGGAATTTTCCGGTGAGATCGGGGATAGAGAAATCGGCGATTACATTTTTTCGAACCTGGTTGCCGCTAATACCCGCGCCTATATTTCATCAACATCAATCGCTTCGCAAGGCCAGGCACAAGCGCTGACAGGCCAGGATAAAGTCGGTAAGGAAGCGCTCCATCCCCTTAATAAAACACAGGGCAACATCATCGTTTATCCCAATCCGGTAAGCAGTCTTCTGACTATCCGCGTTTTGGATTCAAATGCCGATCAACTTATTGCCCGCGATATGCTGGGACGACCTATTTTCAAGGAAATAAATAATTCCGGCGAATGGCATATCGATTTCAGCCCGTTGGCAAGCGGACTTTACAACATTACTATTTGCGATCGAACAGGAAATATTTTACACAACAAAATTATCATAAAAAAATAATCGCCATAACAAATCGGGCCACCCCGCAATCACGCTGGGCGGCCCGATTTATCCTTAGATAAGCACTTACAAATTCGGCTGCGGCGTAATGCGCAGGTATGACTTCAGTCGCTTGTGCCCTTTGGGGAAGCGAGCGGGTACTTCCTCATCGGGAATAGCGGGGGCGATCACCACATCCTGGCCGAACTCCCAGTCGACCGGCGTGGCTACGCTGTAGTTGTCGGTGAGCTGCAATGAGTCGATGACGCGCAGGATTTCGTGGAAATTGCGGCCCGTGGAAGGCGGATAGGTCATCGTAAGCCTGATCTTTTTGTTCGGGTCGATCACGAATACCGTGCGGACGGTAAATTTCTCCGTCTGGTTGGGGTGGATCATGTCGTACAACTCGGCCACCTTGCGGTCTTCGTCGGCGATAATCGGGAAGTTGAGCGTTACGTGCTGCGTTTCTTCGATGTCTTTTACCCATTCGTGGTGCGAAGGCAGCGGGTCGACGCTAAGGGCAATGACCTTTACATTGCGCTTGTCAAATTCGGCCTTAAGAGCTGCCGTGCGGCCCAATTCGGTGGTACAAACGGGCGTAAAGTCGGCAGGGTGCGAATACAATACGCCCCAGCCGTTGCCAAGGTATTCGTGAAAATCGATATCACCTTCGGTGGTCTTAGCTTTGAAATTGGGAGCTATATCTCCTAAATGAAGTGACATATGTGTGTGTTTTGGTTATTAATTTAAACAAAATTATATTCAAAAGGATTCAGAACCAGGTAATGCAACCGGTTTATGTTTGCCAACGTAATTTTCCAATGTTTTTCTCCTGCCGGCAGTGATGAATGTCTCTTCTCCAAGAAATTTTTGCAGTAAAGCGGCGATTGCTTCAAATTCTACCAAAAAACCGTCGTGGCCGTAAATGCTGTCGATGACCTCCAGCCGGGCCTGCGGAATGTGCCGCGCCAGGAAGGCCTGCTCTTCGATGGGAAACAACACGTCAGAGCGGATACCCACTACCAGGGTGGGCGCACTGATGCGGCCCAGCGCGGCAGCAGCGCTTTCTCTGCCGCGCCCCAGGTTGTGGCTATCCATGGCTTTGCTCAAAGCTACATAAGCGCCTGCTTTGAATCGCTTGTAGAGTTTGTAGCCCTGATAACGTTGGTAGGCGCCGGCCCGAAAATCGTCGACTTTGGCGGCATTTTCTTCGAGTTGCGACTGCCAGTAGGTGTGGTAATGGCGATACGACAGCATGGCGATGGCCCGGGCGGCCTCCAGTCCCTTTTGTCCGCTCTCCGAAGTATCGGCTTCTATGGCCATGCGCTGGGCTTCGTTGAAGGCGATGCCCCAGGGCGAGTGCCGGGCATTAGTGGCCAGCACGCAAAGTCGCTCAAAAAGCGCGGAGTCTTCAACCGCCCACTCCAGTACCTGCTGCCCCCCCATAGATCCGCCTATGGCCAGGTAAATTTTTTGGATGCCCAGGTGCTGCTGCAACAACCGGTGCGCCTGCACCATGTCGCGGATGGTGACCAGCGGGAAATCTCTGCCGTAGGGTTCTCCAGTCTCCGGATTAATACTTTCGGGGCCGGTAGTGCCGTAACACGAACCGAGCATATTGGAACAGACGATGAAATAACGCGCCGGATCGAGCAGTCGCCCCTCCCCTACCAGCCCATCCCACCAGTCGGCAGCGTCGGCATTGGCGGTGAGGGCATGGCAGATCCACACCACGTTGTCGCCGCTCGCGTTGAGCTGCCCGTAGGTGCAATAGGCGATCTGGAGGCCGGGGAGCGAGCCCCCAGCTTCCAGATGAAAAGTTTCGCTGTGTTTGTAATAGAACACGTCCAGCTCTTATTATTTGTTGATGATAAACGAGCGTATTTGTGAACGGTGAACGTTCACCCTACAATCTCTCCCTCTCTCCCTCTCCCCCTCTCCAACTCTACCCTGCCACTGCCTGCCCGCTGCCCACCCGGGCAAAGGCCTGCTCCAAATCGGCTTTGATATCGTCGATATGTTCGATGCCTACCGAGATGCGCAGCAGCGTGGGCGTCACGCCGGCCGCGCGTTGTTCCTCGTCGCTGAGTTGCTGGTGGGTAGTAGCCGAAGGCTGGATAATCAGCGTTTTGGCGTCGCCCACGTTGGCCAGGTGGCTCACTAGTTGGAGGCTGTCGACAAACTTGGTAGCCGTGGCTTTGTCGCCGCGCAGCGTAAACGACAATACACCGCCATAGCCGTTGCGTAGGTACTTGTCGGCCAGCTTGTGGTACGGACTGCTCTCGAGTCCGGGGTAGTTGACCAACGACACCTGGGGGTGTTGTTCGAGCCAGCGGGCGAGCTCCAGGGCGTTGTCTACCGAACGTTGTACGCGTAGCGACAGGGTTTCCAGCCCTTGCAGCAACAAGAAGGCGTTGAAAGGGCTGAGGGCCGGGCCGAAGTCGCGCAGGCCTTCTACGCGGGCTCTGATAATAAAAGCAATATTGCCAAAAGGACCGTCAGTGCCGAATACGTCCCAGAATACGAGTCCGTGGTAGCCCTCCGAGGGTTCGGTAAATTGGGGGAACTTGCCGTTGCCCCAGTTGTAGTTGCCGCCATCGACTATCACGCCGCCAATCGAAGTGCCGTGGCCGCCGATCCACTTGGTAGCGGAGTGAACCACCACGTTGGCGCCGTGGTCGAAGGGACGAAACAGATAGCCACCCGCGCCGAAAGTATTGTCGACGATCAGCGGAAGGTCGTATTTGCGGGCGACAGCCGCTACGGCCTCAAAATCGGGGATATTGAAACTGGGGTTGCCGATAGTTTCGAGGTAGATGGCCCGGGTATGTTCGTCGATCAGCGCTTCGTAGTGTGCGGCTTCTTCGCCTTCGGTAAAGCGCGTTTCAATGCCCAGGCGTTTGAAGGCCACCTTAAATTGGTTATAGGTGCCGCCGTACAGATTCGAGCTGGTGATAAAGTTATCTCCGGCCTGCAGAATATTGTTGAGTGCAATAAACTGGGCTGCTTGTCCGGAGCTGACCGCCAGGGCCGCTACCCCACGCTCCAGCGCAGCGATGCGGCGCTCGAATACGTCGTTGGTGGGGTTCATGATGCGCGAATAAATATTGCCGAATTCTTTGAGTGCGAACAGGTTGGCGCCGTGTTCCGAATCCTTGAACGTATAGGACGTCGTCTGGTAGATCGGCACGGCGCGCGAGCGCGTGGTGGCTTCTACTTCTTCCTGCCCTGCGTGCAATTGCAGGGTTTCAAATCGGAGTGCTTTGGTAGACATTGGTTTGTTATTTTAGAAGTGATTAAGTTTGTGACAAGGTGACAAGGTGACAGGGTGACAAGGTGACAGGGTTGATGGCAGATACGGCGAGGCCCGCTGCGGGCGCAGTACTGCGATACTTACCGTGCCTGTGGCCGGATCAGCAACAACAATAGCAACAACACATCGAACCGGTAGCGGAGGAGCTACGTCGAATGGAAACAGCTACGGATTTTGTAGCGGGAAAGAAAAAAGGAAGTTGTGGGCGCGAAACGTTTTTCATGACTGTGATTTTATAGTCCCAAATGCACCGGAATTTTCCGGTCTTTGGCAGGATTTGGCACCTTTCGTCGCTGTTGGAATTTGGCGAGGTTGCCAGGGTTTCGCAGAGCCTGATCTCTCCACCCTTCGTTATAAAATCTGGTTTACAACAAAAAAATGATTTTGCAAATGTAATAGCCAAATTAGCTTTTGTCAAGACCTCTTATTCATTGCGTCTTCAAAATTATTACTAACCCGGGAATAGCCAATTTATGATCATGTCTTCATGTTGAAATTTTAAGATGATTATTTAATAATTTTAAAATTATAATACAATAAAAATTGAAATAGTCAATACTTTATATTTAAACAAACACATGAACACATATTAATATATTAGCATCTTAAATTTTTGTTAATAAATAACATAACACCAAAAATGAACCTAACGCCCCACCCCCTTGTTTAGCTACAATTCCTATTCTGATAGAAAAGAACCGATAACAGATAACCGACAACCGACAACAACATCATGTTCAACCTCTTCAAAAAAGACCCGGTAAAAGCTCTGGACAAACAATATCGCCAATTACTGGAGGAAGCCCAGCAATTGCAGCGCAACGGCGACATCAAGGGTTACGCCCTTAAGACCCAGGAAGCCGAAGACGTGCTCAAACAAATAGAAGCGCTGGAAAACCGTTCGGACGGCTCGAAATCTCCTGAGCGGTAAAACGAGCAATATGAAAATAAAATTCACCCGCCTCGACGACGCCTACCACATGCAGGCCGTCAACGAGATTGGCAACACGGTAGAAACCGACGGCTCGCCCGATATAGGTGGCGGCAACAAGGCATTCCGGCCTATGCAACTGATGTTGGTCGGACTGGGCTCTTGCAGTGCAATCGATGTGATCTACATACTCAGAAAACAGCGCCAAAAGCTGGTCGATATTCAACTCACTGTCGATGCCGAGCGCGAAAAAGACAAACACCCCTCTCTTTTCACCGATATACACCTCCACTTCCGACTTGTCGGCACGCTCGACGACAATAAAGTCAAGCGCGCCGTCGATCTTTCCATGGAAAAACTCTGCTCGGCTGCCCGGATTATGGAGAAAACGGCCCAAATTACCTGGGATTACGAAATCGTATCCGGATAATTCCCCGTAGTGACCATTATCATTGCTGATTTCCTGAAAATGGCCTAATTTTTTGCAATTAAAAGTAATTTTTAATTTCTAAAAAATTGGTCATGAAAATGGCGTTCATCAATCATTTTGTAAACGGCTGTATAGCTGTCTTACTGCTTTTTCCCTTGAATTATAGTTTGGCCCAAGGAACGTGGGCCCAACTTAACGACATGCCCGTTATCAAAAATCACCACAGCAGTATAACTTACAATGGCAAGATATACCTCTTTGGAGGGGGCGTGGGCGCGCAAGATTGTACAAATGAGGTATGGGAATACGATCCTGTGACAGATACCTACCTGGCCAAGACGCCCATGCCCGCTGGAATTTGCGAAGCTGCTGTCGCAGAATACAATGGAAAAATTTACCTTTTTGGCGGGTATTTGATTTTTGGTCAACTCTTCACCAACTGGGTATTTGAATACGATGTAGCATATAATACCTGGAGTCAGAAAGAATCGCTGGCTACGGCAAAATCGTGTACAGGCGCCGCCACGCTAAACGATAAAATTTATCTGATTGGCGGCGGTATACCCGGTGGAACGGGCCTGACCACCGTAGATATTTACGATCCGATCACCGACGACTGGTCGAGCGGGCCCTCCCTGCCAGTCCAAAAGACCAGTATCACCGCGCATACTATCAATGGCAAAATATACGTAGTGGGCGGCACTTCAAGCACCTCGGTAGCGCCTACGGCAACCACATTAGTGTTTGACCCCGAAATAGGAAGCTGGAATACGGTGAGCCCTATACCCACACCCAGAATACTACACAGTGCAAGCGTGGTAGACAACAAAATCTTTGTCATGGGCGGCTTGCGCCATATTCCCATGTTACCCGTGTATGCGTCGGTAGAAATGTACGACCCGGAGCTCGATCAGTGGATAACGGATATCACGCCGATGCCTACGCCGAGGAGGTGTTTTTCTGCTTCGGCATACGGCGGCAAAATTTATGTCTTTGGAGGCAACAACCAAACCTCCGGTTTTTTCAGATCGGTTGATTTGTTCGACCCCGGGAATCTGGTGCCCGTCATTGACCGTGTTGCGCCCAAGGGCGTCATGCTGGCCCAAAACGCGCCTAATCCGTTCCGTGATGCTACCGACATTTCTTTTACCGTCACGTTGTCCGGATATGTCAATTTATCGTTGATAGACATGAGCGGTCGTGTTTTGCAGACTCTCATCAGCGAAAATCTCACACCGGGCACATACGACTACTTCCTGGATGCACGGAATCTGGCGCCCGGCACTTATTTCTACCGCTTACAGGTGGATGGCGATACGCCTGAGGTGAGGAAGATGGTGGTGGTGAGGTAGTTGTCGGTTGTCTGTTCTCTGCTCTCTGTTATCCGTTCATTATCTTTGCAATTACAGAGAACAGAGAGCTGACAAAAATCACCCCATATAGCCTGTCTTTTAAACACTCGTTTTACAACCTTTGCGACCGGTTTTCGTATATATAACAAAATCAGTCATCATGAAATTTACCATAGCGCGCGCTGCTTTATTATTTCTCGTCATACTGTCATACGCCGCCGACGCTCAAACTTATAAGATTAGCGGAAGCGTAAAATCCAGCGACCATAAGCCGCTTGCCGCGGCCAATATTATTGTAGCGGAAACCGGCGCGGGCGTATTTTGCGATGAAAGTGGAAAATACGAATTATTGCTTCCTGCAGGCAAATACAAGCTGGTAGTGTCATTTGTGGGTTATAAACCCCTGGACCAAACGATTGATGTGCAGAGAGACCTCACGGTCAATTTCGAACTCGAACCGCTGCTCAACAAACTCGACGAAGTACTCGTAGCCACCAGTCGGGCGCCGGCACTGGCCATTACCCGCCTGCCCGATGTAGTCAATACCTATATCAGCGCCGGCAAAAAAAACGAGGTAATACAACTGGACCGCGCCAACGTAAACCTGGCCGAAAAATCAGGCAGGCAGCTTTTTGCTAAAATCCCCGGCGTTTTCGTATACGATATGGACGGCTCGGGCAACCAGATCAACATAAGCACCCGCGGGCTCGACCCGCACCGCTCCTGGGAATACAACGTGCGCCAAAACGGCCTGATGACCAACTCCGATATGTACGGCTATCCGGCCAGCCACTATAGCCCGCCGATGGAATCCATCCAGCGCATCGAACTCATTCGCGGTACGGCTTCGCTGCAATACGGCGCCACTTTCGGTGGCATGATCAATTATATCGTAAAACAACCCGATACTACCCGCAAAATCAATGTAGAAAGCATCCAATCGGCCGGCTCGTACGGTTTATTCAGTTCTTTCAACTCGCTGGGCGGCAAAATCGGCAAATGGCAATACTACGCCTACTACCACAAAAGATCTTCTAAGGGCTACCGCGACAATGGTTCATCTGACGCCCAGGCCCAATACGCCGGAGTTACCTGGCAGCCCAACCACAAACTGAGCTTGCGCGCTGAACTCGGGCGTTCTACTTATGTGTACCAACTTCCCGGCGCGCTTACCGACGCCATGTTCAATGATAATCCGCGTCAGGCTACCCGCAGCCGCAACTATTACTCCCCTGATATTTATGTGCCGGGATTGACCTTCGATTGGCAGCTCAGCCCCCGCACGCACTTGCAATGGACGGCTTCAGGCATATTCGGCAAGCGCAATAGCGTGCAATTCATAGGTTTTGCCAACGTACCCGACCTGATCGATACCGTTTCTCACGAATTCAAACCCCGCCAGGTTGATATTGACGGGTTTAACAGCCATACAACCGAACTGAGGCTTACCCACCAGTATTCATTAGGCAAAATGAAAAATACGCTGGCCGCCGGCGTGCGGTACATCAACAACTCCCTGCACCGCCGTCAATTAGGCAAGGGTACTACGGGCGCCGACTATAACCTGGCGCTCACCAATCCGGTATGGGGAAGAAATATGTATTTCAAAACCAGTAACGGCGCCTTGTTTGTTGAAAATCTCTTCCAACTAATGCCAAAGCTGGCCTTGATACCTGGCTTTCGGGTGGAAAAAGGCATAACCCGCATCGAAGGCAATATCGGTACGATTGACCCCGATCGGGTACCTGATGCCATTGAACATGCTTTTCCGCTCTTTGGCGTCAACCTTCAGTACCGGCCTAATCAACAAACCCGGGTCTACGCCGGCTGGTCGCAAGCCTACCGCCCGGTGATCTTTGCCGATATACTACCGCCTACCCCGCTCGACGCTACCGACCCGGATTTACAAGACGCCTTTGGCTACAATGCCGAAGCGGGCATCAGCGGTGAGTTGGGGCATAGCGCCCTGCATTTCGACCTGAGCCTTTTCCGGTTGCAAGTTGATAACCGCATCGGCAGCGTATTGCAAGATAATGGCCAGGGCGGACAATTTATTTATAAAACCAATACGGGTACCAGCGTAACCAATGGCGCCGAGTGCTACATCGATTTCAAACCCCAGCGGCTATTCGACGCCAACCCGGCCAAATTCAACCTGTCGGTGTTTACGGCAACCTCGCTTTTCGACGCTTTTTATCAAAAAGGGAATATCGTAGCCAATGGAGAAGTTCGCGACATTAAGGGCAACCGCCTCGAGTCGGCGCCCCGATGGATCAGCCGCAGCGGTATCCAATGTTGGGGCGACAATTTCCACGCTACCCTGCAATATAGCTATGTGGATTGGTCATATGCCGATGCGCTTAATACCGTAACACCTTCTGCTAATGGAGGCGTGGGGAGGGTCCCTTCATACGGTTTGTGGGATTTCAACCTGGCGGTGTATCTCAACAGCCATTTTACCGTATCGGCCAGCCTGAATAATATTTTCGACAGGCAATATTTTACCAAACGCCCCACGATTTATCCGGGGCCCGGTATTTGGCCCAGCGACGGCAGATCGCTGGTGGTGTCGGTAGGCCTTCGGATTTAGGACTGTGTTAATGTGCTGATGTGCTGATGTGCTAATGTGCTGATTTTTTAATGAGAAAAGCGATTTGGCGAATCGGAAACTCTACGTGCCAATAACCAAGATAACAGCAACAGCGGAATCAAAAAATGGGGAAAGCGGATTACGCACTCGTGCAACCATTGCTTGAACCAGCTCAGTGCAAATTCGGAGTGGAAATATGCCATTAGACGAGCGATGGTTGTCATAGCCCCCCACAAAACAGCGTAGACTAAACCCGCTATTTGGAAATAACGCCAGGGCAGGAATATGAACACGCTGATAACAAAATCAAAAACTCCCATTATTTTCAGAAATACCAGCGCCTGCATTTCATTTATCGGCAATACGTTGATTACCATTTCTATAAAATTGCCGGGGATGGGGTAGTAATTTACCGCATACAACCCATGGCTGCTAAAGGTGACTGCTACCGCTATTTTCATCCACCAGATCAAGCGAGGGGTAAGGGCTTTTTTGCGAAAAGCAAATAACAAAAAAAACGGACTGCCGCATTGCAGGGCGTATTCCAGTATTTGCGCCAGGAAATAGAATTTTTCTTTAAATTCAAGAATCGCCAAAAGGATCAGGCTTATCCCACCTACGAACAGCAAAACGCCGGCAAGGCGCTTAAACCTGGGGAGCAGCCAAACGGAAAGGGCACAAAGCAGGTAAAATACGCCGACTCCTTTTATAAAACCCTGTATCCATTGGTCGTACGCGGGATTGGTGACGTAAGCCTTCCAGGTAATGCCGAATAGGCCGGTAATCACCGGCGACATCAATTGTTCGTCCCACAATAAATCGCGCAATGGCGCATCCCAAACCAAGTGCTGCCAGGCCCTACCGGCAAATACCGACAGCGTGCTGATCTGCAGCCAGAAAAGCCAGCCGGTGTGAAGTCCTGATAGCCAGGAGAGGTTATTGTGGATATGTAATTTCAACTTTTACTTTTTTTTAACCGCAGAGTTACACGGAGTAAAAAGGAGTTGCGCAGAGCGATATTTTAACTCAGCGAAACTCAGCGAAAAACTCCTTTAACTCTGCGGTTAAATAATCATTGTCAGCAAAATTGTCGATATTTTTGCTAAACACAAGCTTTTGATATGGCTTTTGCAATTATTTATATCACCCATAGCTCAGAGGGGGAAGCTAAACGGATATCAGACTCCCTGCTCGAAGCCCGACTGGTAGCCTGCGCCAATATTTTTCCCATTTCCAGTGCGTATTGGTGGCAAAATGCCGTTCAACACGAAGGAGAATGGGTATCCCTGGTAAAAACTACGCTGTCGAATTGGAAAAAAGTAGAAGAAAAGGTACTGGCTATACACCCCTACGATACGCCATGCATCATGAAATGGGAAGTAGAGGCGAATGCCGCGTATGAGAAGTGGATTAGCAGTCAGGTCCTAGCTATCAGGTCTTAGCTATCAGGTCTTAGCTGCCGACTGCTAAGACCTGACTGCTGACTGCTGACTGCCAACTACCCCCCCGCTTTCTTCGTCTGCGTATACCCTTTTTCGATGAGAAGATGCACCACCTTATCGCGGTGGTCACCTTGCAGGATGATTTCGCCGTCTTTGGCTGAGCCGCCCACGCCGCATTTGGTTTTCAACCACTTGGCGAGTTCTTCCAGGCTCGATTCGGGGCCGGCAAAACCGGCTATCAGGGTAACTTCTTTGCCTTTGCGCTGCTTGCGGTCGAGCCACACGCGCAATTTCTGCTTAGCGGGGGAAATTTCGGGACTATCGTCCTGTTCTTCCTCCTGAAAGGACTTGAAAAAATCGGGATCGGTAGAAAATACCAGCCCGTCGCGGTCTTTTTTGTTTTTGCTCATTGGGTGACAGGGTGACAGGGTTGGTGAACGGCAAGCGTTCACCCTACAGAGAAATCCCCTTTATCGCATCCGCGATGGCCGTATCCATGGCCCGGTGAGCTAAAGGAGAGGTGTACGCATTCAAATCTTCCATTGCTTTGTTAATCACATCTTTATCCGTACCGGCAACCGCTACGCGCAAATCTGACGTAAGGGTCCGGGTAATCTCAATCTCTTCGGGACTGAGAATAGCGGCGTGTTGTTGTACAAATTTATCGGCAGAGAGGATGATATTATTGGCTTCGTTGCGGGCTTCGAGCAGGGCCCGGCGGGCCATGTCCTCCTGGGCGTGCTGGATAGATTCCAACAGCATACGGCCCATCTCTTCCTCCGAAATACCGTATTGTGGCTGCACATCGATAGATTGCGCTACGTTGGAGCGCAGCTCCTGGGCTTTTACCTGCAGAATACCGTCGGCATTGATGATAAAATGGATCTCAATTTTGGGGAGGCCGGCGGGCATGGGCGGAATGCCTTTGAGAATAAATTCGCCCAACTTGCGGTTGTGTTCTACCAGGTCGCGCTCACCCTGGTAGACGGCCACTTTCAGGTTGCGCTGGCCGTCGATAGAAGTAGTATAGCGGCGGCCCACTTTGGCGGGCACCTTAGTATTGCGGGGAATGATCACGTCCATAAGTCCGCCCATGGTTTCAATGCCAAGAGACAGCGGCGTGATATCGAGCAGCAGCAGGTCTTTCTGGTTGCCGGCCAGGATATCGGCCTGGATGGCGGCGCCGAGGGCCACGATTTCATCGGGATTGAGCTTGTCAAAAACCTCGCGGCCAAAAAAATCACTTACGGCTTTTTTTACCAGCGGCACGCGGGTGGCGCCGCCCACTAGAATAACCTTTTCTATTTGCTCGGGTTTGAGTTTGGCGTCGACAAGAGCCCGGCGGCAACTAGCCAGGGTGCGGTCTACGAGCGGTTGAGCAAGCGCTTCAAACTGTGCCCGGCTGATGGCGTAAGTGACGCCGTCGAGCGTATTTTCATAGCTTTCGTGTTGGCTCAGGTGTTTTTTGGCCTGCTCGGCCAGGAGTCGCAGCGACTGGCTAGAGGATACCTGTCCGGTGGCCTGCTGCTGGAGCCAGAAGTCGACAATTGCCCTGTCGAAATCGTCGCCGCCGAGGAAGGTATCTCCGTGGGTCGACAACACCTCGAAAATGCCATTGTGGATTTGGAGGATAGAGATGTCAAAGGTGCCGCCGCCGAGGTCGTACACGGCCACCACCTCATTGTCGTCGGGATGCAGGCCGATGCCGTAGGCCAGGCTGGCGGCCGTAGGCTCATTTACTATGCGCAACACATCGAGGCCGGCCAGTTTGCCCGCATCGCGGGTGGCCTGGCGCTGAGCGTCGTTGAAATAAGCCGGCACGGTAATCACAGCCTTGCTGATGGTTTCGCCCAATTCCCTTTCGATGCGCCGTTTAAGCGTTTTGAGGATCTCTGCCGACAATTCGATCGGGGTAAAAAACTTGTCCTTCACCCGTATCTTGACCAGGCTGTCCGTATCTTCGTCGATGATCCGGTAGCCGAAATATTGCTCTACCTGTTTGATATCTTTGTATGATTTACCCATCAGTCGTTTGACGGAATAAATCGTATTGGCGGGGTCGGTCACCAGTTTCTCACGGGCTTCGTCGCCCACGATCACGCTTTGATCGGCGGTAAAATGTATGATAGAGGGAACCAGCGTACTTTTCCCGGCCTGGTCTTTTACCGCCACGGCCTGCCCCTCTTTCATATACGCCACGAGGCTGTTGGTAGTACCCAGGTCGATACCGACAATCAGTTCGCTTTCTTTTTCTATATTGCCTTCTTTGAGGTTTATTGCAAATTTGGCCATGCTAATTATTCTTGAACGAAAATGCTAAAGTCTGCGCGCCTTTATTTTTTAACACAAAGACACTAAATAGAATGAAGACACAAAAACTTAGTGACACTTAGTGTTCTTTGTGCCTTTGTGGTAAAAAGATACAACGCTTGTCAGCCCGCATTGTTTGAGAAAAATGCAGGGACGAGGCGCAAAGATCGGCATTTTTTCTACAACAAGAGCCTACTTTCAAACATTACACATAATCACGAAATCACATCATAATGAAGGATAAAGTCATAGATATCATCTCGCACCGCCCTTCCAGATTATTTATCATATTGGGCGGATTTTTTGCGGCAAATGCCCTGGTGGCGGAATTTATCGGGGTGAAAATTTTCGCCCTGGAAACCACGCTTGGATGGCAGCCTTTTAATTTCAATCTTTTTGGACAAACCGGCGCCCTTCAGTTTTCTGCCGGCGTGCTGCTGTGGCCTATTGTATTTGTGATGACCGATATTATCAATGAATACTACGGCAAACGCGGCATCCGCCTGTTGTCCTTCCTGGCTATCGGACTTATCGGCTATGCTTTTTTAATGATTTATGCGGCCATCCACCTGGCGCCTGCCGATTGGTGGCTGGCACAAAACGCCACTAAAGGGGTGCCCAATATGCAAAACGCCTTTAGCGTGATATTGGGACAAGGTATGCTCATCATTGCGGGGTCTATTTCGGCGTTTATGGTGGCCCAACTTGTCGATGTGGTGGTTTTTCACCGCATCAAGCAGGCTACCGGCGAGCGTATGATCTGGCTGAGGGCCACGGGGTCTACGATTATCTCCCAGTTTTTTGATAGCATGGTCGTGTTGTATATCGCCTTCAAACTGGGGCCGCAATTAGTGGGCACCGTGGAGCCATGGTCGTGGAGCCAACTGCTGGCTGTGGCTACAGTGCAATACACCTATAAATTTATCATGGCCATCATTATGACGCCCCTGATTTATTTGGCCCACAATCGCATCGACGCATATTTGGGCCATGATCTGGCGCATGCCATGAAAGAACAAGCCACGCGATGGAATTAAAAAATTAATTTTGCGAAAGCAAAAAAAACCAACCGATGATACGCCAAACTACAGATACCATCCTCATGGTACGCCCCGCGCATTTTGGTTTTAATGCCCAAACGGCTTCGAATAACGCCTTTCAGACAAACGACGAATCGGTGAGCCCTGAAGCGGTACAACGCCGCGCCGTGGAGGAATTCGACGACTTTGTCAGCCGGCTGCGAGATGCGGGCGTAAATGTCATTGTGGCAGAGGACACGGCCGAACCCGTAAAACCCGACGCCGTTTTTCCCAATAACTGGGTCACTTTTCACGATAACGGGCAGGTTATTACGTACCCGATGTACGCCCCCAACCGCCAACTGGAGCGCCGCGAAGACGTGATCGCCATGCTGGCCAAGCAGTTCCATGTCGGCGAGCGTATCCACCTCGAAGGCTGGGAAGCCAGGCAGCAATACCTGGAAGGCACCGGCAGCATGATCCTCGACCGGCCCAATAAGCTGGTGTATGCCTGTGTAAGCCCTCGCACCCATCTGGAAGCCCTGCACGAATTCTGCCGCCTCATCGGCTATACCTCCGTGGCTTTCCGGGCTGTCGACGCCAGTGGGCAGGAAATTTACCACACCAACGTGATGATGGCCCTCGGCGAAACCCTCGCCGTGATATGCCTCGACGCCATCGCCGATACCTCGGAACGCGCCCATGTAGAAGCCCAGCTAAAGGCTACCGGAAAAGCGATAATTGCCATTTCACACGAGCAAATGGCTTCTTTTGCGGGCAATATGCTTCAGGTACGCAATAAGTCGGGCGAGACTATCCTGGTGATGTCCGAACAAGCCTACCAATCGCTTGATCCTTCTCAAATTGCAGAAATAGCAAAACATACTAAAATCCTTTACAGCCCTATTCCGACTATCGAAACCTTCGGTGGCGGAAGCGCAAGGTGTATGATGGCGGAGGTGTTTTTGACTTCGGCGGGTTAGTCGGTTGTCGGTTGTGGGTTGTCGGTTCTCTGTTCTTTATAAATAAATAAATTCATGCGAACACTTATCATACTGCTGCTTTCTTGCCACACATTACTAGGTCAGGCGCCGCAATTGGACAGTGTTTTTGCCTATCTCCACGACCGCGCCTTATTCAACGGGGTGGTGCTGCTGGCTGAAAACGGCAAAGTCGTTTACCAAAAAAACTACGGCATCACGGATATCCGAAACCCGCAACCCCTACAGGTCTCGTCTTCCTTTAATCTCGCCTCCATTTCCAAGCAGTTCATGTGCGCCATGGTATGCCTGTTGCAGGAAAATGGGCGCCTGGATTTCGACGACAAGGTGCAAAAACACCTGCCGGAGTTCCCTTACCCCGATATTACCGTGCGCCAGTTGATGAACCATACCAGTGGTCTGCCAGAGTATTTCGACCTCTGTACCCGCTACACTGGAGCATTGGATACCATTGACAACCAGGCAGTCGTGCAGCTTTTGGTAGAAATAAAGCCGCCGCTCGACTTTGCGCCCGGCGACAAATGGCAATACAGCAACACGGGCTACGTCGTACTCGGTTCGCTCATCGAAAAGCTGTCGGGGAAAAGTATTGCCGACTATTTCATCGAAAAAATCACCCGCCCCCTGGGCCTGAAAAATACCTACATTTATAACCTGAAAATGAAATCCTCGCCCACAAACAGGGTGTACGGATTTCGGCGGGAAGACGGCAAAAACAAACTCGACGACCTCGTCCGCTTCGACGGCATCGTAGGCGACGGCAACGTATACTCCTCCGCCGAGGACTTGCTGAAATGGGCGCAAGCCCTGCACGGCGGCAAATTGCTGAAGCCCGGTTCGCTCGCTGAAATGAGGAAACCCGCCCTGCTAAACGATGGCACGACCGTCCCCTACGGCTTCGGCATAGCGCTCAATGGCTGTAGCTCTTGCGCTCACCACACAGGCGGCTGGGTCGGTTTTTTGAACTTACTTTGGACTGATTTAGATAAAAAAAGAACGCTCGTCGTCTTGTCGAGCGGGGGATCTGCGGCAGGTATACGGGCGGGGCAGCAATTTATGAAAGGAGAAAAAATCCAATTGCCCCAAACACAACTTATTGATAATGTGCAGTTGGTAGATGGTTCCGGGTCGCCGGCACGCCGTGCTACCGTGCGCTTAAAAGACAACCGGATTTGGGAAACCGGTGACCTCGCTCCTTTCAAAAATGAACCCGTTTACGACGGCAAAGGATTGACCTTGTCGCCCGGCTTCATCGACACACACAGCCACCATTTTTGGGATCTGGACGACGACCCGACCTTGTTGCCTGCCCTCAGCCAGGGCATCACGACCATTGTAAAAGGGCAGGACGGCAGCGGCGAGCCGATGGACAGTCTCGATGCGGCAGTTAAACGGCAGCCCGTCGCCATCAACGTCGCCTCCTACACCGGCCATACCTCGCTGCGCCTGGAGGCAATGGGTATGAGCGGTTTTCGCCGTCATGCCACAACTGCCGAAGTTGAAAAAATGAAGGCCAACCTGAAATCGGAACTAGAAAAAGGTTCGCTTGGATTGTGCACCGGGCTGGAATACGAAAGAGCTTTTTACTCCAACCGCGACGAGGTGCTGGCTCTGGCCAAAATAGCCGGCGAGGCCGGCGGGAGATACATGAGCCACATCCGCAGCGAAGATATCAATATCGAGGATGCCATCGACGAGATCATCCACATCGGGCGGGAGGCAAAGCTGCCCGTGCAGGTATCGCATATCAAGGTGGCCATGAAAAGCAAATGGGAGTCGAGCCGGGGCATCATTGCCGCCATGCAGGCAGCCCGTGCCGAGGGCATTGACATCACCGCCGATTGCTACCCCTACGATTTTTGGCTTTCGACGCTCAAAGTGCTATTCCCCAACCGGGACTACGATAACCTCACCAGCGCCGAATTTGCCTGCCGCGAACTCTTCGACCCGACCCAGTCGAGGCTCCCGGCGTTTTTGCCCAATCCAGCCTACAAAGGTAAAACCGTGGCCGAAGTAGCCCAATTGCGCAAAGAAACCCCTGCGCAAACGCTGATCTGGCTCATCGCCGAAGCCGACCGCTACGACGCCCAGCACCCCGATGCTGATGGCAGGACGGAGGGAATCATGGGCAAATCCATGCTCGAAACGGACATAGCCAATTTCCTGACCTGGCCCCATACCAATATTTGTTCGGATGGCGACCCCGTGAGTCACCCCAGGGGGCACGGCGCCTTCCCAAGGGTACTGGCAAAATACGTGAGGGAACAAAAACTACTTTCGCTGGAAGCTGCCATCCACAAAATGACCGCCCTCAGCGCCGAACATACCGGCATCAAAGAAAGAGGACTGGTAACCAACGGCTTTTACGCCGACCTCGTATTGTTCAACCCGGCTACCATCCAGGACAATGCCACTTCCGACAACCCGACCGCCCTTTCGAGCGGCATTGCTGCCGTTTGGGTAAACGGGCTGTTGGTATTTGAAAATGGGAAAGCGACCGGGAAATTGCCGGGGGTGCTGGTGAGGAGATAAGAACAAAGGGCTTTCGCAGGGCATGGTGTTCGATATTTTGCAGAGCGGGGGCGGTTTATGTGAGGGAGGTGTGAGAAAAAAATCTTTACGATTCAGCAATGAATGGAAGGTAATTGCCAGGATGAATGGCTTCAAAGCTGGCCTCCGGATAAGTTTCGAGCCAAAGCGTGGCCGGTTTGGGGTTGGCTTTCGACCATTTGAACTCAAATCCATAAAGCCGACCGTCCCGCTCCTCCACGAAATCCACTTCTTTTTGGTCATAAGTGCGCCAGAAGTAATTGTTGGAAAAGATTTTCGTGTAGCCTTGTTTTTTGAGGCGTTCGGTAATCAGGTAATTTTCCCACAAGGCCCCGACGTCGTTTCGCAGGGTCAGTTCATTGAAATTGTTGATGATGGCATTTCGAATGCCATTGTCCCAAAAATAATATTTCGAGCCTTTGGAGATTTCCTTTCGCAGGTTCCTCGAATAGCCGCCGAGGCGCTTGATGACAAAGACTTTTTCCAGCAGGTCGAGGTATTTTTCAACTGTGCGGGTGTTCATGCCGATGGCTTGTCCGATTTCGTGCACGGATACCAAGCTACCGATTTGAAAAGCCAGCAGGCTCAGGATTTCGACGATTTTTTTAGATTTCCTGATGTCTTCGAACATCAACAGGTCTTTGTAAAGATAGCCATTGACAATGTTGTTGAGTAATTCCCGCTTGTCCGACAGCCCAACCGTTGTGACAATCTCCGGGTAGCTGCCGTAAATCAGGCGCTGCGGCAACAGCTCTTCTGTCTGAAAAGGCGCTTCGTTGGCAACAAGTTCAAGTTGGGAAATGGGATAAAGTTCAAACTCCCATTTCCTTCCGACGAGCGGTTCGCCGGTCTGGTTGGAGAGGTCGAAGGAGGAAGACCCGGTTGCCAAAACCCGGAGCTGCGGAAGGTGGTCCACTATCAGTTTGAGGTTCAACCCGATATTGGGCACATGCTGGGCTTCGTCCACAACGAGCAGCTGATGCTTGCCGATGTTTTGCCGGAGCGTTTCGATGCTTTGGCTGCTCAACCAAGCCTGCGTTGCACGGTCTTCGCCGGAAACGAAAAGGAAGGGAGCCGATTCCTTTGCAAGAATATCCCTCAGCATGGTGGTTTTGCCTACCTGCCGTGGCCCCAGCAGCACCACCACTTTTCCGGGAACCATTCTGTTTTCAACCTGAGACTGGATAATGCGCTGAATTTTCATATCTTAGTACATAAAATTTATCGTAAAATTATGTATTATGGGCTTAGCAATCAAGATTTCCCCTGAAAATTTGCCGAATTCAGGTTGACGAAATTTTGGAGGACATTTTCGCACCGATACAGGTTCAGACTGATTTAATCCCCTCTGTATTTTCTCTACGCTTCAATCAAAAATCAATTTTAAAAATGAAAAAAATTCTCCCTTTTTGTTTAGTTACATTCCTATTTGCCCTGCAAACACTGGCGCAAACGCCAGCCGACTTGCAGCGAATAGCTGAAATAGATAGCACCTATTGGGCTGAAATATCCAGAACGGTAAAGGAGGGTGATTTTGAAGGCTACAAAGCCACTTGCCACGAAAATGCCGTGTTGGTCACTACTGCCGGGAAAAATAAACGCTCGGAACCCATGACCGTTGCGCTTACCCGTTGGAAGCAGGGATTTATGGATACCAAAGAAGGAAAACAGCTGGATAATGTCCAGTTTCGCTTTTCACAAAGAATAGGCGGCGAAACTACGGCGCATGAAACCGGGATTTTCTATTTCAGCTCCCATGATAGCACGGGCAAGCTCCTTTCAGAGAGTTATACACATTTAGAGGCATTGCTGGTGAAGCAGGGCAACAGGTGGGTATGCTTGATGGAATTCCAAAAAGCCGCAGCTACCAAAGCGGAGTGGGATGCTTTGAAATAAGCTGCAGTTTAGGTAAGCGGGCAGGTGGTGTTTGAAGTAACAGAGAAGTTGCCGGGGGCGTTAGTGAGGAGGCAGGGCAATTCCCTCACTCCCTCACTCTCTCCCTCCTCCAGGACTTTGCCGGGATCATCGTAGCAATCGCCCGGGCCGCCTCGATAGGCCTGTCGGTAGCCAGCACGTCGGCGCCGTTGGCGATGAGGCGGGCGTAGGTATCTTCGCCGCGGGCCTTGGCCATATTGTCGAGGTTGCCCATCGTGCCGAGGATACATAATATGCCCTTATCATGCAGCAATTTGTATAACTCCGGCGCCGGCTCGCGCGTGCCGGTAAAGGCGATCAGGTTGGTGGTGGGGATGCCCGTTTGCTCAATGCGATCCCATTCTTCCAGGTTGCGGGCACTTACGGAAATCATCAGGGAATTATTCAGGTCGTACACGCGCCTGGCATCCTGGGCATTATAGGTGATCACCACGGCGTGGTTTTCCATGTGGTGTTTTTCAATAAAAGCCACTACCCGGTCGAAAGGCACGCCGCGTTTCACGTCAACCGTGAGCAGGGCTTTGGCGTCGGCCCATTTTAATACAGATTCAAAAAGAGGCGGATGAAAGTGGGTGGTATCGCCGAAGTCGTCGATTAGGCGCAAAGGAGCAATTTCTGCCCAGTTTGTTTTTGCGACCTCTCCCCTACCCGTAGTAGTCCGTTCGAGCGTATTGTCGTGCATCAGAAAAAGTACGCTATCGCGCGTCATCGACACGTCACATTCGATCATCGCGAAGGTTTTCGACAGGGTGTAGGCGAAGGTTTCAATGGCGTTTTCGGGATAACCGGCCATATAGCGGCCCCCGCGGTGGGCGCTCACGATGGGCAGGCGCAGAGAGTCGTAGCGCAGAAAATCTCGCAGGGTGGTTTTGCCCAGGAGAAGGCCGTGTTGGGGAGGGAGAGAGGGGGTGAGTGTGGGAGGGAGGGATTGTTGCGCAAGGCTTCGAGTATAGACACAAATCAGGAGGAAAAACAATACAATTTTCTGCATAACGATTATTGTTGGATTATTTTTACAAAAATACAAAAGCGGCGCCCGTTGTGATAACGGGCGCCGCCTTTATGTAAAACAACGTTGTAGAGACGCAAAATTTTGCGTCTACCGTGAAAGGATTAGGTACAGAAGCAAAATATTACGTCTCTACAACCATTTTAATTAAAAATATAACGCACGCCGAAACGCATACGCCAGCGCGAAGATACGCCTGCGATATTGAAAGCGTCTTTATCGGTAACGTCTCCACGACGGTACGAGAAACGAGGTACGGTATTATTACCTTGTGCATCGGGGCCGTAGCTTTCAAACTGCAATAATTCGAAGTTATTGAACTGCGAACCCGGAACGATGTAAATAGTGCCCCACTCCTTATTGAGGAGGTTAGCAATATTGAAAATATCGAGGGAGAATTGCAGTTTGTGAACGTTGTTGCCAGCCTTCAAGCCTACATCCTGGCGGATAGCAAAGTCGAAAATGCTGCTGAAAGGAGCGTAGTTAGCGTTCTTCTCAGCATACTGACCGCGGTTTTCGCTCAGGTATGGATCGCTTTCGATAAAGGCATTCAGATTAGCCCACTGCTGGGCAGCCGTATACGTTACACCGCCTGCCGTATAATCAACCAGCACAATATCGGACTGCTGAGCGGGGACATAGATCAAGCTGCGGTTGGCGCTGGTGCTACCTGTTTCGTTATTCGGGTTGCGCGCGTTGGCGGTGCTGCCGCCGATTACGTAAGAGTATGCATTACCAGATTGACCGTTGTAGAACAACGAGAAAGTGGTGGCTGCATTTTCGCCTTTGTTCCAGTCGAGTTTGTAGCTCAAAGAGCCCAGGATGCGATGGCCCAGAGCGAAGTCGGAGCGACCCAGCAGCGGATGGTTGCGACCGTCGGTGCTCACCTGCCCGCGCCACTGCGAAGAGTTCTGCGAAGAAGTACCTTCGTTAACAGCTTCGGCATCGTTGTAAGAGTAGGCCAAATAAGCATTCAAGCCAAAACCGAAACGTTTGGCCAAAGAAGCCGTGATGTTATATCCGTAACCTTCATTGGTATTCGATCCTACGTAAACGGCGCTGTACGTTGCATCCACAACGCGCCTGTTGTAAGTAGGACGATCGTCAACGCCCGACCAGTTGAAACGCAGCGTAGGATCGTCGTTGATATTGGTATACAAAACGTTGTTGAGCGTTTTGGTGTACAAACCTTCGAGCGTAGCCAAAATACCGCCGGGCAATTCTTGGTCTAAAGCAAGGTTGGCGCGGAATACCTGCGGGTATTTGAAATCTTTGGTAAACAAGTCGACCTGACCGGAGGGAACCGAGAAGTTCGGGTTGGTGTATTGCTTGGTAATGTCTGACTGGAACAAGATCGGCGTGCCTGCATTGGTTTCATCCACGCGGCCCAAAGTCAAACCGTTGTTGTTGAACATAGCGCCCGGCCATACAAACGGAATACGGCTGGTGAAAATACCCAGACCGCCGCGCAGCACCGTCTTTTTGTTGCCTGCAACATCATAGTTGAAGCCCAGACGCGGAGAGATCATAATCTGGCCGTCGGGTGCTTTGCCTGCTTCTACGTCATTGGCAACTTCCCAGAATTGCTGCATTTTGGGCAGCGCCACATCGTTGAGATAAGTGTCTTCGGTAGGATCAGAAGTAATAATAGGCAAGTCAACGCGCAAACCGCCGGTAACGGTCAGTTTTTTGCTGATCGTCCATTCATCCTGTGCATACAAGCCCAGTTGCATGGCATTGAATTCAGCGGCTGCGGCAGAACCGTCGCCGGTGAGTTCATCCACCAGCGAATAGGCGCGGTCGTATTCGATAGCCGCTACGCCGTTTATGAAATTGGCCCGGTTGTCAAAGCGGTAGGTGCCGTAGTTCTGACCGATAAACAGGTTGTAGATGCTGTAGAATTCGTTGTGCGTACCGATCGTAATAGTGTGGTTGCCTTTGTACAGCTTGAAGTTGTTGGTCAAGGTAAAGATGTCCTGATCGAGCGCGTTAGCAGTAGAGAATTCTTCACTGCCCAGGCGGATCGTACCCGTTCCGTCGTTGATAAAGACATAAGGAAAATCGCCGCCCAACGGGTCGCGGTCGTCGTTAACGCGGGTATAACCCAAAATAAGGTTATTAGATGCGCCGGCGCCAAAACGCGAATTCAATTCCAGTGCGGTTGAATTCGTGATGCTGGGGAAGAAAATACCGTTGTTCGAGAAGTTGATGGTATTGGGTGAACCGCCAAAACGATCGAACTGCTCTGCTTTGGTATATTGGTGGCGAAGCGTCAATCTGTTATTTTCGCTGAGATTGTAGTCTAATTTAGCGAAAATTTTGAGGCCTTTAAGTTCGTCGGCAGTAGAGCGATATCCACCCGGATCGTAGCCGTATTCGCTGATGAGGTGATTGCGCAGATCTTCAAGATCGGCAGGCGTAGAGTTACCTTCATACAATTCTATCTCAAAAGGAATCGGCGTTTCGTCGTCCTGGATTTCGGCGTTAGCAAAGAAAAACAGTTTGTCTTTGATAATGGGTCCGCCGATCGAAAGGCCATACAGCCGTTGGTTGAATTCAGGTAGTTTGATTCGTTTAAATGTAGTATCTGGCGAGTTTGGGAACTTCATACGAAGTTCTTCTGTCAGCCTGTCGGCCAATACACCGTTGGTTTTACCGGCCAGGTTTTCATTTTGCATAAAATAGTAAGCCGTGCCTGCGAATTTGTTCGTACCCGATTTGGTAACGGCGTTGATACCGGCGCCTGCAAAACCGCCAAGTGTTACGTCATAAGGAGATATAACAACCTGGAGTTGGTCAATGATATCGATACTGAACGGTGAAATACCGGTCTGACCGCCGTTGGTGCCCGAAGAAGACAGGCCGAATACGTCGTTATTAACCGCACCGTCGATGTAGATAGCGTTGTAGCGGTTGTTAACGCCGGCGAATGTAGAACCGTCGCCATAAGCGCCTGACTGGGGCGTCAGCCTCAAATAGTCGTTGATGTTCCGGTTTAGCGTAGGCATGACGTCAATTTCAGCCGCTGTGATTTGCGTACTGGCGCCCGCCGCTTGTCCGGCTACGCGAGAGGAAGCAGACACCACTACAGAAGAAAGTTCGATAGCGGTTTCTTGTAAAGTAAAGCTTTGTTTGAGCGCTTCGCCCAATCGCAGATACACATTATCAAGTTCAGTGCTGGCATAACCGGTGTAAGAAACCGAAATTTTGTAAGGACCGCCTACGCGCATATTGGGAATGCGATAGTTGCCCTGTAGATCGGTAGCATCTCCGTAGCTGGTACCTGATGGTTGGTGAACTGCCAGGATGTTGGCGCCGATAAGCGGTTCGCCATTGGCGTCTACAATTTTACCCTGCATCGAAGAAGTGGTCACGCCTTGTGCCAATACCCCAATGAAGGTAAGCGGGACTATTGCCCAAGCGAGCAAAAGCCTGAAAGTGTTGACTTTTTTCATAAACTAGTTGAGTTTGGTGAAATAATTTCCCGCTGCAAATTTAAGTGCCCAATGTTAAGGTAGTATTATTTTTTCGGTGTTTTTAGACCTTATGTTTTGATTGACAAATCATTAAAAAATGTATAAAACAAGTTTGGCACAACTTTTTTCGTCGGTTGCGTTTTTTAGCCAATTTTTGTTGAAACTTTGTCAAAAGTTAGGCAATACTAATCGCAATATTATAATTTGCATTTTCCACTCAATTTCTATGATTATGAAAAATTTCGCACTCCTATTTCTGTTTTTGCTCCCGGCGGCTTTCACTGCCTCCTCGCAACACAACGTGTCGGTCCAAAATTTCTCGTTTACGCCCGCTAATCTCACGATTAATGCCGGCGAAACAGTTACCTGGACGAACAACCAGGGGTTTCACAATGTGAACGGTACACAGGCCACCTTCCCCAATAATCCGGCAGGTTTTGGCAATGGCACCGCAAATGCCCCCTGGACCTTTTCTTTTACTTTCAATACCCCCGGCGTGTACCAGTACCGCTGCGATGTGCACCCTGCCCAAATGCAAGGTACGATCACAGTTGAAAGCGTCACCCCGCCTGATCCGGCGTTACTGATAACCGGCATATTCGACGGCCCGCTGCCCAACGGCGTACCCAAAGGATTCGAGTTATACGCCCTCGATGATATCGCCGACCTGAGCGCCTACGGAGTGGGCTCGGCTAATAACGGACAAGGCAGCAACGGACAGGAATATACCTTTCCCGCTGTTGCGGTTTCCGCCGGCGATTTTATTTATGTAACTAACGATAGCGCGGCTTTTGTGGCCTTCTTCGGTTTTGAAGCCGACTTTAACGACGGCGGCCTGGCCAGCAATGTCAACGGCGACGATGCGGTCGAGCTTTTCTACAACAGCGAAGTGATCGACGTTTTCGGCGATATTAACGTAGACGGCACCGGCCAACCCTGGGAATACCTCGACGGCTGGGCCTACCGCGTGAGCGGCACCGGCCCCGACGGCAATACGTTTGCGCTGTCGCACTGGTATTTCAGCGGTATCGATATTTTTGACAATACGACAACCAACGGCCAGGCCGCGTTGCCATTCCCGCTAGGGACTTATTCTCTTACGGCTCCTGAATTTGTTATTGCTGCCGATGACAACGCCATGGGACAGGTCAATGAAGCCCTCACTATTAACGCCCTCGCCAACGACCTGCTGCCCGGCAACCTGGTCACTTTTGCCATAGTAAGCCCGCCGGCCAACGGCACGGCTTCTGTCAATACCGCCAATAACACCATTTCTTATATCCCCGAGCAGGATTTCTGCGGCGAAGACAGCTTCACCTACCGAGTTTGCAACCAGGTGAGCTGCGATACGGCTACGGTGAATGTGATGATAGAATGCGAAGCTATGTATCCCGCTTATGATATCGCCACGGTAAGAACCGTGAACGCCGACGGCGTAGCCGATTCGCTCAATGTAGTATGCCAACTGCAAGGTATAGTCTACGGCGTTGACCAACGCGGCGGCGCCGGCGTGCAGTTTACCCTTATCGACAATACCGGCGGTATAGGCGTGTTTAGCAACACGCTCGACACCTACACGGTTACCGAAGGCGATGAAATCACAGTGAGAGGTACGATCGGCCAATTCAACGGCCTTACTCAGATTGTGGCCGATGAAATCGCACACGTCTCCAGTGGAAATGCCCTGCAAGCCGCCGATGTGGTGACGGCTTTAGACGAAAGCACGGAATCAAACCTCATTCGCATTACCAACCTTACCCTGGTCGACCCCGGCCAATGGACCAACTCGGGCAGCGGCTTTACCGTAGATGTAACCAACGGAAACGCTACTTTTAGTATGCGTATCGACAACGACGTGGATATCTTTGGCACCCTCGCTCCAGACGCCCCCTTTAACCTGACCGGCATCGGCGGCCAGTTTGATAACACGTCACCTTTTACAGAAGGTTACCAGATCTTGCCCCGCTATATTGCAGATATCGATCTGATTACGGGTGTAGAAGAGAATGTGCTGGCAGGAAAAATTACCGCATCTCCTAACCCTTCAAATGGCCTATTCACCATAGAAAGCGAAGTAGATCTCGACGAAGTAGTGATTACCAATAGCACAGGCCAGACGATTATGCGGATTGCCCAACCCGGCTTGCGCAAGCAACTGGATTTGAGCGATGTAGCCCCGGGAGTTTATCATTTGACTTTCCGCAGCGGCGCCGATCAGTATACGAGCAAGATAGTGGTGAGATAAATGGACAAACCACGAATTGGCATAGCATTATCTGGTGGCGGCGCCAGGGGCATTGCCCATATCGGCGTGCTTCAGGCGCTGATTGAAAACGGCATTTACCCGGAATCGGTGTCGGGCGCCAGTGCAGGCGCCATCGTGGGCGCATTGTACGCAGCGGGGAAGTCGCCACAAGAAATGCTCCAATTTGTAAAAGACAGCAGTTTATTAAAATTATTTAAAGTGGGGCTACCGCTCAACGGGCTGGCCAAGCTGACCTATGTGCGCGACCAACTGAAAACGTACATACCCGGCGATGATTTCGCCCAATTACAGCATCGTTTGTTCGTAGCCATAGCCAACCTCAATACAGGCGAATGCGAAATGCGCCACGAAGGCGTGTTGTCGGAAGTCGTGATGGCCTCTTGCTCCATTCCGCTCGTATTCAAACCGGTAGAAATCAATGGCAACTGGTACGTGGACGGCGGCCTGCTCAACAATATGCCGGTAGCCCCACTTGTACCTCATTCTGATATCCTCATAGGGGTAAACGTGATACCACACGTAAAAACCGCCTCCAAAAACGTACAGAACATCATCGGTATCGCTACCCGATGTTTTGAGCTCTCCATATTATCGAACACAAACGCCAGCATTCAGATGTGCCAGGTAATAATTGAACCAAGACGGGTGCAGGCTTATAATATTTTTCAATTCAACCAATACGAAAAGCTTTTCGACATCGGCTATCAGGCGGCATTAGACAAGATTCCGGAAATAAGAAAGTTAATGAGTTAATGTGCTGATGTGCTAATTTGCTAATGGTTATTAAACATCAGCACATTAACTCATCAGCACATCAGCACATTAAATTCCGCATACCCGCAAATAACCTCCTTACGCCCACCAAGAATTGCCATTTACTAAATCCGGGGCAGTTAACATAAAATTGTTTGAAGGTATGCTGTCTTATTACAAGGTTATCTTCTAACTTTGGCTCGCTTTTCACAACCCGTTGTTGAAATGCCGATGGTGTTAAAATAGTGGGTTCTCATCTCTATTGGTAGCCTCCCCTCGTTTTGAGGGCAACAACAACAGCTCAAATAACCCGATACGTGTGTCGTATCTGCGGCATAATTATGCCTTGAAAGATCAACTGAAAAGAGGATGTTTAATTTTTGCTAACTTTGCTACGTCAAAATCATATCCCATGACTGGACGCTCTTACTATCTATTAGTTGCTTCTCTGTTGTGTATTGCTTCGCAATCCATTCAAGCCCAACAGTTGTCGCTTTTTACGCAGTATCGCGATAATGCGGCTATTCTAAATCCGGCGGCCGTAGAAAGCGATTTTCTCGCTTACAACCAAAACCTCACTTTCGGGGTTTCGCACCGACAGCAGTGGGTTGGGCTCAGCGGGGCGCCAAGCACGCAAATTCTTCGCGGCTCTTATATCAATGTCAACCGCAGCGGTGTTACCCTGATTGCCGGCGGGCAGATTATCAATGATGCTACGGGCCCTACCGGCTTTACCGGATTGTATGGACGTATAGGCGGCGTGGTTACCAGTGACCCGACCTACAACGGCTTGTCGTTTGCCCTCAGCGCCGGCGTGGTGCAATACCGCGTAAAAGCCTCTGAGATCACCCTTCGCGATGACGGCGACGTAATTGGCAGCCAAAACCAATCGCAATTGTTTCCCGATGTTGGCGTGGGCGTATTCTATTACCAAATGCTCGACGGTGGCAGTTGGGATGAAGACTACTTCTACGCAGGTATTTCCGTACCCCAGGTTATCGGTCTCGACCTTACTTTCCAGGACGAAAACGGCGAATACTACACCCGTCGCATCCAGCACTTCTATGGCATGCTGGGGCTCTATAAATTCCTGCGCAACGACGGCTTCCTCGAACCTTCGATTTGGATAAAATACGCACCCAACGCGCCAATAAATGCAGACATCAACCTACGCTACCAAATGCCCAACAGTCTCTGGCTCGGTACAGGTATATCCACTGGAAAAAACTTCCACATGGAAGCCGGTTTTGCCCTGGGTGAAAACGTAGGATTTGACAATACTATTCGCATCGGCTATGGTTTCGACTATTCCTTCAGTTCATTCGGACCATCTGCCGGAAGTACCCACGAAATTAACCTGGCTATTTCCCTGGAACGCTAATTTATTTTGACTCCTGCTAAACAGCATTACCTATTCCCATGAAAATAACAGTCGTTAGTCCCAAATTTATGGTTTACATGAAAAGAATTCTTGCCCTCCTGGTGGTAGGCTTTGCCTTCCAAGCAGCGGTGATGGCTCAGCCCACCGTAAGTTTTTCTACCGAATCGGCGTGCACAGGCGAACAAGTGTGCATGGACGTGGCGGTAAAAGACTTTACCGATATCCTCTTTATGAGCTTTACAATGCAGTGGGATCCCGCCGTACTGCAATTCAACCAGGTGCAGGGTTTTAACCTGCCCGGGCTCACAGGGGCTAACTTCAATACGGGTAACGCCGTAAACGGCACCGTGGATTTGTCCTGGCAATTTGGAAACTGCCCCGATGGCGCAGGCCGAACAGAAGCCGACGGCCATGTCATTTTCCAGATTTGTTTTACGGTGTTGAGTAATCAATACGGTCAAGTAGGCACGGTAAGTATCCCCACTTCACCGGTGCCTATCGTCTATCGTACTAACGTTGGAAATTGTACCAATATCGGCCTGCTTACAAAAGACGGCGTCGTATCGACTTGTGTAGCGCCCATTTCATTCATTGCTACAAATGAAACCGGCAATGAAGGCGACCTGGTTTGTGTCGACTTCACGGTTACCGGTTTCCAGGATATGCGAAGCGCCCAGTTTACAGTGGTTTATGATCCTGCCGTGCTGGAATTTCAAAATATTATTGCAGGCGATGTGCCCAACTTATCGGCCACGGGCAGCTTCGGGCTTCCCGGTGTGGGCGGCGTTCAACCCGGCAACATTACGATGTCGTGGTCTTACTTTATCACCGGCGAACCCCCTGTCACTTTGCCCGACGGGCATTTGTTTTTCCAGGCCTGTTTCCGCATCATCGGCCCATGCGAATCATTCTCAACGGTCACCTTCGACAGTATTCCCACCCAAATTGAATTTACCAACGATAACGTAATTGCTCCCGGCTACAATATTTTCTTCCAGCCGGTGCCGGGTTCGGTAGAGGTCGGCGATTGCGCACCCACAGGTTTGCAACTCATTGCCGATTGCGGTTCACCGGTCAACCTCAACGATCCCATTTGCGTTGGAGTAAGCGTTGGCAATAATTTTACCAATATCTCCGACGCAGCATTCCTTATGGAGTGGAACCCCGCTATCCTTCAATTTACCGGGGTGCAAAACCTGGCCACGCTTTCGGGGCTTAACCAAGCTGATTTTAATGCGGCCAACGCGGCAAATGGCATTTTGGGCTTTAACTGGGCGCCGGTAGGGCCTCCTTCCGCTTCGATACCCCCCGGAGGAGATCTTTTTGAAGTATGCTTTAATGTAATAGGCCTGGGAGGCAACAGCCCCTTCAGCTTTACCCAGCCGGCCAACGTGCAGGTCAATAACGGCGCCAATATCGGCATCAACCCAAGCAACTGTACGGTGCAAGTCAACCAGCCCGCAGGCGTGGTAATGACTATCGGCGACGGCTCGGCTGCCCCCGGGGAAGAAGTATGCCTCGACTTCACGGTGTCAAACTTCGAAGATATTCTCAGCTATCAATTCTCCGTGGCTTTTGACCCGGCGCACATGGAGTGGACGAGTATCCAGAATATTACGCTCCCCGAAGCTTCTCTGGCTAATTTTATTACCGCAGGCGCTTCGGCAGGGTCTATCTCATTCGACTGGGAGCCCAGCACTTCGCATACCCTGCCAGATGGCACGGTGATCTTTCAAATGTGCTTCCAGCCCGTGGGTTCGCCCCAGCAGTGCGACGTACTCGAAGTAGTTGGACTGCCTATTGTACCGGAAGCCATTAATACGACTTCTAACGGAGAGAATATCGGCATAGTCGATACCCCGGGCGAAGTGTGTATTTTGTATCCCGAAGGCTTCGGACTCGTGATCGGCGATATAGAAGGCGACATCCAGGATACGGTTTGTTTACCCGTACAGGTGGTCTCTTTTGACAATATCACCTCCGCAGAATTCGACATCAGTTGGGATCCCAGCGAATTGGAATTCGTCAACGTCAATATTCCGGGTACCTGGCCAGGGCTCAGCGCTTCCAACTTTGTAGACGGCGGCTCGCCGGTAGGCCTTCTCGAAGTAAGCTGGACAAACGGCACTCCCGTAGCCATCGCCGATAGCGCCGTAGTTTTTGAACTATGCTTTAAGCTCGTTGGCGCACCCCGCATGTGCAACGACGTGGTGGTAAATGATACACCCATTCCCGTAGTAACTACTGCCAACGGCGCAGGTAGTATGCTTTTTGAAAATGGTTCTGTTTGTATTAATGACAGAATCGTTATCGATAGCGTACATATCACCCCGGTATCCTGCCCGGGCGCCTGCGACGGCGAAATCGAATTATTCGTATCAGGTGGTTTGACGCCGGTCGGTTTTGTTTGGCAAACTACCCCGCTGCAAAACACTTCAAAAGCCCGATTCCTTTGCGAAGGTACTATAGTTGTCTTTATGTTCGACAGCTACAATCCCGCAGTGACACGGACGGACACTTTCTATATTCCTACAACCACTGATCTTCCCCAAGCCAATGCAGGCCCGGACAAACAATTGGGGTGCAACCCAAATACGACTTTGTTGTCAGGCTCCGGCTCTCAAGGTGCGGAATACACTTACCAATGGACAAATATCACAACCGGCCAGGCATTCCCCGCTGATGTGGCTACTATCGTGACCGGCGCTGCAGGCGACTATATCTACGAGGTAACCAATACCACTACGGGTTGCTCGGTAGCAGATACTACAGTAGTTACCGCAGCCGTATTACCCACCGCCATCGCCGGCTTAGACCAAACCTTCAACTGTATCAATGACGTGGTAGGTCTCGACGGTACCCAATCGACTGGAGGCGGCACGGTAGAATACACCTGGACCGCCCTCAGCGGCGGCAATGTGGTGGCCGGCCAGGAGAACAACCTGCTCACCATCGTAGACGGCCCCGGCGTTTATCAGCTTGCTGTGCGCATTACGCTCAATAACTGTACGGCCTACGACACCGTTGCCGTAACTGATGCCCGCATATTCCCCAACGCCAACGGCGGCCCCGATTTAGAACTGGGCTGCTCCGGCGATCCCGTCATGCTCGACGCCTCTCCTTCCGATAACGGAACCCTCGACGTAAGCTACGAGTGGTTTGATGCCACTGGTAACCCCGTCTCTACTGATATTACTTATTCTACTAATGCCCTTGGCACTTACGAGGTAGTGGTAACGGAAAACATAAGCGGTTGTTCTACGAGAGATACCGTATTCGTGATCCCCAGTGCAGACTATCCGGATATTATGCTGGAAGACAGTACCGCCCTTACCTGTAGCGTTGATACAGTATCTTTTGAAGCGGTAATTTCTCCAGATACGATCACCTACACCTTGCAATGGAATCCGCTCGACGGCGGTGCGCTCCTCCCCGGCACAGAGACTACCCTTACACCCCAAACCGACGTGGCAGGCATGTACGAATTGGTGATTACCAATACTGACAATAACTGCGTATCACGGGATACGATCCAGGTTTTACTCGATAATATGCCCCCGGTAGCAAATGCAGGTGAAAATACTTCGCTGACCTGCGACGACGCTTCTGTTACGCTGGATGGCTCCGCATCTGAACAAGGCGCGAACTACACGTACACCTGGCGAGATATAGACGGCGCGGTTATCGGCGTAGGACTTACCTACACCGCCACCGAGCCCGGCACTTATTGCTTTGAGGTAGTGAGCGACAACGGCTGCAGCGCCACCGACTGCGTGGTGGTAGGCATTACAGGTGCGCCTCCTGTACTGCTGGTTGACGATTTCGGGGCTTTGAATTGCCTGAATGATACACTGGCTATCGTAGTAAATGCTTCGCCGCCAAACGTAGACTACGATGTAAGTTGGCAAATACTTAGTGGCACGGGCAACATTGTCAGTGAAGATACAACCACCATCGAAGTGGATCAACCCGGCGCCTACGAAATTACGGTGACAGCTATAAGCACCGGCTGTACTACTATCGATACTATAGAGGTATTGCAGGATATCGAGCTGCCCGACGCAGTAGCCGGTACCGACCAAAGCCTCACCTGCATCGTCAGCGCCGCTTCGCTTAATGGCGCCGGTTCTTCCGTGGGTGTCGATTTTACATACGAATGGACGAATATAGTCGATGGCGCCTTGCCTTCGCCCAATACTCAGATCACAGCCAGCGTAAATACCGCAGGCACATACGAAATTCTGGTTAGCAATATAACCAACGGCTGTACGGCCAGGGATACAGTTGTGGTATTAGACGACACTGACCCTCCTGTCATCAATTTGGCCGAACCTGAAAATATTACTTGTATCGACGAGGATGCCGAGTTAAACGCATCGGCTACCACGCCTAATACTGATATAACGGTAACCTGGACCACGCTAAGCGGCGGCGGCGCTGCAACGCCTCCCAACAACCTGATGGCCAACGCGAATGCCGCAGGCGACTACGAAATACTGGTGCGCAACAATATCAACGGATGCGAAAGCCGCGATACGATTACCGTTTTGGCAAATACCGATCCGCCACAGATCTCTTACGCACAACCCGCTCAATTTGGTTGTAACCAAACCAGCGTGCCCATCGACGCTACCGCTACAGGCCCTGTCAACTCGTTCTCTTCCATCAGTTGGACGACATTGAGCGGCGATGGTACCGTTACGCCCGCCACCGGCTCGTTTAGCGTGCAAGTGAGCGAGCCGGGAGATTACGAGCTTACGGTTGTCCGCGCAGATAACGGCTGCGAAGCCACCGAAACCATCACTGTAGAGGCCGATCCAAATGTACCGGTAGCCGATGCCGGCGAAGATCAAAATATCGAATGCGGCGAAACGGCTTCACTTGGCGGCACAGGCACTTCGCAAGGCGCCGGTATCATTTATTCATGGACGGTAGTAGACGGCGCGCCGCTTACAGGCAATACGAACGAGGCTACTTCTTCCTCACAAGGCGAAGGCACCTACCAACTCATTGTAAGCAATGCGGCAGGTTGTGCCGATACCTCAGTGGTAGCTATCACGCTCGATTACCCCGAGTCGGCCAACGCCGGCCAGGACCTCTCGCTCTGCGAACCCAGTTCCAGCCTGAGCGCCAACCTGCCCACCGGTACTACCGGGGTATGGACGACGTCTTCATCGGCTGGTATTGCTACGCCCACCGATGCCAATACGGAAATAAGCGCTCTGCAGCAAGGCGCCAATGCCTTTATCTGGACGCTCTCGGCCCCCAATTGTCCCAACTATAGCGCAGATACCGTCGTGATCAGCATCGCCCTGGCGCCTAATGCCGCCAACGATGTATTAACAGTGGGCTCCGATAGCCGCGATGCTACCGTCAACCTGATTGCCAATGACGGGGTAAGCCTGGGCGACAATTTCGTGATTACGCTGGCTTCTCAGCCTACATTCGGCCGTGTCGACAGCATATCTGCAGAGGGCGTCTTGTACTTCAGCGTCAACAGGGGCGCCGCCGGACAAACGGAGGTGCAATACGTATTGTGCAACCTGGATTGCGCCACAAGTTGCGATACGGCGCTGGTAGCCATTACGGTTGAATCCGACGGATTTGTGCCCGACAGGCCCAATACGATTACGCCTAACGAAGACGGCCTCAACGAAACGCTGATCTTCGACGAAATTCTGAACAACCCTTCTGATATGTTCCCCGACAACGAACTCATTATCTTTAACCGTTGGGGCGATATCGTGTACCAGTCCAAGCCTTACAATAACGACTGGCGCGGGTTGAACAGCGAAGGCAAAGAATTGCCGCACGGCACTTATTACTATATTTTGCGACTCGATATTTCCAATGGCGTGATTATCAGGGGCGATGTCACGATTGTGAAGTGATTTTCGGTTGTCGGTTGTGGGTTGTCAGTTTGCCTGATTTAGACAAATTCAACCCATAACCGACAACTGACAACCGATAACTGACAACCCCTTGCTCCTTCCCACAATTTCCCCTATCTTTGCCTCACATCCTTAAGGCAAATCATATCTCCACGCTTTTTCCTTTCTGGCAACAAGCATTTTTTTATATTTTTCGTTATTAAATAACAAATCGAAATTCATGAGGTTATCAGGAATTTTCTGCCTGTGGCTGATGCTAATGGGCGCCCTGCAAGTAAAAAGCCAGGTGGAAGTAAGCGTTACAGTTAACAGTGGTTCTTCTACCACTACTTGTACAGACATCCTAAGCCCTCCCGATCCCCTATGGCAAGTCAATATCGCCAATGAAGGGTGGATTACCTATCCGCCCGACGGGCCCTGTTTCACTTCTTTTCCCAACCTACAATACCAGGAAACGTACAATTGCCCGGCTGACGTACCGGCACAGATAGAGGTATGTTTTAAGGCTTTTGAAAACGACGCGCTCCTATCCGTCTTTTGTCTGATCGACGAATCTTGCAGTGAAACGATCTGCCAGCAATTCAATATCCCCGCTTTGGGTGGAAGTGCAACTTATACCCTTGGCCTGCCCGATGGTTTAAGCTCCGATGGCGAAGTCACCTTTACTATCGAAAATACTTCTTCTACTTTGGCGGATAACGACCTGCCCTGCACCGCCTATGATTTTGGCTTGTTGTCTTATAACGCCCATCTGGGAGACGCAACACTGGGAGGCTTCAGCAATATTTGCGCTACCAATATCAACGAACCCAATCCTTTTAATAACGGTTTTTTTATAAATGACGCAGCCGTTTGGTTTACTTTCACCACCGGCCCCGACCCCAGCGGTTCGATATATGTGCGGGTACTGAGCGACCCCCTGACCACCGGTGATGATTTTGACGCAGAAGTGATGCTCTATACTTCCTCAGACGGAACCTGCACCGGTACTTTGTCTACACTGATCAACCTCACCGAAAGCCCCGGCCTCGACAACCTCTTCCGGATTTTTTGCCCCTCGCCGAATACGACCTATTTTATTTTGGTAGACGGCGGCTATACTACGCCCACTTCTGCCAGAGGGGCCTTTGGTATCGAAGTCGTCGATATCGGGGTGCGGGAAGGCGCTGATCTGCGCTGTAATGCGACCAATTTTGGCGTGATACCCGACGGGGGCAGCGTGCAAACGGATTCTTTACAGTCCAATTTTTGCGCCACGGCTACCGGCGATCCCTTTGTTGGCGCTTTTGTGAGCCAACACTCGGTGTGGTTCCGTTTTGTGGCGCCGAGTTCGGGGCATATCACTATCGAAGCGCTCACCGATAGATTGGTCGATTCCATAGGCCTGCAATTGGCGCTTTACCGCTCTACCAATAACTTATGCACGGGATTTTTTAGCAATGTAGCTACGAGCTATACTTTTCAGGACCTCGACGAAACACTGGAGGTTTCTTGTCTATATCCGGGTACGCCCTATTGGATTCTGGTGGATGGCGACGGCACCTATCCCCGGGGTAGTTTTACGATATCCGTGTCAGATGCCGGCGATATTACGCCCGTTACAACCCTCGATACCGTGCTCTGCTTTGGTCAGAGCCTTACGGTTGGAACCAGTATTTACAGCCAAACCGGCAGCTATGCCGATACCTTGCAAGTTTTCGCAGGCTGCGACAGCATTGTTTTATCGAATGTGACGGTGTTGACGGCCGTGCAGGCCACAACCGCCCAGACGATGCCGGCTATCGGACTGGGAGATCCCAGCGGGATTGCATCTGTGACAGCCACAGGAGGCGCCGGCAATTATACCTATTTGTGGTGCAGCGGCGAGACCGGCCCTGTAGCCTCTCAGTTGCCCGGTGGCCAAAACTGCTGTGTGACGGTTACCGACGCCAACGGCTGCGAGGCGATATCCTGCTTTGATGTGGATTATGTGATGGACGTTATTCCCGTTTTTGAAAACGATACGCTCCTATGCTTCGGCGATCAAAACGGACAAATTGTCTTTTCTATTCTGGAAGGCCTGCCACCCTATACCTATACCTGGCAAAACGCAAACAATTCGCTCAACGGAACAGGTATTATCAATGCAGAAGGGGAACAAGTGACTATCCCTGACCTGCCTGCCGGCACCTATACATTTACGGTGGCCGATGCCTACAGCGATAGCACATTTGTGGCGCACGTGACGGAGCCTCCGCAGTTGACCGCGCAAGCAGCCAACCTCCAGGACGCCAGTTGCTACCAGGTCTGCGATGGCGCCGTGGAAGCCGTCATCGCAGGTGGTACCGGCGCCTACCAATTGCAATGGTCTAATGGCGCTAATACAAACTATATCAATCAATTATGCGCATCTACTTACCTACTTACCGTAACCGATGCCAATAATTGCATGGCGACACTTCCCGTAACAATAACCGAGCCCCCTGAATTTATAGCTACGGTTCAATTGACACAGGCTGTATCTTGTTTTGAAGGCGCCGATGGCAGCGTGAGCGTGACGACCAACGGCAATCCCAGCCAGTACCAATGGAGCAACGGCGCCACGACCGCTTCGGTAGCCAACCTGCCCGCCGGTTTTTACGATGTGACCGTCACCAACAGCGACGGCTGCCAGGATTTTGCCGGGGTGCAAGTCACCCAACCTTCCGGCCCGCTCACGGTGAGTATAGACATCAACAATGTCATTAGCTGTGCCGGCGAGGCCGATGGCGCCCTGGTAGCGCTACCCGCCGGGCCTTATACCACACTCTCCTACTCCTGGAGCTCGGGTGGCAATGACGCCGTTGCTTCCGGGCTTTCCACCGGCCAATACGCCGTTACCATCGTCAACGAGAAAAACTGCCAGGCCGATGCCACGTTTTTCCTGGATGAACCTACAGAAATTAATGCCAACCTTTCGGTTACAGATATTACCTGCACCAGCGACCCCAGTGGCGGCGCTATACTGCTGGATACCGTCAGCGGCGGTACGCCCTCTTATTTGTTCTCTATCAACGGCGGTCAGACTTTCTCCTCCACACCAGCTTTTCTCAACCTCTTTGAAGGCTCCTACGAGGTCATCGTACGCGATGCAGCCGGCTGCGAAGAAACCTACACCCAGGTTGTAAAAGGCCCCCCCGTACTGGAGGTGACCTTGGGCGACGATTTTGACCTACAATTGGGCGATACGGTGACTATAGAAGCGTTGGCCAATAGCCTGGATCTGGCCTACAAATGGACGCCTGCAGATACTTCTAATTCCGCAATAATAGCCATAAGTCCCCTGATCTCTACTTTGTATACGGTGGAGGTATTTGATACTATCACGCTGTGCCGCGCTACTGACGCGGTATTTGTCACAGTAACAAAAGACCGCCCCGTTTTTATCCCCAATGCCTTCAGCCCCAACGACGACGGCCAAAACGACTTATTTATCATTAATGCAGGCGTCGGAGTAGCCGAAGTGAAGAGTTTGCGCATTTTCAGCCGGTCGGGAGGCCTGGTATTCGAAAGAACCAACTTCCAGCCCAACGATCCCGCTTTCGGCTGGGATGGGGAATGGCGCGGCAAACCCCTCAATACCGGAGTCTACGTCTACCTCGCCGAGATCACTTTCGTCGACGGTGTTACGGAGGTGTTTAAGGGGGATGTGGTGCTTCTCCGTTAAGAGCAATTAGGGCTTAGGGCCTAGCCCTAACCGCTAACTGCTAAGCCCTAAGCCCTAACCGCTACTCCTGGTACATATTAAACGTAATCCCCAGGCTGGGAATCAGCAAATTGGTTGCCGACGATTTTTCTTCAAAAGCATCGATAGGCAACTCGTAGGGGCCGCTATCGTCGCCTTTGCGCACCAGGTAGGTTGCGTTGGCGCCGGGCAGGTAAGCGCAACGAAGATCGATGGTAATTTCAGGCGCTTTTCGGAATACTTGCAGGCGGACTCCGAGTGCGAGTCCGTAGCTCAAGGCCCAATCGCCGCGTTCTACCTCCGAATTCGAATCTTCTTCCTCAAAAGCATTGTCATTGATGAGTCGCGTGCGTGTAAACAGGTTTTTGGTTCCGATCATACCATCTAGATACGGCTTCACCGGGAAATCGGTGATCGGCGAAAAACGCAGCATAGTATGGCCTAAAAAAATGCTGTTATTGGTTTTTAGGGTATATTTTTCGGTAAATCCGCCTATGTTGATATTGTATTTCTTCGATTCTCTGTCGTATACCATACCCGCCAGGTCGATACCTGCGTAAAGTGGCATTTTTCTGGTAATTTGAAAAAGTATATACCCCCCTCCGCCAAAGCCGGTATTGGGCAGGTTGTCACGAAAATCATCCAGTGGCAAACCTATTTGTGCATTTAGATTTAAATAACCAAAATGGTGGCCCCGCACATCGTCAGGAGTAGATTGGGCAACTGTAATTCCATTTAATAGGAGCAAAAGCGAAAGGACAAGATAGGTTCTCATATAGTCGGTGTTTGATGAAGAAACGCTTTTTCTTCAAATATAAAGGCAGATGAAATTCACCGTAGTTAACGCCTTGTTAAATATTTTAATATAAAACAACAGGATAAGACCGGCTATTAACGGCGGGAGGCAGAGCGCCGGTTTTGAGGCCCAGCGACCAATGGTAGGCGCCTGGCTTGAGGCGTGGCGGCACGCGGAAGATGAGTTCGGTTTGTACCGTATCGCCAGGAGGCAAAATCCGCAAAGGCATTTCCCCGCCGGCAAAAATTACGTCTTCATTATTGGCGAAAAACATAGCGGATACGGAAACCGGGGATGCTCCCTTGACCAATCCGATAGGATGTGCGTAAGGATTATACAACGAGACGGTAAGGCTGACGCGTTGTCCGGCAAGCCAGGTTGAAGGAGGTTCATTTACGTCAATGCGCACCTTTTGGGCCACTTCCAGGCTGTCGATCCAATACAGTTTAAACTGCTGGCGATCGGCTTTAAGCGTCCGGCAAGATGGGCAACCGAGGTCTTTTTGGGCAGCTATCAATACTTTTTTGTGGTGCAAATCTTTTTCTCTATCCCAAATATCGAACTGGCTTTTGCGATAATCGGCATCGGTAAACGTATAGGCTGTTTGACCGGTATACAAATCGTAAACTGCCGCTAAACGGTATGAGTTTTGGAATACCACAGGAGAATCACCCGCTTCTTTTTTGAGCTCGGTCACCCATGTTTTATGCAAAAATTGCTTGTCGAGTTGCGCCGGCCGCAAGGCATCAACGGCCAACACGATTCGGAAGACCATAATAGCGATGAAAGAAGCAAGCGACAAACGCCAGAGCCAGGCTTCAAAAACAGGCCGGCCATCGCTGTAGCGAAAAAGTAATAAGGTCAGAGGAATACTCAAGATGCACGTCCACTGCGGCTCCACATGGCCTTTGGAGGTAGCCCAAAGGAAAAACAACAGAAAGCCGCCAATGACAAAATAGTAAGCCCGCTCTAATAAATTTACCGGTCGGTAACGCGCAATGGCGTATACCCAAAGGGGGAATAACAGCGGACTAAAAATGACTACCTGGTTGATAAGGTAGTTTATGGTATGCTTGAGTTCGTATGGATCGTCACGCCCTTGCAGATGATAAAGAAAGGAAGGAAATTCATTGGCGAATTGCCAGTATAAATGGGGAAAAAAGAGGCCGAATCCGAAAAAGGAAGCTACATAAAACCAGGGCTGTCGAAGAAGTGCCAGGTTGGACAACAGCGTAAAAAATATCAGCAGTACGCCGTGGTATTTGCTGTACAATAAAGCCGCCATACATGCTCCCAGCAGCAAGGCAGCTCGCAAGCCGGGTCGGCTGAGAAAAAATTGGTAGGCAGCAAAAAACAAGACGGAGAAAAATAACAACGGCGCATCCGGGGCAGCGATAAAACCATACACTTCAAACATGGGCATGGCCGCCAGTATGGCTACCAGTAGTAACAATCTGCGGTTTTGCGCCGGCGACCCCGACAATCGCCATATCCACCAAACAGAAATAACTTGCAACAATGGCAAAAGCAGGCGGATACCCAAGGCTCCTCCCACAAGTTGCTGTCCGGCAGCAATAATCAAAGCCAGCATGGGGGGATGATCAAAATACCCCCATGCCAGGTGTTGCGCATACAGCCGGTAATAAGCTTCATCGGGGTCGGCAGGCGTAATGGCAGCCTGTAACCAATTGACAAGTAACCAGCCTGCCAATACCACCCACAGCAACCTGGGGGTATGATTATTCACACTATTATTGTTTTCTGCCTTGTAAATACTTCACCACACCATTTTCAGCAGCGCGGAAAGTGAGCAAACCGTTGGCCGACTTAATCTCAAGTGTAAGAGAATCGGGCATATTATAAGCGCCTGCTTTTCCTAAAATAGAAAGATACCTTTTTTCCATGCCCATCAACCCTTTGCATAAACGCTTCGAAGTTGATAAAGAATCAATTTGCAACGAATTACCTTCTCCTTTTGTGTAGTTTGCCCTGTACTGGTTGCAACCGCCTATCCCGCTAACGATTGTGCCATCAAAATCAACAGTAATAAATAAGCTATCAGATAAAGGTAAAACGGTACCCGTTTCAACAAATTTTGTCAGGCGCCAGCTTTCCGCTTCTAAAGCGCCCATTTCATTGGCAGGTGGCGGCGGAGTAGTAGCATTTACTGTCGTATCTTGTTGAACAGGAGTCACTTGTGTGGCTTCGTCCTGTTTGTCATTTTTACAGGCCGTAAAAAACAAGCCGGCCATTGCCATAATGACCATCCATCTTCTAGTCATGTGGAATAGTGTTTTTGTTTGTCAATGTTTTTTTCTTTTTCGCAATATAGATTTCACTTCTCTGATAGGGAGTGTAAAAGACGTAGGTCCGTCTACATATGCCGCAATCTCATATGGATTGTAATAAAAAAGCAGGCTATCGCCTTTGAAGCCTATGTTTTCGGGTAGTGTGAAGGCGTCCCCCCAAAAAAAACCGGCATCGCTGAGGCTATCTCCAGGTTCCAGCCCTTTCATCTCGCGGAATTTCGCCTCTGCCATTCGCTTGAGTTGCAGCGTATCTGTGACAATATCTCTCAATAACAATTTTTTACCCGAAGTCGCGTCGAAGTTCAACAACGTAACGTAAGAATTGGGATGCACACCACCCGCATAAGCAAAATTTGTAATCTCCATACAAACTATTTGCCCGTTTTCGGATAGCAATTCGCCGGAGGTTTCTACCGACCAGGGTATTTCATAGCCGGGTTCGTCCTGTTGCATCAGCTCGTATTCTTCCAGAAAACTATTGGCAATTGCATCGAGACTTCCGGGTATCTCTTCGTCGGCCACGGCAAAAACGGCCAGCGACCTGCGCACAAACTGCATTAAGGTGTCGCTTATGCTGCGCCGCGCAGGCTCAGGACCCGCTACCGGCAATAAATAGGAGGCTTTAATAATAGCACACCGAAAGCTATCTGACTCACAATCAGCCGATTTCTTCATAAATTGCCGGTTCTCCCACTCAAATTCACCTCTTTTTCCCTCTACCACTTTGTCCTGCTGACAAGACCATGTCACCAAACACCACAAAACCCCCAAAAGGGCTATTCCGCTCCACCTGATTTGCATATCCAGATTATAGTTTGTCTAACTACTTGAATCAGGGTGCAAAGGTAGTATTTTTCCCGGGAATATTCCAGGAGGTGACGGCTGGGGTGCGCCTCGGGTGGTGACGACCGGGGGGCACCTCGGGTGGTGACGGCCCGGGAGCGCCTTAGGGGGTGACGACCCCGGAGCACCTTAGGGGGTGACGACCGGGGGGCGCCTCGGATGGTGACGGCCCCGGAGCGCCTTAGGTGGTGACGGCCCGGGAGCACCGTGGCCGTCACCACCCCAGCGAAAACCGTGGCCGTCACCCTCCCCAGCGAGAACCCCCGCCGTCACCACCCCAGCGAAAACCGTGGCCGTCACCCTCCCCAGCGAGAACCCCCGCCGTCACCACCCCAGCGAGTACCGTGGCCGTCACCCCAAAAAATCCTCCCTTGCGATAAACAGGAAAAAACTATTTTTGTAAAAAAAACGAAACTATGAAAGCAAAAGCATTGCTATTTGTACTATTGGCGCTCTCTACTGTCGTATCGGCTCAAAGCGGAAAATCCAACTCTCCGCTATCGGCTGTAATGGAAATCATAAAAAAGCCGTTTAGCGCGCCGGAAGGCGTGGTAGGCAGCCCCTTATTGTTTGAAGATTACCAGGTTGGAAAGATCTGGTTGGCCACAAAACCTGATGTCGCTGTTGACGCCGCCATCAATTTTAATCTGGAAAAACAACTAGTGGTAGTTAAGCTCAACAACGGCGCCCAAGGCACGATAGCTCTCAAACATATCAAGCGTTTTGAAGTCAGTGTAGGGCCGCAAAACTGGAAGTTTGAAATAACTCCCGATGTCATAGCCGGCGGCGCTAAAACATTGAAATGCTACCAGGTACTGCACAACAGCAAATACGTGTTCTATAAGTACGCACAGAAAAAAGTGGAAACCTTTAACGGCCAACAGGTGTTGAAAATGCGCTCGAATTATTTCCTGAAAAGCCCGGGCAAAGGCTTTCAGGCCGTTGAATTGTCGCAGGCTTCTGTAGAAAAAGCAATGCCGCAACAAGTCAAACAAATCCGTACTTATGTTAAACAACAGCCCAGCACTATTTTTAACGAAACCGTCATCGTCAATTTATTGCGCTATTTGGAGCAATAATTCGCGCTGAAAAATACCATACTATGATACGCAGTCTGCTCAAACTGGCCGTCGTGCTGGTTCTCGCCATTTTGGTGTACAATTATTTCTTCGGCACAACTGAAGAAAAAGCCCAGTCGAAAGAGATATTCGGCGAAGTACGCGATCTGGGCAAAGCCGCCTGGGGCTTGCTTAAAACAGAACGCCAGAAGTTTAATGACGGCAAATACGATGAAGCCGTCGATAAGGTCGGAGGCCTTATCAATACGATGAAAGATCGCGCAGAAAGACTGGAAGACAGCGACCTGATCAATAAAATCGATAAACTCGAACGCAAACGAAAGGCGATCGAACGCCAGCTCCAGGAAGATACGCCCGAAAATTACGACGCCGGCGAAAAAGCAGCCCTCAAACGCGAGTGGGAGGAACTGATGCGCGAAACGGAGGACGTGATGAAGGAACTGGAGGAAAAGTAATTTGTCAATTTGCTGATTTGCTGATTTGCTGATTTGCTGATTTGCTGATTTGCTGATTTGCAAAAACATTATTAATTATTCATTTTTAATTATTAATTATCAGCACATCAGCACATCAACACATCAACATGTCGGCTATCCTCGATACCCATTTCCAATTGCCCGGACAAACGCAGTTTTACCGTGGCAAGGTGCGCGACGTATATACGGTCGGAGATTACCTCGTAGCGGTGGCCTCCGACCGCATCTCCGCCTTCGACCATATTTTGCCCAGGCCTATTCCGTATAAAGGCCAGGTACTCAACCAGATCGCTGCATTTAATCTGGAGGCTACCCGCGATATCGCGCCCAATTGGCTGCTGGCCACCCCCGATCCCAATGTGTCGATAGGCTGGCTCTGTGAACCCATCCGCATTGAGATGGTCATCAGAGGATACCTCGCTGGCCACGCCTGGCGCCAATATCAGGCCGGCAAACGCATGCTCTGCGGCGTGCCGATGCCGGAAGGTATGCGCGAAAACGACCCATTCCCCCACCCTATTATTACGCCTGCCACCAAAGCCGAAGAAGGCCACGACGAAGACGTGTCAAAAGAAGAGATTCTGGCGCGCAAACTGGTTACGCCCGGGCAATACGAACAACTGGAAGCCTATACCCAGGCCCTTTTTGCCAGGGGCAGTGCCATGGCCCGCCAACGCGGTTTGATTTTGGTTGATACCAAATACGAATTCGGCTTTCGCAACGGCGAGATAATGCTGATCGATGAAATCCACACACCCGACAGCTCCCGCTATTTTTACCTCGACGGCTACGACGAGCGCCAGCTGCGCGGCGAACGGCAAAAACAACTCTCAAAAGAATTTGTCCGCGAATGGCTCATGGCGCACGGATTCCAAGGGCTCGACAACCAACTCATGCCCGTGATGCCCGACGAATTTGTCGATCAAATTTCCAATCGCTATATTGAGTTGTACGAACGTCTCACCGGCAGGTCGTTTGAACGAACGGATACGCAGCATCTAAACGCAAGAATAGAAGGCAACATTCGCAAATGGCTCACGCAACCCTTCACCCCAATGTCGTTGACTTAAGGATTTTGAGGTGACATCTGACGAGGAACGAGGCTGGTGTCATCTCAAAATCCTTAAGTCAACGACATTGCCCTTCACCCTTCCACATACTCGCTGACATAATCCTGCAGGTAAGCATACCTTGGTGTCAGCCGTCCTTTTTCCGCTATGGTAGCGCGCGCTATCATATCGCTTTCAGGTTTCATCAACTCTGGAATGAGGTATTGAGTCAACATCTCGCCGAAGGCGGTAGAAGCATCGCGCGGCAATTCACTGGGTAGATTGTCGATAGTCATCATATCAATCACATGCGGCTGATGGGGCGAAGCCTGGTGCTCAAAAAAAGGGTCGTACCCAAAAATGGGATTGGCTATAGACGTGGCAAACAAGGTGGAAGGGATCGACGAATTTGGCGCGATATCGCAAGTAATATCTGCGATAACGCGGATGCGAAAATCAGCCCGACGCATGTCCTCTTTGGAAAAAAATGCCGGCGCGCGCTTATCCCAAAAAATGCCGTTGATAAAAATATCGCTCACCCGGGCGTAAGGCGCAAACGCACTGACAAACTCTTCGGGATGTGTGTAAAAATCAGCTCTGGAAAAACCGTGCATATCCTTGCGTGCAGCATAATCCAGGCAGGAGATTTGGGTAAAAACAGGCTCACTGTAGGTGTGCGTCAGGTATTCCCCCGGGCTCACCTGCCTGATGCCCATATCGGTCAATACCTGCACAGCGCCGCTGCTCACCCGGCCGGTGCCGCTGAGTACGATCCGCATAGGGGGGAATTTGATGTTGGAATATTGGGCTTCCGCCTCGCTGTAATCGTGGCATTCCAGCAAGCGTTTCAAGTGAAAATCGCCCGTGCGCAGGCCGTAGGTCATGATGCCGTTGTAAGCGCCTACCATACCCGCAAAATAGCCGAAGGCAACTACACGCTGCCCAAGGTCATCAGTCATCACCTCGTAATCTATAAGTCTGATACCTTTAGCGAGAATGGCTTGCAGTAATTTGCGGTTGTAGGGCTGTTTTTTGATGGTATGCGAAAAAAAACTGTAGGTTTTTCCGGGTATCAGGCGGTCTACAGGCACTTCCTTCACGCCTAACAGCACATCGCAATCCGACATATAGGTACTCAGGGGTATGCCCGCCGCCTCGTATTCTTCATCGCGAAAACACCTCAATGCCGAGGGTTCTACGATGATTTCTATGGGGAATCGCTCCATGAGGTTGGCGCATTGCGCCGGATTCAACGGTACTCGTATATCGGGGGGGACTTTCCCTTCGCAAATTATGCCTAGTTTCATTACTCCTGTCTGTTGATTAGGATGCCATCATCGCCGTTTTGGCAGAGCGGGGCAAAGGTACATTTTTTTGTTTATGGGTTTATGTGAACGGTGAACGTTCACCCTACAATCGCCCCCTCTCCCTTTCGCCCCCTCACCTACTTCCCCGCCGGCTCCGTAGTTGCCTGGCTAATCGTATGCCCAAAAAAGATGGCATTGGCCAGCAACTTATTGCTGCCAAACCAGAAGCCCCGAAAAGCAGGGTTATCCGCCAGACAAATAACGCGCCCCCTGCCCAGTCCGCCTATCACCGCCGCCGCCGATTGGCCAAGTAGTTGCAGGTTTTTGCTGCTCATATATCCGCTCAGCAAAGGCTTGTCGGTGTACACCAAGGGGGTGGCATAGATATTTTTTGAGGGTTCGAACATCAGGGCGCCTTGGCGGAACAGCGGCAGTCGTTCGCGCTGGTAGCCAAAGAGCAAGGGGTGGGTCAAATCGCCGGTGGCTGCCACGATAGCCCCGCCGATGACCTGTGCACCAGAGTCGTCGGGTTGTTTTTCATAAGGCCTGCGCACAGCTTTTTTGGTGGTATCTTCTTTTTCTTTCTTGATTTCAATGCCCGCCAGGCCTTTGTCTTTGGCCCAGCTCACTGCGCCCTGCATAGCTATCAGCACGCCTCCTTCCTGTACCCAGCGTTTGAGCTGGTCAACAGCGCCTTGCGGCGTGCCGGTATATCCGCCATCCGGCATAATAACTACCGTATATCGATCCAGATTGAGCCCACCCAATGCATTAGCGTCGGCAAGGCTGATCTCCATCGCGTAGCGTTGGTCGAGCAGGTGCCAGACTTCGCCGGCATCGTACGCTGAGACGCCCTCTCCGGTGACGAGCAATACCTTAGGCATTTTCAGCGGACGAAGCGTGCTGCTGCCCATATCGGAACCTTCGGGCGTATAGCCGCTCGACTCGCCGTAGATGGGCGTACCGCTTTTCGCAATAGCCTGCCTGACCAATTCGTGTATTTCAGCGGGCGTTTTGCTCTGATTGGCTGTGGGGATCATGACCACTCCCCTATCGTAATTGCGCTGGGTCGTTTTGAACGGCGCCATGCTTACTTTGGCGCGCAGCCCCTGCCGGAGCAGGAAATTCAGGGCTTTGGGTGCATGGTAGTCGTTCCAGTCCAGCATGTAGGCATATGTCGCGGCGGCAGGCTCCGGCGTAGCGCGTTTAACATCGGTAGCCGATACTTTTTCACCCAAAAGCTGCGCATTCCACACCTTTCGATCGAGCGCAGCATAGGGCAAATTAAACGCCAGCGGCAAAGTCCAGGAAGAGATATCGTAAAACTGGCTGTCCTGGAAAGTCGTCATCGTTTCAAAGGCCGCCCGGATAAGCCGGTACTGGGGTTGCTCCATGGGTACTACGAAGGCGCTTTCTGGAGAAAAAGCATCAACTTTACGCGACAGGCGGTATACCTCTACCTGGTGCCGGTTCAATATCTCGACCAGATAGGCGGCGCGGGCGGGGTCGGCGGCGTCGCCAAATATGTATGCCTTGTTATTGTCTTGTCTCGCTTCCTCCATAGCCGACACGTAAAAATCGCGCTGCATCTGCAGCAGGTCGTTTTTCAGCGCTACCGCTGCTTTTTGGGTAGAAAGGGCGGTAGTAACCTGGTTGCGGATAGTAAAGGCAAACGTGAGCACGCCGTTTTCGGTCTCCTGGGCTTGACCGCGCGAGCTGGCCTGCTCAAATAGAATACCAACGGCGCCGTTGATATCGGGGTAGGTAGAACCTTTGCCGTAGTAAAAATCGTCAAAGCCTTCGCGGGTATAATACAGCGACCCTATTTTGTCGAGCGCAGTAGCGTGGAATTCGGCGATTTTGGCGGTGAGTTCCTGGTTGCGCGGGGGTGTGAGCGGGTTTACGCGCTGGGGTTCGCCGGGCATAAAAAAGAAAGTCGCATTGGTGCCCATCTCGTGATGGTCGGTGAGCAGGTTGGGTTTCCACTCGTGGAAAGTGCGCAGTCGGCCTTGTGATTCGGGGTGTTGTGCCGGCAGCCAGTCCCTGTTCAAGTCAAACCAGTAGTGGTTGGTACGCCCCATCGGCCAGGGTTCGCGGTATTCGCGGTGCTGGGGGTCGGCGGTAATATTTTTGCTGCGGTTCATATTGGCCCAGGTAGAAAAACGCTGAAAGCCGTCGGGGTTAAAACAGGGATCGAGCAGGATAATAGTTTGATCCAGCAGTTGCTCGATCTCAGGGCCTTGACCGGCCGCCAGATAATACGCCACCAGCAGGGCTGCATTGCCGCCGCTGGGTTCATTGCCGTGTATGCTGAAGCCCTGGTACACCACCAACGGGGTATTAGCCAGGTCGACCTTAGCAGCAGAATTGGGGTCGGTCAATTGCTTATGCCTGCTTTTGAGTTCGTCAATATTGCGGTGGTTTTTGGGGGAGCTAATAGTGAGATAAATCATAGGCCTACGCTCGTGGGTGCGGGCATACTCCGTCAGCGTAATGCGGTCGGAGGCCTCCGCCAGTATTTTCATATACATATACTGCTGATCGTGGCTCACGTGCCAGTCCCCGACTTCATACCCCAACACAGACGCCGGCGTGGGAATTTTAGGATCATAGCTGATATTGGGCAGGAAATAGGGAATATTCGACTGTGCCCAGGAAAGGTTTAACGCCGCGATAGTCACGGCCAATGCGATGGTCAATCTCATGTGGTGTGGATTGTTTGCGTTTTTTCAGGGGGTCAAGATAGGAAAAATTGGGTTTGCGTGTGAAAGTGTGAATTCGAAATGCGTGCTGCGAATTACAGGCAAGCTTTATAAAAAGAAGCAACGCATGACTTTACATTTCAAAAAACATATTATTTTTACATTAAACCCTCATCCCGAATGAAAATTTGTGTATCACCCATACAAGTGAAAAACGATTCGTATATGGCCGTTCGACTAGAATTTATTGATACTTCCTTTTCTATACTTATCAGGCAGGCACCGCGTGCGTGGATAGCGCCCAGTATCGTTACGTTAAAAGATAAAACGCCAAAATTGCGTAAACCGGGCGCGGGTGGGCCGGCAAATTACGCGGAGCGAATTAATTTGCCTAGCGTTTTTGGTTACTTTTTTGGCGATGAAAAAAGTAACAAAAATACCGGGCAGGGCTCCTGCGAATATAAAAAGACCTGGGAAGTACCCTACACCAAGCTTACCCTGCGTTTTCTGGCGCAATACCTCCCTGAAACCGCGCATTTAACATTCACTCCCGACGACAACATACCAGAGCAATCAGCTTTTCCAGTTCGCCAGGCCTTGCCGTGGAAAGAAGGGCCTATGCCGGCCAGGTATGAAGCGGCGGTGACAGCCTTGGAGGAAGTGCTGATGTTAAAGCGGTATAGTTGGCGGACGATCAAAGCCTACAAAAACTGTTTTCGGCAGTTTATTCGGCATTATGATGAGATAAAACCGAGCACAATAACTCGCCGGCAAATAGATGAGTATCTGCTTTATTGTATTCGAGAAAAGCACATTACAGAATCCTATCAGAATCAGATAATGAGCGCTATCAAGCTATTTTTCGCTGAAGTAGTGAAACAAGAGCATAAAGTAATAGGATTATTCCAGCCCAAACGCCCTCAAAAGATTCCCCAAGTATTGACAGAAGAAGAAGTCGTAAAGCTTCTCTCAGCCATTGACAATCTCAAACATCGTTGTATATTAGCACTAATATATTCTGCCGGGCTGAGGCTGGGAGAGGTCACTAATTTACGTATTGGGGATATCCAGCCGGAAGGCCGAAGGATTTTTATACGTGCAGCGAAAGGCAAAAAGGATAGGTGTAGTATCTTGTCAGAAAGAGTCTGGGGCTTATTGAAAGAATATATGTCAATATACCAGCCGGTAGTTTGGCTTTTTGAAGGACAAACCGGTGA
>JABWBR010000099.1 GCA_013360405.1 Saprospiraceae bacterium
CTAGTGGTGCAAAATATAAATTTCGCATAAGTTGTTAATTAGAAAGGGGCTTACCATTGTAAGTCCAGTTAAAAGGTTTAGCCATCGTCCGGTTAAAATAGTCGATAAACCGGAGAATTTGTTCTTTGAGGTCTTGCGTTGAAATAAAATTGCCTCTTCGCAGCAGCCGTCTGGCAAGAATACTGAACCAGATTTCTATTTGGTTGAGCCACGAACAGTGTTTTGGGGTATAAATAAAATATACCGGGTGCTGATCGTCGGCTAAAAAGGCGGCCCTGGTTTCTTTATTTTGCAGGATACCGGATTTGCCTTTTTCGCCCAACTCAATATTTGAATGGAGCAAACTTGCCACCCACTGTACCAAAGAAGCGGATTGATGGGTATTAAGCTGGTCACAGACAAAAGCCCATTTTTTCACACTGGGGTCCGACTCAACCGTTTGCCGGATATGCGCCAGGAAATCTTCTTCGGTGCGGGTTGGCTCGATGGTGGGCCGGATAATCCCCCCTTGGACAACATCCCAGTTAGCCGTCAGGCATTGGGTTCCGTGCCGGATATATTCAAATTCCTGACAACGTATTTTCCCCTGTTGCATGGGTAAATCCGGTGCAGTGCGCTCCAGGGCCTGAATGCCCGTTTTTTCATCTACGCTCAGGGTTTTTACACCGGCCTCTACCCACTTTTGGGGGGCGGCCAAATAGGCTTCACAAATCCGGGCGCACCCTTGCGCTAATTCTTCGGGCGTGCACCTGGGATTGAGCCAACCCCGGGTTTTATGGGGTTTGATTTCGCTTTCCTTTTAAAAAAAGTCGAACCTGGTTCGAGCTGATGCTGGTGACGATTCCCCGTTTGATCGCTTCGTTTGTTATTTCTTTGGGCGTCCATTCGCTTATCGGACGACCACTCTGGGCAGGATCTTCCAGCGAAATGGCGATTATCTGGCAGTACTGCTCCGCTGTAAAGGTATAAGACCTGCCACTTCTGGGGGCATCGGCCAGGCATTCCTTTATTTTCTTTGTCATCCAATGGCGCAAATGGCCATCATCCGGGCCTGTCTCCAAGGCTGTAAAAGCCGCTTGGAAGCTAAGCCAGCGCTTCCTCCAACGTTTAACCTGGTCGTATTGTACGCCTAATTTTTCCGATACCTTCGTATTCGGGTACCCTTTGCTGATCTCCAGTATGATCCGGCTTCGAGCCACTTCCGTTACACTGGATTTTCGCTGACCTTGAATCTGTTCCAATATCGATCGTTGCAATTCACTCACTTCAATTTTGGGACTCTTTGGCGTCGGCATCGCTTTTTTTCTTCGCAAGATACTAAACTTAAGCATCAATTGAATTTCGAACCACTAGACTTAAGCATCAATTGAATTTCGAACCACTAGTAGCAATATTGCGCCTAATAACCTTACACTCGTCTTATAATTGGGCACTATATTCATACTTTGAGGTTTATTATTAGGAAAAAAAATCAATGCATCGCCGTGATTTTTATGCATCTGACCGAAATTTGGGCTTCTTTGGGAAGCTGGCTTTTATGGAAAGAACTATTTATCTTATTGAGTTGATAACAAATACCCCAATCCTGGTTTTTTTCTGTGGAACACCAATAGTATTCTCCTATCCCAAAATTTGAAAACGTGCCATCCACTTCACCCATGCCCGAAAACAAAACGCGAAGTATAGCCTTCGCCTCTGCTCCGGCTCCTCCGGTTCCACCCAAATAGGCTATCAGCTGGTCAAAATCTTTATCCGAAGGTAGCTGCCAGCCACCAGGACAGACATCCAGCGCAGTTTTCCAATCGTACAGTCTTCCATAAGAGTCACAATTAGCGGGGATGTCGTCGTAACAATAGTCGACGCCTTTTTCAGGGTTGTAATTTAAATTCTGAGCCATCCAGGTACTGCCGTTAATAGTAACTGTTTCGTATTTTTTATTGTCGTTGTTATCCCTGAAAGAACTATATTGCTTATCGTTTCTGCTTAGGATTGAGCTGTAGTCAGCGCTTATCAAAACCGGCAACCATAGGGCGAGAAATATGGCAATCATAGAAAGGTGAAATTTATTACGCAATCCTATGATATATTCGGTTTTTCCTTCAATTGAGATGCCGGGTTTCTTCTTCTTGGTATAGTGGTATATAGCTCCCCAAACAATGAGAAGAAATATACTTGAATACAATGACAGCTTGAAATTAAGGAAATCTATAGCGCTACTTAACCCGTCAATACCCGAGTAGATGCTAAAGATAATGGCTGCCACATAGACGATATTTTCAAGATATTTCAATTTGAATTCATCTTTCATATCGGTGGAAGCTATTTAAATGGCGTAATCTGATTATTGTCAGATATTTATGTAAGTATAAAGGTAATGATTTAGCTTAACTTTTTCCGATTTATCCGTTTAACTGGTAAGAAAGTATTATTTTTACGAATAACAAATCAATACCCACCAATAAAGATTTAAAGAGTAGCAGACAATATGGCCAACGCAAAACAGGAAGAACCGCTCGAAAAACAACTCTGGAAAACAGCCGATAAACTCCGCAAAAACATTGATGCGGCGGAGTATAAGCACATTGTATTGGGCCTGATCTTCCTGAAGTATATCTCCGACGCTTTTGAAGAACTCTATGCATTGCTCAAAGCCGACGAAGTTAACGGCGCCGATCCCGAAGACGATGAAGAATACAAAGCCGAAAACGTGTTTTTCGTGCCGCAGGAATCCCGCTGGTCATTCTTGCGCGCCAAGGCAAAACTGCCGGAGGTTGGAAAGTTTGTTGACGAGGCCATGGACGCTATCGAAAAAGAGAACCCTTCTTTAAAAGGCGTTTTGCCGAAAGTGTACGCCCGACAAAACCTGGACCCGACAAGCCTGGGCGAACTGATTGACCTGGTAGGCAACATCGCGCTCGGCGACGCCAAAGCCAGAAGTGCCGACGTGCTCGGGCATGTTTTTGAGTATTTCCTGGGAGAATTCGCTTTGGCCGAAGGCAAAAAGGGCGGACAGTTCTATACGCCCAGAAGCGTGGTAGAACTATTGGTCGAAATGCTGGAGCCATACAACGGCCGGGTTTTTGACCCCTGTTGCGGCAGCGGGGGTATGTTTGTGCACTCCGAGAAGTTTGTTACCGAACACCAGGGAAAAATCAACGATATCTCCATATACGGGCAGGAAAGCAACCAGACTACCTGGCGTTTGTGTAAGATGAACCTCGCCATTCGCGGCATTGACAGCAGCCAGGTGAAGTGGAACAACGAAGGTTCTTTTCTGAACGACGCCCATAAAGACCTCAAAGCTGATTATATCATCGCCAATCCGCCGTTTAATGTGAGCGACTGGGGAGGGGATCTTCTTCGCAAAGACGGGCGTTGGCAATACGGCATTCCCCCCACCGGCAATGCCAATTTTGCCTGGATGCAACATTTTATATACCACCTGGCCCCCACAGGGCAGGCAGGCGTTGTATTGGCAAAAGGCGCGCTGACTTCCAAAACAAGCGGCGAAGGCGACATCCGCAAAGCCCTGATCGAGGCCGGATTAATTGACTGCATTGTAAACTTGCCTGCCAAGTTGTTTTTAAATACCCAAATACCTGCCGCGCTTTGGTTTTTGCGCCGCAACCGCAAAAACGGCAAATTCCGAGACCGCAGCAACGAGATATTATTCATCGACGCCCGCAACCTCGGCCACCTGATCAACCGCCGCACCCGCGAGCTCTCCGCCGAGGATGTTCAACAGATAACGGGCACTTACCACAATTGGCGCAACCCCGCCGGGGATTATCAAGATATTCCGGGGTTTTGCGCCTCCGCTTCTATTGACCGGGTAAGAGAACTGGATTATGTGCTGACGCCGGGGCGGTATGTGGGCTTGCCGGAGGAAGAGGATGATTTTAATTTTGCGGAGCGTTTTGCGGCGTTGAAAGGGGAGTTGGAAGCGCAATTGCTGGAAGAGGATAAGTTGAATAAAATAATTCTGAAAAACCTCCAAATGGTTAAAATGAATGAGTGAGTGGACGGAATATAAGCTTAAACAATTAACTATAAAAATCGGCAGTGGGGCTACTCCAAGGGGCGGTTCTAATTCTTATAAAGAAGCTGGAATTAGCTTGATAAGAAGTCAAAATGTTCTTGATTTTGGTTTTTCAGAGTCAGGCTTGGCATTTATTGATGAAGAACAAGCAAATCAATTGAAAAACGTAGAAGTATTAAGCAATGATATACTACTTAATATTACAGGTGACAGTGTAGCGAGATGTTGTATTGTGCCAGATAAATATCTCCCTGCAAGAGTGAACCAACACGTATCTATTATTAGGCTAATTTCTGAAAAAGCTAATCACCAGTTTATTTTTTACTACTTGCAATATTTAAAGCCAGAATTATTAATAAGTGCTGAAATTGGTGCAACAAGAAATGCTATCACAAAAGGGATGATTGAGGAAATTGAAATCCTCCTCCCTCCCCTCCCCGAGCAACGCGCCATCGCCTCCATCCTCAGCAGTTTAGACGACAAAATAGACCTGCTCCACCGCCAAAATACCACGCTGGAAAAAATGGCGGAGACGCTGTTTCGGCAGTGGTTTGTGGAGGAGGCGGGGGAGGAGTGGGAGGAAGTTAAATTGGGGAATTTTGTTAAAACTAATCAAATAAGTATTTCAAAAAATTATCCTTATAAAGTTATTGAATATCTCGATACTAGTTCTCTGACTGAAGGAATGATTAGCAGTCTTCAAACACTAACAATAGAAGAAGCTCCGAGTAGAGCCAAGAGGCTTGTGAAGCATAATGATGTTCTGTTATCTACAGTAAGGCCAGATCAAAAGCATTATGGAATTATCAAAAATCCAGTTGAAAATCTTGTTGTTTCAACAGGATTTTGCGTGATTACATGTACTAATATTGACCCTCACTTTGTCTATTTACTCTTGACTAATAAAGATATGACTGAGTATCTCCATTCAATCGCAGAAGGTTCAACATCTACGTATCCTTCATTAAAACCATCTGACATTGAAAGCATTACATTTTTCTTGCCCCCCAAAGGAATTTTAGATATATTTTCAAATATAGCTACTCGTATGTGGGATAAAATAGACTCCAACCAGACCCAAATCCGCACCCTCACTGCCTTGCGGGACAGCTTATTGCCTAAGTTGATGAGTGGGGAAGTGCGGGTAGCCCTAAAAAAAACCATATATTTGTAACAAACACAAGGCGTCATGTACCTGCAAAAAGTAGCCATAAAAAACATCCGATCCATCCGCGAGTTCGAAATGACATTTCAGAACCCTGCGGGCTGGCACGTACTCATTGGCGACAACGGCGCCGGCAAATCGAGCATCATACGGGCCATTGCGGCCGCCCTGATCGGCCCCGAGCAAATAGCGGCGGTGTTGCCCAACTGGCAGGAATGGCTGACCAAAGGAGAAGAAGAAGCCAAAATAAACCTGGAGTTGCTTCCCGACCGGAATGTGGACAAAATAGGGAGAGGGCAACCTACTGACAATCCCATTACCAACGAACTGTCGCTAACCCGCGAGGAACGGGGCGTAAGAATGCAGTCCAATGCGAATGTCTCCCGAAAGCCGCCCACCAATTACAACTGGAGCAACAACGAAGGCTGGTTTTCGGTGGCTTATGGGCCTTTTCGCCGTTTCACCGGCGGCGACAATCGCTGGAACAAAGTGTACTACTCCGCGCCAAAAGCGGGCGCGCACCTGAGCGTTTTTGGAGAAGACGTCGCCTTGACGGAAGCCTTGGACTGGCTCAAAGAACTGGACCGCATGCGCCTGAAAGAAAGAGAAAGCCGCCAGGCGAGCAGTTCGACGGTAGAAGAAACCGGGCCGGGATATGAAAGCGGCGCCGGGTTGTTGTTTGAAAACCTCAAAACATTCATCAATATAAGCCAACTACTGCCCCACGAAGCGCATTTTGACAAAGTAGATATCGATGGTAATATCCTCTTTGCGGATGGGGCCGGCGCCGAAGTCAAAATCACCGAAATGAGCGACGGCTACCGCTCCATTCTCAGCCTCACTTTTGAATTGATCCGGCAATTGGTCACTACTTACGGGGCTGAAAAAGTATTTCCCCGGGGTGAAACTACATCGTCCATCGATCTGCCCGGCGTCGTCCTGATAGACGAAATAGACGCCCACCTGCACCCCACCTGGCAGACCCGCATTGGGGCTTGGTTTACCCGGTATTTCCCCAACATACAGTTTATCGTCACTACTCACAGTCCGCTGGTATGTCGGGCCGCCGAAAAAGGCAGCATCTGGCGACTGGCCACCCCGAGCAGTGGGGAAGTGTCGGGTGAAATTACCGGCAACGACCGCAAAAAGTTGCTTTTCGGCAATATTCTGGATGCTTATGGCACGGAAGTATTTGGGGAAAGCCCGGTGCGGGGTTCGAAAGGCGACGAGCAACTCGAAAGATTGGGGAAATTGAATATGCTTTTTGCATTGGGCACAATATCGGACGAAGAAAACTCAGAAAGACTGGCACTTCAACAAATACATTCCACCGATGCTCCAACTGGCTTCTAAAAACCTTGAAAACAGCGCGCAAGCAAGACTTACTGATTTGCAAAGCACGGTGAATGCTTTGTCGGATTTTACGGCTAAAGCAAATAAAGCAAAGGCTTTGTGGGAAGATAAGACTAATTCCAATATTGGGAAAAGCGCATTTGAAACCATCAAAAATACCCTTGCCGAAATGTGTGTGTCTGTCAAGATTTGCAATTACTGTGAGCAAAACGAGGCCAACGATATTGAGCACATTTACCCCAAATCGCTATTTCCTGAAAAAGCTTTTGTCTGGGATAATTATCTGTTGGCCTGCAAGCAGTGCAATACGGCCTATAAGAGCGACAAATTTGCCGTATTGGACAACAACGATGATATTATTGACTTGCCCAGAAACACACAGCCTCCTCATGACAGGGGAGTATTTATCAACCCTCGCGTAGAGGATCCATCGGCATTTATGCTATTAAATATCGGGTCGTATAAATTTGAAATTCTGCCCAATCTCTTGAAACCTGATAATAACAAAGCCGTTAAAACTATTGAAATCCTTCAACTAAACAACCGTGATCAATTGGTGGAATCGCGCAGGGCTGCGGCAGTCTATTTTTTCCAGCGCATGGATTTATTAACGAAAATCTTAACCGCCACAACTATTGCTGAAATTAAATCGCTTTTAACGCCCTATGATGCAGAAATTGATGATCAAATGATATTGTACGATATTAAAGTGCAAATAACAGCTGGTTTCAAGCGCGACATCCAAACGCATGCCAATCCCTCGGTATGGAATGCGATAAAAACAATAGAAAGCAAAACAAACGAAAAGTGGAGAGCGATTTTTGATGCTATTCCGGATGCGCTTAACTGGTGAATTGTTATAAAAAACAACAGGATAACATGTCCCGAATCACCGAAAACGCCATAGAACAACTCGCCATAAAATGCCTCGAACAACTGGGCTACCACTACGTCTATGCCCCCAACATAGCCCCCGATGCCGACACCCCCGAAAGAGAATCCTTCGAGCAAGTACTGCTGCTTACAAGACTTCAAACCGCTATCCATAGAATCAACCCGGCCATTCCCCCCGACGCGCGGGCCGAAGCCGTCAAAGAAATTCAGCGCATAAGCTCGCAAGACCTGACAGCCAACAACGAGACCTTTCACCGCTACCTGACCGAAGGCGTGCCCGTGTCCAAACGCGTAGCCGGCGGCGACGAGCGGGGCGACCGCCTTTGGCTGGTCGATTTTAACGACCCCGACAACAACGAATTCCTGGTTGCCAATCAATTTACCGTAGTTGAAAACGGCCAAAACAAACGCCCCGACATCATCCTGTTCGTCAACGGCATTCCGTTGGTAGTCATAGAACTGAAAAACCCCGTAGATGAAAACGCCACCATCCGCTCCGCATTTCGCCAAATCGGCACCTACAAAGAAATCATCCCCTCGCTTTTCACCTACAACGGATTTGTCGTCATCTCCGACGGATTAGAGGCAAAAGCCGGGTCAATTTCGGCGGGTTTCAGCCGTTATATGGCCTGGAAATCTGCTGACGGGAAAGCGGAAGCCTCGCACTTAGTCAGCCAGTTGGAAACTTTGATCGTGGGCATGCTCAATAAAGCCACGCTGCTCGATTTAATCCGCCACTTCATCGTTTTTGAGAAATCCAAAAGAGAAGACGCCGAAACGGGCATCACCACCATCAGCACCGTCAAAAAGCTGGCGGCTTATCACCAGTACTACGCCGTCAACAGGGCCGTAGAATCCACCCTGCGAGCTGCCGGATTCAGCGGCCCAAAAGAAGGGAAATACAGCGTTTCGGAAGAATCTCCGGAAAGCTATGGGCTTCGGGGCGTAAAACAACAACCGCCGGGCGACCGCAAGGGCGGCGTGGTATGGCACACCCAGGGCAGCGGCAAATCGCTGTCGATGGTGTTCTACACCGGCAAAATCGTACTGGCGATGGACAACCCCACCATCGTGGTCATCACCGACCGAAACGACCTCGACGACCAGTTATTCGACACCTTCGCCGCCTCCAAGCAGCTGCTCCGCCAAGAGCCGGTACAGGCGGAAAACCGCGAAGAGCTCAAGCGATTGCTGAAAGTCGCCTCCGGGGGGATCGTTTTCACCACCATTCAAAAATTCCAGCCGGAGGAAGGCAACGTATACGAAGAACTTTCGGGGAGGGAAAACATCGTCGTCATAGCCGACGAGGCCCACCGCACCCAATACGGTTTTAGGGCAAAAACCATAGACGACAAAGACGAGCGGGGCAACGTCATCGGCAAAAAAACCGTTTACGGCTTTGCCAAATACATGCGCGATGCCCTGCCCAAGGCCACCTATCTGGGCTTTACCGGCACGCCCATCGAAAACACCGACGTCAATACGCCCGCCGTCTTCGGCAACTACGTAGATATATACGATATAGCGCAAGCTGTGGAGGATGGGGCAACCGTGCGCATCTACTACGAAAGTCGCCTGGCCAAAGTGAATCTGAGCGAAGAGGGCAAAAAACTGGTAGAAGAACTGGATGACGAACTCGACCAGGACGAATTGACCAACACCCAAAAAGCAAAGGCAAAATGGACGCAGCTGGAGGCATTGGTAGGCAGTCCCAACCGCCTGAAAATCGTAGCGCAGGACATCATCAGCCATTTTGAACAAAGGCAGGAAGTATTTGAGGGTAAAGCGATGATTGTAACGATGAGTCGGCGCATAGCCGCCGAGCTTTATAAAGCCATCATACAACTCAAACCGGAATGGCATGCCGATGAATTATCGAAAGGCGCTATAAAAGTAGTGATGACCTCCGCCTCCTCCGACGGCCCGGAAATTGCCAAACACCATACCACGAAAGATCAGCGCAGGCTTTTGGCAGAGCGCATGAAAGACCCTGAAAACGAGTTGAAAATAGTCATCGTGCGGGATATGTGGCTCACCGGATTTGACGCGCCGTGTATGCACACCCTATACATTGACAAACCGATGAAAGGGCACAACCTGATGCAGGCCATTGCCAGGGTAAACAGGGTGTACAAAGACAAACCCGGCGGCTTGATCGTCGACTACCTGGGCATCGCCGCCGATCTCAAAAATGCGTTGTCGTTTTATTCCGATGCGGGCGGCAAGGGAGATCCCACAGAGGCCCAGGAGCAGGCCGTTCAATTGATGCTGGAAAAACTGGAAGTCGTATCCCAGATGTACCACGGTTTTGCCTACGAAGATTATTTCGAAGCGGGCACCGCTCAAAAATTGTCGCTCATCCTGGCTGCAGAAGAGCATATCCTTGGTCTGGAAGACGGCAAAAAACGTTACATCAACGAAGTAACGGCGTTATCGAGGGCTTTTGCCATTGCGACGCCCCACGACCAGGCCATGGATGCCAAAGAAGAAGTTGCCTTCTTTCAGGCGGTAAAGGCACGGCTGGCCAAATTTGACGCTACCGGCTTGGGGAAAACCGACGAAGAAATAGAAACAACCATCAGGCAGGTGATAGACCAGGCTTTGGTATCGGAACAAGTGATAGATGTATTTGACGCCGCCGGCATAAAAAAGCCCGATATATCCATACTTTCGGAAGAGTTTTTGCTTGAGCTAAAGGGAAAAGAGCATAAAAATGTGGCACTGGAAGTGCTCAAAAAACTGCTCAACGACGAAATTCGGGCATTAGCGAAAAAGAACCTGGTAAAGAGCAAATCCCTGTTGGAGATGTTAGAGCAATCCATCAAAAGATACCACAATAAAATTCTCACCGCCGCTGAAGTAATGGACGAGCTGATCAAGTTGAGCAAAGAGATTGTTCAAATGGACAACGAGGCGAAACACCTGGGTTTATCCGATTTCGAGTACGCTTTTTATTCTGCCGTAGCCGACAACGACAGCGCCAGAGAACTCATGCAACAGGATGAGCTAAGAGAATTAGCGGTGGTGCTCACCGAACGCGTGCGGCAAAATGCCTCTATAGACTGGACGATCAAAGAAAGCGTCAAAGCCAAACTTCGGGTGATTGTCAAAAGAACCCTGCGGCAGTATGGCTACCCGCCGGATATGCAGAAACTGGCTACAGATACGGTATTGAAGCAGGCGGAGATGTTGGCGGAGTTGTGGAATAATGAGTAGTGAGCAAATCGATAGATTCAATAATTGGCATCATTCACGGATATATACCCCAAGATACTCACTCATTAAAAAGTTCCGCAAAAAACTCATTTGGAGGGGTTTTGAGGTCGAGATAATTGAAACTTACCAACCCATTATCTTTCATCAAACGGTATACTTTTTCACAATTGTCATCCCTTGCTATGAAAATATCAGCACTTACCTCTTCAGCTTGGGCTAAAAGCTTAGTATCATTCGGAATAACCACCCGGTTCTCCAGAACAATTACTCCTTTCTTCTTATTTTCAAAAGCAAGTTTTGCTAAAGCAGAGGATCTTTCAGCGTGATTTAAATTAAAGGGCAATACCGTTAAATCTCTGTAGGGAAGAAGCTTGATATCTGCACCCGCCCCGTATTCGGCAGCGACAATGGTTGACAAAAACATCTCGCATTTTTCACTTCGAAAGCGACGAAAATAGGACTTTGCGTTTTCATGCTCCGGGGTATCTTTTTTGAAAAGACGAATCAGAAAACTGGTGTCTAAAAATATCTTCTGAATGTTGCTAGCCATAGCCCCTTACATTATTGAGCCATTTTTCAGGATCACTTACTTTCTCCCAATAAGGCGTCGATTCTGCAATAAGGCGGTCCAAATATTCATCAGGAGATTCGCCTTCATCAAAGTCAATAAACGCTAATAAAACAGCTGACTTCTTATCATATTCGCCCGTCTTAAGGCTTCTTTTTATCCTTATTCTGACCTGTTGCTTTTTGTATAACCTGTTCTTGCTATCCTCGCCCAACATCTCTCGAGTAGAAGAAATGGTAATTGTATTAAACTCTTTTGTATCTAGATGAACATTAGGATTTGCTTTGCCTCCGATGTCAATAATTTCTCCTACAACGTATAGCTCTTCATTAACCCAGACCTCTTCGGGAGATGTCCATTCCGTTTGCCGGTTAATGGAAAGCCCTTCATCAAGTTTTCCCGATAGCCCGAACTTGAGTGCAAAGTTCTCTCTGGATATAAACTGTTGGATATACTGGATTGCCTCGACTTGTTTAGGCTTTAATAACCCTAAATCGTGGGCAGTGTTTAAAGCGCCCAAGAGGGCTTGTGACTGGATGGCAACCGCATTTGGTACAAAAAACTTAATGATAGCGCTTCCCTCCTCAATTTTGATATTTACGCGGGATCGATCTTGACTTTTTTCAGGAAATAAAAAATCACGTGCATAGGAAAGCAGGTTGACAAGCTCGTCAACATCTAAGAGGTCAGGAGAAAGCGGTTTCCCCTCCCTCATGCCTTCAATTTTTAAGTCAATACTTTTACTTTCCATAAATTTTGCCTTTCGGCGTTCAAAATAAAAAAATTAGTTGAAAATTTCAAGTTTTTAACATTTTGTTTGTTTGGTTTGTGTCATTTTGTCATAGCTTGACTATATAGCGATATAAAACACACTATCTATTTCTTATCATTTGCGTCCCCACTTCTTCGCCACCATTGGGCAGAATAGCCTTGATTCTGGGGTTTACACCGGCAAATTGAATCGTGAATGGTATAAAAGAGAAAGGGCATCTCAATTGAGACGCCCTTATCAGTAGACCCACAAGGATTCGAACCTTGACGAACAGAACCAAAATCTGGTGTGCTACCGTTACACTATGGGTCTATCCACTCCTTTTTCAAAGAGCGTGGCAAAATTACAACAAAAAAATAGATCATAAAAGTTCAATCGAAAAAAAATTTCTATTCGAGCTTTTCGAAGACGGATTTCAATCCCAGGCTTTTGATGATTTGCTTGATGCCGTTTTTGAGCGCCTCCTTCATGGTGGTCTGCGTCTTTTTGGCCAGCGAATCAGTGGGGCGGGGTTTGAAGATGGTGTCGTGGTATTTCACGCCGGAGGCCACCGGCGAGTAATAATAGGAGTAAATGGATTTGCGCGATTCGTTTTCGGGGATGTTGATCACGTCATAGCCGTGGTAGGAGGTTTCGGTGGTTTCGAAGATGACGGCGCGGTTAAATCCGGGCAAGACGGCTTTTTCGAGTACGCTCACGTCTTCGTTCCACAACTCGAGCAGTCCGCCGTATTCGGGTTTCCAGTTTTTGTTGAGGTAGATCAGCAGGTTGAGGCGGCGGTGCAGGTTGAGGATGGGGTGTACGCTGAAGTCGACGTGGATATCGAGGAAGCTGCCGTTGCGGCCCTGGTGAACGCCGGCGCCGCGGTGGTCGTCGGGCAGCGAGAGGTCGTCGATTTGGGTGACCTGCTCAAGCCAGTGAATGAACGCGGGGCTTTTGATGGCGTCGAGCACGCGGGCGAAGTCGGTGTGGTAGTGGTCAAAACTCGACCCTTCCGATTTGTTTTCGTTGATGCCTTTGTAGTGCTTGCGCAATTCGCTCACTTTGGGGAAGTTGGCAAACAACGACTCCGCCAGCCCTTCTTCGAGGAAATTGTCGATGACCAGGTGTTTGTATGGGCGCGCAGTGGCAAATTCTTCGCGATAGCGGGTTATGCTGTCTTCGTTGATGAGCGCCGCATTGAGCGCCGGTGCGATGGTTTTTGTACTCATATTTTTCATTTACAGGGGCTAAAGATAGTGCGCCTGCGTGCAATTTGCAACCGCTCCTGCATTCTTTGTCGACCGGGAGGGGAGGGAGGGAGGGAGAGAGGGAGTGAGGGAGAGAACAAACAAAAGAATTATTATTTTACATGCTGAACAGCCACCATACAAAATCATACCCTAATGACAACAAGCGTTACCGTTCAAACAATATATCATTGCTCCCTGGAACGAGCCTTTAAAACCCCTATGCTCTGTGATGTGGCTAAAGTGCACACCGGTTTTGGTGTAATGCCAAAGGTCACGCATTGTACGGACGATGAGTCGTGGGGCAAGCCGGGCGGAAGCAAAAAAGTATTTGTTGCCAAATCGCCTACCTTTAAAGGCGGAGAATCCTCCGTGGACAAAGTAATCGTAAGAATAGAAAATCAATATTGGAAAATCGAGGTAAGCGATTTTAAATCCTGGATGTTGGGTTTTTCAAAATTTGTTGGCGAATGGAGGACGACCGAAATAAAAGAAAATACGATTTTGATCACATACACCTATACATTACACGCCGATATTATTTGGCTTTACCCATTAAACTGGTTGTTTACACATACTTTTTGGCGGATTTATATGAAAAGGGTATTGGAAAATGTGAGGAAAATGGCGTATGGTAATGAGCCGTATATGTATCAATAATTGGCATCACAATACTTTCAAGCCCAGCGCTATAGACCTTAAATGGCGTAAGTGGCCGTAAAATACGACGCATACGCCGGAATTTTTGTCCCGAGATAATACGGCAGGTTCATCAGCAAATACGGTGTACCCTTGGTCGTTTGTAGCCGGTCGACAGAAAACCGGTTGGCCAGCAAACGAATGGCGTAAGGGTGGTTACAGGCTTCCATAAATTGGTGCAGCGAACGCAGCGTACCCGATTCGCCAGATTTAACTTCTACTGGGATGACGTATTTTGTGTGGACATACAACAAATCGACCTCTGCCTGACTACTGGCGTTTTCGCGTACCCAAAAGCAGGGTTTATAGGAGGGCATATCGTATTGCGCCATGAGCTCCTGGGTGACCAAATGTTGCACAATCCTTCCATTATACAGGTTATTTAGGTCTTCCAGGCCGATCATATCTGCCTGAAGCTGCATAGCATGGTTCAACAGACCGGTATCCAAAAACTGGAGCCTGGGTCTTTTTTTATAATCCATTTCCAGCGGCGGTCGGGTACTACTGCTGGGATAGATCAATTGTAGAATACGTGCCTGATCTAAAGCGCGCAATGCTTCGCCCACTTCCCGGGAGCGGTAATTAGAGTGACCGAAACCCTCGAACACCACCCTGTCCTTTTCCTGTGGTGCGGTATAGATGATGTGCTGCATCACCTTGCGCTCTGTCGCATTTCTCGCGTATTTGACAACATCGTCCTTGTATCCTTGCCAGATCGACTCGTAGGTATACAAAAGATTAGCCATACTCTGTTCGCTTACATACCGGCTTACGATCTCGGGCATGCCGCCGATAGCAGCATAAACATGGAACAATGCTAATAGTGTCTCGTGGGCATGCGGCTCAACGGGAATCTGGTTGAGCGCTTCTACAGCAGCGGTATGCCCCAAGGCCATCAGAAATTCCTCAAAATCGAAAGGATGCAGCACCATTTGCTCCACCCGCCCTACCGGAAAAGAAGGCACATCGCGCAAGGCAAACTCCAGCAATGAGCCGGCGGCTACTACGTAAAGATCGGGTTGTTCCTCATAAAAATACCGCAATAGCTGAATGGCACGGGGAGACTCCTGAATTTCGTCGATAAACAACAGTACCGGTCCCTCGCCTTTGGGCGTATTGGTACTGAGAAAAACGGCATCTGTGATCTGCCGAACATCCTGCAGCGTTTCAAAAAACCGCTTATGGGTCTGTTTTTCCATATTCAGCGGTATGAAATGGCGAAACTCCTTCGCAAATTGCTGGACTAATGTCGATTTCCCAACTTGCCGGGCGCCTCTAATAATCAGCGGCTTGCGACCAGGGTCGTTTTTCCAATCCAATAAACGGCGGTATGCCTTTCGTTCGAATTTCATAGTTATTTTGTAATAGATTGGGGGTAAAATTAGACAATATTTGTAATAGATTTGGGGTAAAATCAGATAATTTTTGTAATAGATTAGGGGTAAAATGAAAATAACGGTTTGGGATTGACTTGTGATCTCGCCAGGGAAATTTGCAAAAGTTCCTTAAATTAGTGAATATTGTAAGTACAACCAAAGCAGTATGCGATCAATGCTGTAATCATGGAAAATAATCTAAACTTGAATAGCCAACCCGTCGAAGAGTCTACCTACGAACTGAGTTCACAGATATTCTATCATGGTACTAAGGCCAATCTGAAGCAGGGAGACCTGATCGAACCCGGCTTTCATTCAAACTACGATAAGAGAAAGAAGGCCTCCTATGTCTATCTAACCGCCACCTTGGATGCTGCTATTTGGGGCGCCGAACTTGCCTTGGGCGAAGGCCCCGGCAGAATTTATACCTCGCGCCGCCATAAATTGTGCATGACCTTTGCTCGGGCGCGAGGTATAATGCCGCAAAGCCGGAAAAGTTATGACCATAACTTGACGGCGTGCGGTATATATTGTAGCGCCTACAGGCCCGATTGAAGATGACCCCAATTTAACGGATAAGAAGTACCCTGGAAATCCAACAAAGTCATACCGCTCTCAGAATCCGCTCTTGGCCTCCGGTGAGGTCACCGATTGACAGGGACACTCCCCATAACAGCTCAACACGATGAAGGAGCACCTTGAGCGACTTAAGCAACTTGGGATTGAGGCAATCGAAGATTAAGAAAAGTGTGGAAATTTGACACTACAAATTGCTAAGCTGGACTTTAACTAAAAAGATCTCGGAGAACTTGTCCAGACTTGAGTCGAGAGGTCAAACATTTATAGAAAAAAAACAACACAACTGCATCGACCTCGGTACCGGCGAGCGTCTTGTGTGCATAGCCGTTTTCCGTTCTTTATCTTTTGTCATTCCCGCAGGGAATCTACCACATCATGCCTGCACTTGCCCGTTCAAGCGTTTCGTGTGCAGAGCCCTAAGCACAGGGTCAAAGGAGAGGTGAGCCCTATGCTGCAATGGCCTGCGCCGCACCGTAATCTATGCCAACACAGCAACCAATTTATGAAATAAAACATCGTTTCTTATCCTCTAAATCAGGTTTAACCTGACTTTATTGCTATAAACATAGGCTGTTCAGTTTGACAGTGTTTTCATCCTACGGTTTTTAGCTCCTGTTCCAAACGTCGTCGCAATCCCAGGAAGTTATGACACACGTTTTTTTC
>JABWBR010000100.1 GCA_013360405.1 Saprospiraceae bacterium
ATATTCCTACGGGAGAGAGGGGGGGGATCAGTGATCTCTCACTCTCACCTCGCGGAACCGGGTCGTCAAGTTAAATATTCCTACGGGAGAGAGGGGGGGATCAGTGATCTCTCACTCTCACCCTCCCACACTCCCACACTCTCTTCTGGGCTATCTGCTCTGTTGTTGCAGCACCGAAAAAATATCGTTGAGTTTTGGGGCGATAATAATCTCCGTACGGCGGTTCAGGGCGCGGCCTTCGCGGCTTTCGTTGGAGGCCTTGGGCTGAAACTCGCCGCGGCCGGCGGCGGTCACCTGATTGGGATTCAGGGCGTAGTCTTTGGTGAGCAGTCGCGCTACGGCGGTGGCTCTGATCACGCTGAGATCCCAGTTGTCGGCAAAAGCGCCGCCTTTCACCGGCACATTGTCGGTATGGCCTTCCACAATGATATCGAGGTCGGGGTATTTCGACAGCACATTGCTGAGGCTCGACAGGGCATCGCGGCCGCGGCGGTCCATCTTGGCGCTGCCGCTTTCAAAGAGCAGCTTATCGGAGAGCGCCACATAGAGCTTACCGTTTTTAACTTCTACTGATAAATCATCGGCAGTATATTGAGCAAGGGCGATCTGTATTTTGGTGAGGATGCCGTTGAGTTTTTCGTCGCGTTGGGCAACGGCCAGCTGCAGTTCGGCGATCACCTGTTCGCGGGCTTCGAGTTCCTTGGCTTTGGCGGCCAGGGCGGCTTCCATTTGCTGTTTTTGCGACAGGCGCTGATCGGTGATGTCGTTGATTTGTTTTTCCTTGTATTTCAGCTCGGTAGTGAGCCGGCCTTTGTCGTTTTCGAGTTGGCGCACATTGGCGTTGAGATCTGTGAGGCTTTTATCCTGTTCAGCCATGCGGGACTGGGCGTAGCGCAGGTCTTGCGTGAGTTGGGCGGCTTTCTTTTCGCAGTCTTGTCGTTGGTTGACTTCGGTCAGAAATTTCTTTTTGCCTACGCAGGCGGTTGTCAGTAAGGGGATGATTAAGAAGAGTAGGTATTTATTCATGGTTTTTGCTCAGTTTTTTTATTAACCACAGAGGTAAACGGAGTGCACACAGAGTGACACAGAGCCAGATTTTGACTCTGTGTTACTCGGTTTTACTCCGTTTAACTCTGTGGTGAAAAAATTAAGTCAATCGGAAGCTCACAGAGCCCAGCAGGCCGAAGCTTGTATAGATAGAAGCGCGATAAGTACCGCGTTCGAGGCGGTCGGGCACGGCGTAGTTGAATACCAGGCGCTGGGTTTGCTCCAATACGACATCTTTTGACACTTGTGCTTCGATTTCTGCCGAAGAATCATCTACCCTGATCGTAGTACGGATAGGGTTAGCGGCTTTCACCGGCACGCCTTGTTCGTTGGTGATGACCAGGTACAGCGTATGCATGCCGTGGTATTGCTGGGGCACGTCGATGAGATCGAAGCTCACCGTGATAGACCTGGCGCGGCGCGAGCTAGTCGTGAGTTTATCGTTGCGTTTGCCCACATCCACGCGGAGGCTGGTAGCTTTCACGCTTTTGGCGCGCAGTTTGTCCATTTCCTCTTGCAGCGACTTATTGGCCGACTCCAGTTCGCCGGTGCGAGCGGTAAGTTGTTGGTTGCTTTCCTGTGATTGCTGCAGGTCGGCGGTAAGCTGGGTATTTTGTTCGATCAGTTGTTGGTTTTGAGCACGCAGTTCGTCCATCATGCCTTCCAGTTGGGATTTCAGGTTGCGCAGTTGCGTGATTTCGCGGCGCAGGATATCGGCTTCGGCTGCCGAGCGCTTGATGCGCTTCAGTTCTTCTTTTTGCGAAGCGATCGTATTTTTGGCTTCGCTCAAAGCGGAGCCTACAGAATCGTTGGAGGCGACCACTACCTGATATTCGGTTTGGAGGCTGTCGATATCGTCAAGCAGGTCGTATTTTACGCTATTGAGCGAATCTACTTCGGCAGTGAGCCCTTCGTTGGCTGTAGTGAGGCGCGAGCTTTTGCTGCAGAAAAAGACGCCGAAGGCCAGGGCCAATGCGAGCAAAATACCCAATGAAATAGTGATTATGCGGGAATTTTCCATAGCAGGTTTGTTTGTTGTTATGTTGAAATTTGCGTGCAAAAATAAAAAATTCCGGGAGTAAGCCCAGTTTGAGTATAGTATTAAACGTCGGAATAGCAAGCTGTGGTATAGAGGATAATTATGAATTTCGAATTACGAATTACGAATGGATTTAATTTGTAATTATTTAATTAATAATATTTAATCATCATTCCTAATTCCTAATTTACAGCTTAATCTTCTTCATCCTATCCAAATCGCGTTTGGAATCTTTTTCCTTGATAGATTCGCGTTTGTCGAATGATTTTTTGCCGGTGACGAGGGCGATTTCGAGTTTAGCGAAGCCACGTTCGGAGAGGTAGAGGCGGTAGGGGACGATTGTAAAGCCGCGTTCTTTGACGCGTTTTTCGAGTTTGCGGAGTTCGGTGCGGCGCAGCAGGAGTTTGCGTTCGCGGCGGGGTTCGTGATTAAAGACGTTTCCGTGTTCGTATTCGGCGACAAACATACTTTTCACAAACAGCTCGCCGCCCCGGAAGAAGCAATAGGCGTCGCTCAGATTCGCATTGCCTTTGCGGATCGACTTGATCTCGGTGCCCACAAGGAGGATACCCGCTTCAAAAGTGTCTATGAAGGCGTATTCGTACCTGGCGCGCCGGTTGACGATTTCGATTGTTTTTTGCTTCTTCTCTGCCATGACTTTAGTCGCTTGTCACCCCACTAAACCACGTGTGGATAGATTTAGTTTCCTGGTCTGCGAAGATAGGCAGAATTTTGATGTCTTCACTAGCCCAATACTTGCACGGCCGGGATGGCGCCGACAAAAGACGAGTGAATATCCTGGTTGCGGTTGTTGGCAATTTAATAGTTTAAAATGTCGCATGAAACATGTGCACATATTTCGCCCCTCAGGGGCTGTAATACGCTTTGCTCATGATTTTTCTACCAATAGGTACGCCCCTCTGGGGCTTTGGGGGCATCTTTAAAGGCCCGGAGGGCCGAAATATTGGTAGAACTAGCAATAAAATGATCTCAAAAGCTCCGGAGGAGCGCAATATGTAGTGTGCTTGGTTTAAAGTGACAAAGTAGTATTAAGGCATTTTGCCCTTACAGTCAAGGCAATTCCCATTGAAAACCTTACCTTTAGGCAAAACCAACCGCCTTATGAGAAAAATCCTGCCTGCGCTATTGCTCTTCAGCCTGCTTTTTGCCTGCGGCGAAATTCGCAAAATAGAATACGACCTGGTGATCCGCAATGCGTTGATTTACGACGGCTCGGGAGGCGCGCCCATCCGCGGGTCTATTGCGGTGGACGGCGATACCATAGCTGCCATCGGCGATTTGCCCGATGCGCATGGCATATACGAAATTGACGCCAAGGGCATGGCCGTGAGCCCCGGGTTCATCAACATGCTAAGCTGGGCCACTATAAGCCTGATAGCCGACGGCAGAGGTATGAGCGATATCAAGCAGGGCGTCACGCTCGAAGTGATGGGTGAAGGTGGTTCTATGGGGCCGTTTAACGCCAAAATGAAAGCCGAAGAACAGCAATACCAGGGCGATATCAAATACGAAGTCAACTGGAATACCCTGGGCGAGTATTTGCAAATGCTGGAGAAAAAAGGCGTATCGCCCAACGTAGCTTCGTTTGTGGGCGCTACCACGGTGCGCATCCACGAGTTGGGCTACGAAGACCGTCCGCCGACCTCCGAAGAACTGGCCCGTATGCAGGCCTTGGTACGCCAGGCCATGGAAGAAGGCGCATTGGGTGTGGGCTCTTCGCTCATCTACGCCCCTGCTTTTTATGCCGATACCGAAGAATTAATAGCCCTGTGCAAGGCGGCAGCCGAATACGGAGGCATGTACATCACGCACATGCGCAGCGAGGGCAACAAGCTGCTCGAAGGCGTTGACGAGGTGATCCGCATTGCCAAAGAAGCCGGCGTACCCGCTGAGATCTACCACCTCAAAGCCGGCGGCAAAAACAACTGGGCGAAGATGGACAAAGTCATCGCCAAAATTGACAGCGCCCGCGCTGCCGGCATTCGCATCACCACCGACATGTATACCTATGTAGCCGGCGCCACCGGTCTCGACGCTGCCATGCCGCCCTGGGTACAGGAAGGCGGCTACGGCGCCTGGTCGGGCCGGCTGAAAAACCCTGCTACCCGGACCCGCGTAAAAAAAGAAATGCGCTCTGACGCCCAGGATTGGGAAAACCTGTATTTCGCCGCCGGCGATGCCTCCAATCTCCTGTTGGTCGAATTTGTGACCGATTCCCTAAAAAAATATACAGGCAAAACCTTGGCAGAAGTAGCCGCCATCAGAGGTACTGACCCCGAAGAAACAGCTATGGACCTGGTCATCCAGGACGGCAGCCGGGTAGGCACGGTGTATTTCCTGATGTCGGAAGACAATGTGCGCAAGCAAATCAAATTGCCATATATGAGTTTCGGCTCTGATGCCGCGGCGCCGGCAGCTGAGGGCGCATTTCTCAAGTCGAGCACCCACCCGCGCGCCTATGGCAACTTTGCCCGGCTGCTGGGTAAATACGTGCGCGACGAAAAGATCATTCCACTCGAAGAGGCAATCCGCAAATTGACTTCCCAGCCCGCCGGCCACCTCGGCATCAAGCAAAGGGGGCTGCTCAAACCCGGTTATTTTGCTGACATAGTGATTTTTGACCCCGGCGCCATCCGGGATCACGCCACGTTTGAAAAACCACACCAATACGCCACAGGCGTGCAGCACGTGTGGGTAAACGGGGTACAAGTGCTGAAAGATGGAGAACACACCGGCGCTAAGCCGGGGAGGTTTGTAAGAGGGCCGGGGTGGAAGGGAGAGGGGAAATGATGTTGTAAGAAGGGTTTAGGAGGTTTAGCGATTGGGTTTAGCGATTGGGTTTAGCTGTATGTTTAGAAAAAAACTAAACTGCGCATGCACTAAACCCTGACGCTAAACTGCGCATGCACTAAACCTTTTAAAAATAAAAATACATCCCCGCAATAATACTAAACCGGCTGGCCTGGGGATTGTCGAGATAATTGAGGCGCCAGACGGCGTCGATCCGTATAAATTTAAAAATATTTTCGATACCTACCCCTGCTTCCATATAAGGGTATTTGGAAGGGGCTCGGAAGCCGTTGTACGTATTGGCATCGGTGGGGAAATAGGCATTGAGGCGGTTGGCGGCCAGGTTTTTCTCTGAAATCGAGCCGATCAGCGCTTTGAAAGTAAACACATTGCGCCATTTGAGTTTGCGTAGCAGGGGCACCTTATTAAACAGGAAGCCGTCGTCGTGGTGCTCGAGTATGAGGCTGGCGTAAGTATCGCTGGCAAATTCGTAGCGGTTCATCGTATTAAAGATGCCGCGCGTCATAAAATAGGCTTCATTGCCGGGGTGGACTTCCATCAGCAGGAACGGCACCGTGCCGAATACTTTGCCTGCTCTGAAGCGGTAGGCCAGCCAGCCGATGGGGTTGATATTCACATAGTGGCGGTAATAGAGCGAAAACTTGTGGAAATTATAATCGCCGCCCAGTAGACCGTTGACGCCCATCGTGTATTGCAGCTCAATAATCGGATGTTCGGTGCCGATACTGATGCGTTCGAAGTCGCCTTCGAGGAACTCTTCTTTGAGGGCGAAGCGGGTTTTGAAGATCAACTCCGTGGCATTGATGGTGGTATCCACGTGTTCGGGGGCGTTGGGGTTATTGAGGTAAGCGTAGTTAAAACCGCCGCCTTCGGGCGTAATGCCGCCGTAGGGGTCCATCGTGCGGTGCAGCATAGTAATGCGGCTGGAAAGGCCGTTTTTCCAGTGTTTTTCATAGAAGACCTTGGTTTCTTCCACGTCAATGAGTTTCATCATAATATCCCTGCGCAGGAAGCCGGAGAAGAGGTCGCCTTCCAGAAATTCCTCGCTGTTTTCGCTATTGAGGCTGATATCCCTGCGGTGGGCTACGCCGATGGCGGTACGTGGGCGCCGGCTGAGCAGCCAGAGTACTTCGCCGCTATACTTCCAGCGTTCGTCTTTGAGGCCGTAGGCCAGCGAGCCGCTCAGGCGCAGGTTTTTGTTAAAGCCGGTATTGGTGCGCACGCCGAGGCGGAAGCGATTGCCTTCTACGGGGTTATAGCTGGACAGCATAAAGTAGGGGCCGAATTCAAAATTTCCCCATTCGAAATAGCCCTGGAAGAGAGTTTCGAAGATTTGAACGTACGTTTTATAGATCGGCACCCTTACGATACTATCGATCATGGCGTAGACCGCCGCCTCGGTTTTGGTAAGTTGTTCGTGGCGGGCTACCTGCCAGAACGACTCGTCGCGTTCGAGTTTTTCCTGTTCGTAGTAGGTATCTTTTTCGCGATAATAACTTCGGGTATCGGGTTGATTGAGGCGGTAATCGCGTATCGACTCCGTTCGCCGGCCTATCATGGCGGGGGCGTTTTCGGTGGGGGAGAAATCGACCACCATTTTTTGCTTGACAGGCAGCCAGCGCTGTTCGACGTAGTCGAATTCCTGGTAAATGATAATACGGCGCACGAGGTTGATATTCACATCGGGGCTCATGCGCATATTGACGCGCTGGATGGCAAAAGTGGTATCTGCTACCCAAAAGTCGCCGTAAAACGTGGTTTCCTGGCGGCGTTTGGGTTTGAATTTGAGCTTATAACTCCACTGGCCGTTGATATACGTGCTGTCGATAATATAGTATTCGTAATAGCTCAATCCGGCATTGGCAAAGGGACTGATAAAGCCTTTTTCGAGCACGTAGATCCAATTATCGTAAACGCTGTAGGGGGCGTGAATTTTTTTAATAAACTCAATAATCGTCTCATTATCCGTACCGGAGGTGCGCTGTGCTCGCGGCACATTTTTGGCTTCGCCTTCGCCTTTCACGTAGTAGACGTCCTGCAGAGTTTCGGTGATATAAACGGGCAGGAAGGGTTTTTCATCGGAAGTGCTGTCGATATTCTCGAAAACAAACTCGAAAGGTTTCATGAGTTTGCTCTGCTTCAATTTATCGGGAATATTTTCGAGGTCTACCTCCACTTTTGCGTAGCTTTCGTATTGGTAGGTATTGTTGCTTTGGAGGCTGTTTTTGTCTTTATTTTTAATAATGTTGCGCACAATCTCGTTGGCCGGGTTTTCGCCGGCCACTACTACCACTTCAGAAAGCGTATATTCTGACGATTTTACCAGGAAATCAACGGTTTGTTCGGGATCTCGCGAAAGGGGTTTATACTGGGTTTCGTAGCCGATGGCGGAGACGGCGAGTTGGGGCGACCATTGTTTGAGCGTAATTTCATAATAGCCGTCTACATCGGAAGAAACGCCGTTGGTAGTACCTTCGACGTAGACATTGCAAAACGGCAGTCCCTCCTTGGTATCCGCATCGGTTACCCGACCTTTAATAAGGTAGGTAGTTTGCGACCACGCAGGGGCGCTCACAAGCAGGATAAAAAACAGGAATAGACCGATATTTTTTGGCATAGTTATCGTTTCAGATGGCCTTCAGCCATGGTTTCAGGCATTCAATAGACAATATTAACGAATAGCGAGGTTGTTTTGCTTAACGCAAATGTGCATTGCGGCATTAAAATTTTGCTAAAATTGCATCAGGTTACAAAATACATGATATTCAGCCACAAAGGCACGAAGGGCACTAAGTACCACAAAGTAAATGTTTTGTGCCTTACACTCCTTTGAGTCTTTGTGTTTAATACAACAGCGCGAAGTCCCTCACAATTACATACTATAAACGTGCAAAAATTAAGCGGGTCACCCATGTTGTCGCCTTTTTTAGACGAAACCGCCATAGAAGCAGGATGTGATGAGGCTGGGCGAGGATGTTTGGCGGGGCCGGTATTTGCTGCTGCGGTCATCTTACCGCCTCATTTCAACCATCCGCTGCTAAAAGATTCCAAGCAGCTCAGCGAATCGCAGCGCAACGAAGCCCGGCTGATCGTAGAAGCAGAGGCTCTGGCCTGGGCCGTCGCCCAGGTGTCCCCTGCCGAAATCGACCGCATCAATATTTTGCAGGCCTCTTTTGCCGCTATGCACCGGGCCCTCGATCAGCTCCAGTTGCGCCCTACGGCTTTACTTATCGACGGCAACCGCTTTGTGCCCTACCAGCATATTGCCCATACCTGCGTTGTCAAAGGTGATGGCCGCTATACGGCTATTGCGGCGGCGTCCATCCTGGCCAAAACCTACCGCGATGCTTATATGATGGATTTACATAGCCAGTACCCTCACTACGGCTGGCAGGAAAATAAGGGTTATCCCACGGCCATTCACCGCGCAGCTATAGCGCAATACGGCGCCACGCCTCATCACCGTCGTAGTTTTCGGCTTTTGCCCGAGGTTATTCAAGGGAAGTTATTTTGAATTGTTGTCAGTTTTCTGTTGTCCGTTGTCGGTTCATGTAATTAGCGAAGTTAGAAAATAACCGACAACAGATAACGGACAACCGAGAACTGATATTAACCCAATATTAAAATTTCACATATCTTTTCATTTTATGGCTTTTCAGGCAACTTAATTCCCAAAAGCACGTATATTTGAGCAACATTCCAATCGCTGATAACAATCATATTTCAAATCCCCCCTTTTTGAGAGGTTTCTGCATGGAGCAATCTGTTCCTTTTGCTTGTGCATAAGTCGGCCTTACCCGCCCCTCGGGTGAAGGTATCTTTATATTGAAACACATTTTTGAAATACTAAACAAATCAACTAATGGGTAAATTATTTTACAAAGCGATGCTGCTGATTGCCGTCGTAGTAGTTGGCGGGGTTACATCAGCCCAGGCGCAAGGCTGCAATGAACTCTTCTTTTCGGAATACGTAGAAGGTTCGAGTAATAACAAGTGTCTGGAGATCTACAATCCGACGGGATCGCCTATTACATTGACGGGAGTATATTCTGTATCCATTTATTCTAACGGTTCTTCTTCTGCCGGCACTACTGTCAACCTAACAGGCACCATTGGGGCTTATGACGTATTTGTTCTTTGTGATGACAATTCCGCAACAGCATTATTAGATCAGGCTGATCAGATTTCAACTGCCAGCTTTTACAATGGTAATGATGCCGTTGCATTACGCAAAAGCGGGAATAATATTGACGTCATCGGCCAGATTGGCTTTGACCCCGTATCGCAATGGGGTTCCGGCTTAACTTCAACAGCCGACAACACCATCCGCCGCAAATTCGGCGTAAGCCTCGGCGATACCAACGGCGGCGACGCCTTTGATCCCTCTATTGAGTGGGATGGCTATGCCAATGATACCTATGACGGCGTAGGTACCCACAGCAGTGGCTGTGTGCCGGCTACGCCCTGCGCGATAAATTCGATAGGTGTAGCTGTGGGCGAGTGTAATGACAATGGCACACCGCTCAACGCATCGGATGACTATGCTCTGGTTAGCGTAGTGATCAACTACAGCAACAAACCGTCGACCGGCATTCTCGTGCTGAGCGGCGATGTTAACTTTTCCGTCCCGGTGAGCGGCATCGGCTCCAACTCTTTCCCTGTGACCAATCTTCAAACGCCTGCCAACGGCACGCCTATTCAGATCACGGCCACATTTGATGCCGACCCGGCTTGTACGCTGACCAACAACAGTATGACGGCTCCGCCTCCCTGTTCGGTCATCCCCGATTGCGGCCTGCCTTTCATCTCTGAATACGTAGAAGGCGCCAGCAACAACAAGTGTATCGAAATATACAACCCTACAGCTTCGATGATCAACCTGGCCACGGGCGGTTATCAGATCAAGATATACTTCAACGGCAGTTCCAGTGCAGGTAGTACAATCAACCTGACGGGTACCATCCCCAGCGGCGGCACGTATGTACTTTGCGATGATAGCGCCAGTCCCGACATCCTCGCCGCCATCAACCAGTTGTCGACGGCCAACTTCTTCAACGGCGACGACGCTGTTGAGTTGATCAACAACCAGGGCACCCTCGACGTCATCGGCCAGATCGGTTTCGACCCGGGTTCTGCCTGGACCGGCGGCGGCCTCAGCACCGAAAACCGTACCCTGCGCCGCAATCCCGGCGTACTCAAAGGCGATAATGTAGGTACAGATGCTTTTGATGTAACAGCTCAATGGATCGGCTACGAAACCGACAACACCAACAACCTGGGCTACCACGCTACAAGCTGCCGCCCTGCGCTGCCTGGCGGACTGGCCTCCATCAACCGCAACTGCCCGGGCGGTACCAGCACGTTTAACTCCGGTAGCGGCACTTTCACGCTTACCTCCAACTGCTATAATCCAACCGCTCACTTTGACGACATCACCTATACTTTCCAGGAAGTTTGTGGCGATCTCGATATGAAAGTAGAAATACCTACGATGACAGGACTTGGCTTTGCCGGTCTGATGATCCGCGAAAGTGCAGGCACAGGCTCCAGATACGTTTGGCTCAACATGCGCGCCAACGGCCAGTTCAATTGGGTATATCGCAGCTCAACGGGCGGCGCCATCCAGTTTAACCAAAGCGCCCCGCAAGTCGGCAAGCGCTGGCTGCGTATCACCCGCACGGGCAACGTCTTCAAAGGTTATGTCTCTAACAACGGCGTCAACTGGCAATTGTTGTATCAAACCAGCTTCTTCATGAATAGCTGCTCACTCGCCGGTATGGCAGTGTATAGCAACGTAGACGGCGCTACTACTTCAGCCACTTTCCGCAATTTTATGATAATGAGCCCCGGGTTCCTGGTTGCAGCCAACAATGACCGGGAGCAGGAAGCTTATAGCGAAGCGTTGGAGCGCACTACTTCGATTACCGAACTGTCGATTATGCCCAACCCGGCCGGCGATTACCTCGAAGTGGTATATCCGGTGAAAGCTGACGAAGCTACGCTCATCAGCATTTACGACATGAACGGTCGTCGCGTATACAACGACCGGCTGGAAAGCGAAAATACCCGCCTCGACCTCCACGCCATAGGCCTGGGCAACGGGGTGTACATGCTACAGATACAAAACGGCGAGACCATACAGAGCAAGCGCTTTGTAAAAGCCGGTTTATAGGCCAAATCCTAAACATATCATACCCCTGAGGCTGTCTCTTTCAAGAGGCAGCCTCTTGTTTTTAGTGAGGTCATCTTCACGAGGAACGAGTGAAGGTGACATCTCAACCGCGACCGGAGATGACCTTTCTCGTACCTCGAAAGATGTTACCTCCTCATTGAGGCTGAAAGTGTACCTTTGCGACAAACCATACAATCATGTACGTCTTACTCGTCACCGTGGTATTGAGTTTATTTGCAGCTATGGTATTCCTCAACGTATACTTCAGGGTACGCGTAATGAAAGCCTATAAAAAGCTGGTACAGAACCAGGTAGAATTCGGCGCTTCGCACGTTTTTAATACCAAAAAAATGGAAGAAGAGATCTACCCCCGTTATCCGCATATGAAAGAAGACATTGCCGTATTTGTGCGGCATCTGCAATATTCCATCCGCATGGCCACCGTGCTCATCGCTTTGATCACCCTGTTCGGCGCTATTTTAATGTATTACCGCTGACCAACCACCGCATTTTTGGCGTACTTTTGCCGGGCATTTTCGTTCATACATAACAACATCATCTTTCAACATGCTGACCATAGGGGTTTTAGGCGCGGGGCATTTGGGCAAAATTCATTTGAAATGCCTGCAAATGGCCGATTCCACATACCATTTGGCGGGGTTTTACGACCCAGTCGAATCTAATGCCCAAAAGGTGGCTGCCGACTTCGGCATACCTGCCTTTCCTAGTGTGGAAGCCCTGCTCGACGCCGTCGACGTAGTGGATATCGTAACGCCTACCACCACGCATTTCGCCCTGGCCAAACAAGCGTTGGAGCGCGGCAAACACGTATTTATAGAAAAACCCCTTACCCATACCATCGAAGAAGCCGAGCAACTGGTAGCCATGAGTCGCCAATACGGCCGAAAAGTCCAGGTAGGCCACGTAGAGCGTTTCAACCCCGCCCTGCTGGCCCTTGAGGACGTCACCATGAACCCCATGTTTATCGAGGCGCACCGCCTGGCGGCGTTCAACCCCCGCGGCACCGATGTGTCAGTTATCCTCGACCTGATGATACACGACCTCGATATCGTGCTCAGCCTGGTGCGCTCGGAGGTCACCTTTGTGAGCGCCAGCGGCGTGGCCGTTGTGAGCGATACGCCCGATATAGCCAACGCGCGCATCGAATTTGCCAACGGCTGCGTGGCCAACCTCACCGCCAGTCGCATGTCGCTCAAACAAATGCGCAAAGTGCGCCTGTTTCAAAAAGACGCCTACATCAGCCTCGATTTTCTTGAAAAACAGGCACAGGTAGTACGACTATTCGACCAGGACGACCCCCATTTGCCCAATACCGACCAGTTGATGGAGTTGTCCACCCCCAAAGGCAATAAATGGATACAAGTATTTATGCCGCCGATAGAACCGGTGAATGCCATAAAAATGGAACTGGAGACCTTTGCCGACAGTATTGCAAACGATATCCAACCCCGTGTGAGCATCGACGACGGCTACGAAGCCCTCAAGCTGGCCTACCGCATCATCGATGAAATAGAAAGGCGATTACAACAACCTAAGCTATGAAAAATAAACCCGTTTTTTTTACCGCTGCTTTGGCATTACTCCTGGCAGCCTGCGACATCATCAACCCCTCGGAGGAGGTGCCTGCGTACCTCTACATTGCGGATATTACCAAGCAAACCAACCCGGACACAGAGGGTAGCAACTCCCACAAGATCACAGAAGTGTGGGTATTTGTGGATAACGAATTTTTGGGCGCCTACCCCTTGCCCGCACTCGTCCCTGTGCTGGCCGAGGGAGAATATGAGATACGCATCGAAGCAGGTATCAAAGACAACGGCATAAGCTCTACGCCCGAAATCTATCCTTTTTACGAACCCTGGCGTGTTACCCTTAACCTGGAACCCAACCAGATAGACACCTTAAGTCCGGTAGCGCGTTACCTGGATAATGCCGGGTTTGCCTTTATCGAAAATTTTGAAGATATCGACCATATATTCCAGGACCTGCGCCAGGGCGCCGATGAAAACCGCATCCAACTCACGGATGATGCCTTTGAAGGGGAGCACGCCGGGCTTATATACCTCGATACGGCCCATGCGGTGGTAGAGTTGGCTACTTCCGATCAATTTAGCGGATTGCAGGACAACAGCGTGTATGTATATCTCGAACTCAACTACAAGTCGGATATACCCGTCTTATTTGGTATCATCGGCCGCGACAACGGCGTAACCGGCGCATCGCCATATTACGACCCCGGATTTTTATCGAAAGGGGAGTGGAATAAGATTTATTTCAACCTCAGCGCGCTGATGTTCAACAACAAATTTGATAACTACCAGATCGGAATATATACGGCCATACCCTATTCAGGGGGCAAATTTGAAAGGCAGAACGCCCGGGTATGGCTCGACAATATAAAGTTGGTGTATTTCAAATAAAAGGCGATTATTTTTGCCTGAGCAACTATTCTACGCATGACTCGTCAACGACGTATCGATACGACAGTCTACAAAGCGGCCGACTTCGCCACCGCGATGATGGCCTGGGCTTGCTTTTTTTTGTACCGCAAGCAGGTAGAAGGTGTCCCTGTCGACTACACCATCCTTGGCGACCCCAATTTCTGGTACGGTATCATACTCATACCTACGGGATGGCTGTTGTTCTACAGCATTTTTGATCAATACCGCGATATTTACCGCTTGTCGAGGCTGGCTACCCTCACCCGTACGCTTTTCCTGAGTTTTTTGGGGGTGATGTTTTTGTTTTTTACCCTCATTCTCGACGATGTAGTGACTAACTACAAGACCTATTACGCTTCCTTTTTCACACTTTTCGGGTATCATTTTTTCTTTACGGGCATTGTGCGCATGGTGCTTCTTACGCGTGCCAGCCGGCGACTGAAGGCGGGGAAGGTGGCGTTTAATACGCTTATCATCGGGGGTAACAATAATGCCGTTGAATTGTACAAAGAGATTACGGCCAGAAAGAAAAAACTGGGTTATCACTTTATAGGATTCATAGAAGCCAATGGCCGCAACGACCACGAACTGGCCGGTTATCTGCCCAGCCTGGGCGGCATAGCGCAGTTGAGCGACGTAGTTCGCCAGCACCAAATTGAAGAAGTGATCATAGCCATTGAAACCTCCGATCACAATCGCTTGCGCGATATTTTGAACATCCTTTTTGATTTCGGCGAGCAGGTATTGGTCAAGATCATCCCCGATATGTACGATATCCTGCTCGGCAATGTGAAGATGAACCATGTGTACGGGGCCGTATTGATTGAGATCAGGCAAGACCTTATGCCCAAGTGGCAGCGCCTCATCAAGCGATTAATCGATATTGCGGTATCGGCGATTTTGCTCGTATTGCTTTTCCCGCTGTATGCTTATATCGCTTTCCGCGTAAAATTATCTTCTCCCGGGCCGATATTTTACCGGCAAGAGCGCATCGGACTAAACGGCAAGCCTTTTTATATTTATAAATTCCGCTCGATGTTTGTCAACGCAGAGCAGGACGGCCCGCAGTTGTCGAGCGACCAGGACAACCGCTGCACGCCCTGGGGCGCCGTGATGCGCAAATGGCGCCTTGATGAGCTACCCCAGTTCTGGAACGTCGTCTCCGGAGAAATGTCGCTGGTAGGCCCCCGACCCGAACGCCAGTATTATATCGACCTCATTGTGCAACGCGCACCCCATTATAAGCACCTGCTTAAGGTGCGACCGGGCATTACTTCCTGGGGGCAGGTAAAATACGGCTACGCTTCCAACGTAGAACAAATGATACAAAGGCTCAAATTTGATATCCTGTATATCGAAAATATGTCGCTGGCACTCGATTTTAAGATTATGTTCTATACGGTGCTGGTGTTGTTGCAGGGGAAGGGGAAGTAATGATGTGCTGATGGGTTAATGTGCTGATGTGCTAATGGGTTAATGTGCTGATGTGCTGATGTGCTAATTTGCTGATGCGACCGTAGGGAGTCCCGTACCGACTGGAAGGAGGTCGGGATGCTGATGGGTTAATGTGCTGATTATTTATTATTTTTATTTAATTATCAGCAAATTAGCAAATTAGCAAATTAGCAAATTAGCAAATTAGCAAATTAGCAAATTAGCAAATTAGCAAATTAGCAAATTAGCAAATTAGCAAATT
>JABWBR010000101.1 GCA_013360405.1 Saprospiraceae bacterium
CACCGGCCAGGGCTTCTACGATATGATGGACCTGGTAGCCCGCAACAAAGCCGGCGAGAACAAGCGCAGCCAACACCAGATCAACCTGCAATTCGGCTTGAATGTCACGATCGGAGCCGAAGGGGGAAAATCGGCGGTGAGGAGCTTTTTTTGAGGGAGGAGTTGGGGATTTGCCCCTACTCCAAGCCCAATATCCACTCCTGATCGGTTTGGGTGTCAATCAGGGAAATACGTTGGTATTCCACCAATGAATCAGGTTTTACATAGATATATTCAAGCCGGGTAGTTAATATTTTACCACTGTTATCAGGTGCAGCTGAAACAGAAGTGTAACGCATATTCTCACATGGAGTTGTTTTGATAGTTAATATTTGAGAGGTTAAGATGTTTAATGTATGAATACCATCGTAGTCACTCCATACTAAGGTATTTTCATCTAACCAATTTAGCGGAGAAATAAGATTGCCGCTATCTAGCGGTATAAGAGGAGTAAATTGCCAGTCCACTGAATTTGCGATACCTATGTACAAAATATTTTGATATGTTGAGATAGCTGCTATTTGACTATTCCTATATGAACCCCAAGCAATTGAAAGCAAAATCGTATCTACTATTTCGCCATTAAGATTTAATATATAGTTGTGATTCAGTGCACCATCTTTCCATGTTGTATAGATTTCATTGCCATCATTTATCCACATATAATTTGTAATGACACTATTAAGAGGCGTTAATGCAGTCAAGCTATCTCCATTGCTTTTTACTTTATAAAGAGGGCCGAAGGCACTACCAAATAATATCCAGTCACTAGTTCCCCATTGAGGGTAATTAAGATAATTAGTTGTTGTTACTATGTGATTGTCACCAGTACAAAGATTTGAAATATTAATATTAATTTCGCTTACTCCCTCGTACACTTTCCAATACATAAATCTTTTGGCGTCAAATGGGCAAAAATAGGGCACATAAATAAATGGCCAATGTGTCGTAGCTTCAACATACCCCAATCCATTAATAGGCAGACTAAAGCATGTATCCGCCGGCGCCGGTGTCCAGGTAATAGTTGAATTGCATGGGTCGATAAACTCTTCTTCGGATTCCCATCTGCAGGAAACGACGAACAATATACCCATCAAAATATAGAATTTTAGATAGTATAGGTGTTTCATAGCTTGATCAATTTAGTGGTATGATAAAAATGCTCGGATATTAACGTGCAGAAATATACGCCGGGAGCAAAATCTTGAAGCCCAATCGTTTGCGCGTATGGGCCCGGGGGATGCGTCTCATAATCTACATAGTGGACAAGCTGCCCACCTGCACTGAAAATGGCTAGCGATACCGGGGCAGCCTGTTCTAATTCATACCTGATTTGTACTTCGTGTTTTGCCGGATTGGGATAAGCTGTTACCGGCAGTGGCTTTTTTTCCGGTTCCCGCTGAGAACTTATAACTACCGGCCCTACAAAATCGGAGGGCGCTCTGGCCAATAAGGAGAATTTCAACCTCGGCGGCCCGGTATAATATGTAGGAAAGGTAAATACCTCCTGGGGGAAATTTATGTCTAATGAACATCCTAGTTCATTGGGATTAACAAGGATTTGATATCCTGCTATAACTCCTTCCAGGTAACCATTTTCATAAACGGGTTCCTGGTCAAAAAATAATTGATTGCCTGGGGTGACAATATATTGCCCGCTTTGGCTATCGTACACAGGTTCCTCCCACAGTCCGGCAGCACTGCTGCGCACCCACCAGGCAGGTTTATCAGGATCGTCCAGATCAACGGGTTCTATACCTAATTCAGAAGCTATTGGAATGCTGAAAGGCACGTATACTTTTCGCAAAATAGCATAGGCGCCGTTGTCGATGGTTTCTTCTGTGCAAAGATCGCGATAGCCGCTGGTGAACATAAAAGGGCATTCGGGTTGCTCGTTGCATACCATGTCTTCGTAATCGTAGTCGCCTTCAAATTCAAAATGTATCACACGAAGGTTGTCGTGTTCGGGATCTATCATTTCCAGCGCCCGCCCGGCATCGAGGCGACCCCAGCCGTTGTAGATGTCGTATCCGGCAGGGTAGTTCAGTGGAGGGGTCTGATTTTCAATATCAGTTGCAGAATATTCTATCAAATGCTCTATATCTTCCTGCGACAATTCATCGCGAGAGTGATACAAAAGTAAGGCTGCCGTGCCAGTTGCATGGGGTAGTGATGCTGAGGTACCGTTGAAAAAGGTATATGAAGTATTATTACTTGGGTGTCTAACTGTGCTTATTATGATGTCTTTGGTACCGGGAGCAATAATGTCCATTTCTGCTCCGTAAGACGTTCTATATAATTCTCCCGCGGATCCATTAGTAGGCCCCTGCTGACTTATATTGTTCAAATGTTGACCATTCCAGCCACTAGCCCCCACACTAATCAGCCAGTTGTCTTTGTACATGGCCGGATAAATCACTGTTTCATTGTTATCCATATGTCCAAAATTCCCCCTTGCCGTAGTTTGGATAACTTCCAGATCATAAGCCATCTCTATAACCTCTCTCAATAGTTTGATATCGCTTGGCTGTGGGCAACCAGGAACGGGACATTGGATAATTTGCGTTTCGATACAAAAGATGTCTCCTCCATCCGGTCCTCCAAAGTCGTATTCCATAGCATCAACAAGTGTTACCAATGTAGAAAGTGGATTAGCATAGGTTAAGCGATAACTATTCAACAAAGCCCCAGATTGTCCTTCTTCCGCATTACCTCCGGCAATACCTGCTATACCTTTTTCATTGTTCCGCACTGCTGCCATGATGCCGGCAGTCCGCGTGCCATGACCGTTTGTGGGCTCTATAGGAGCTATATCCATCTCGGACAATGTAAAATTAGACATGTCTTCCTCTTGATTGCCCGGGGTAAACCATAATGCCCTTATGACAACCGAGTTGCTCAATCCCGGGCAGCCTTCACATGTGAGGTCTTCGTGCGTAAATTGAACTCCAGTATCGAACTGGGCTATTTTCACCTCCCGGTTTGACCAGCTTTCAGCCGCGTCGACGATCTCCCAAGCCGGTTCGATATTGATATGCGCATCGTCAAAAGCTGTATTGGGAGTATCCCACAGCGAATGCTGGTCGTCATAAAGCGGATCGTTGGCCCCGCTAAGTAGCGAAGCAGTGGGGAACCGAAGGGCATAGTTGGGATGCGCATAACGGATGTAGCGGTAGGGCAGCGAATCCAGCGCCAGGCTCACCGATACGGGGTGCTTTACCTCGGCCTCCCCGATTTCCAGGATAAACGCCGACCACACTCGGGGTATCTGCACACTCTCCCCTGTGCGGCCTGTCAAATGGGTGGTGGTGCTTTTCAAGTGATGGAAGATCTTGACGAGTTTCCACTGACTTAATAGTCCCCCTGCTCCCAAGGTGCTGTCCATCAGGGAAATAAGCGCGGTGTCAGTAATAATCTGCTCCACCCGGCCCCAATTCCGGTCTGGGCTGTCCACAAACGCGGTGTTGACTACATGAGGCGAAAAGCGAACGATAACTTCGTTGAGCGCATAAGCAGGCAGACTGTCAGGGCCCGGCACATACTCCTCATCGCGTTTGTAGTCTTCGTATTTAATCCACACATAGGTCGGAGTGCCACCTTCGGCGCTTAGCCCGCCTACCAGCGTTTCACCGTCGCCCGTAGCCAGCACGGCGGTGGGGCGGTTAAGTCCGGTGGAGTCGCCTACGTAGCTGCGTCCCCACTCGTACTGGCCCTCGCTGTCGTATTTCAGGGTCAGAAAATGGCTAAGGCCGTCTTCAGTCATCTCACCGGCCACGATCACGTTACCGGCTTCATCGCTTACCACGCGCCGCCCGGTGAAACTCCTTCCCGTGGCTGCCAGGCTGCCGTAGGTTTTTTTCCACAGCAAATTGCCATCGTCGCCGGCCAGTTTCAGCGTGGCCAGCGCCGTTTGCTGTCCAATGCTGTCGAGCCCGGCATAACCCGTAGCTACTATATCACCGTTTTCGTCCAGGCTTATGTTCAGCGCCGCATCGTCAAAGCCCCCACCGTCAAACGTCACATCCCATACCACATTGAGTGCGGTATCCAATCGGGCAAAAACCATGTCGTAACCGGTACTATCCGAAGGTGCACTGCCGCATACGTAGAAATCGCCCTGTTCGTCCCTGGCCAGTCCCAGCGGGCGTTCAAAGTCGATGTCGAAGGCTTCACGGCGGTAGTTGGGGCCGCTAAGGCCGGTGGGTAGCTTGTAGCGCACCGCGGCGATATCCCAGGTTGAGTCGCTGGAGGCGCTTCCCCCGCTGACTTCGATGGTGGTGGTATTGAGAAAACGAATGGCGACAGGGGCTTCGTCGAGTTGGGCGTAGTCGTAGCGCTTGGCCCAGTGCGCCGTGCCGTTGGCGTATAGCTTGAGGGTCATGAAGTCCATCTGCGTACCCACGCCCTTGCTGGGGCCGGTCACGTAGACATTCTGCGCGCCGTCCACGATAAGTGCCGAGGCGTAGTCGTCGCCGTTGCCGGTACCGTTGCGCGTGGCATACCAAACCTGGTCGCCGTCGCTTTCGTATTTGACAACCAGAAAATTAAAGTGTAGGCTGGAGGCCGAGTAGGCCGCTCCGGCGATATACACATTTCCGCTGCCGTCGAGTTGGATGGCGACGCCGTAAGAGGCATCTATACCGGTGGCCTGGAATTCCTGATCCCAGACCAGGTTGCCCAGGGAGTCGTGTTTAGTAGTATAGGCGGCGATTTTGTCGTTGGAAAGCCGGGTATTGCCGGTGGTGTAGACGAATCCCGCAGCATCGACGGCGGAGGCCGTCCAGTCAAAGGAAGCAAGCGGTTCGCCAAAGGAGGTATGCCAGACCTTGTTCACCGGAGATTGTGCCAGGGCGTTATACGTAAAAACGAATAACACTGCAATTACCAAATAGGGGGGGGTAGTCCGGTAGATGTGATTCATGATGAGGTATTTAAAGGGTATTACAAGATAAAAGACAAGATAAGATATTTATGGAAAAATATCAAGGTCGCCGTATATCATCAGAGATTCAATGCCAAAAATCATCCGCCATCGCGCATAAAATCAACCCAATTTGCCTTGATCTTAGATCAAAAATTCCTGTATCTTGGCTGCCTGATTAGATAGGATAATGGCAAGTTCACTAAAGAAACAGGCATGGAAGCCAAATTACAGGAGCTAACCGATAAAATCTACCGAGAAGGGGTGGAACGCGCCAGGCTGGAAGCAGAAGCCATCTTGGCCGAAGCGCGGGCGCAAGCCGAAGAAATATTGGGCGATGCCCGCCGCGAAGCCGACCGTGCCCGCCAGCAGGCCGCCGAAGAAGCCGAAGAAATGAAGCGCAATGTAACCTCCGAGTTGCAACTGTCGGCCCGCCAATCGGTGAGCGGCCTCAAACAGGAAATCGCCCAACTGATCTCCTCCCGCGTTTTATCAGAGCCTTTGGCCGAAGTTTTTGCCGATAAAACTTTCCTGCAGCAAATCATCGAAACGATGGTGAAGCAATGGCGCCCCGAAAGCGGCGCGGTAGACCTGACGCTGCTGCTGCCCGAAAGCGACCGCGAGAAGGTGGACGCCTATTTTACTTCACATACGCGCCAACTGCTGCACAAAGGCCTGCAAATCCGGTTTGACAACCGCCTCATTGACGGTTTCCGCATCGGCCCCTCCGATGGCAGCTACGTGGTGTCTTTTACCGCCGACGATTTTGAGCGCTTTTTCCGCGCTTATCTGCGGCCGCATACCGCAAAGATGCTTTACGGCAGTTAATTGATTTTAAAGGCACTTTTCCTGATGATGTTAGAAAGAAGAGCATATTATTATCTCGTTGCAGGACTTCCCGAGTTGGTACTCGAACAGGCCAAACCGCCGTTTCCGGCAGAAGTCTTCCGCGAGGATATCCGGCCCAATCTGCACCCCGACGACTTCCGGCAGATCGATTTGCTCTTCCTCCCTATCGACAACCGCAACCTGCTCGCCCTGCTTGCCAAAAAAAGCGAGGATTGGGACGAGCGCGGGGTGTTCCCCCTCGAATTCATGGAAGCCGACCTGCGCGAGCCGGAGCACCTGCCCGCCTATATGCGCGAGTTTATTACGGCTTACCAGCAGGATACGCCCCTGGTGGCCGGCATGAGTTGGGAAAACCAACTTACTCAACGCTACTACGATCACCTCTTGAGCCATAGCGACGGATTTTTGCACGATTGGGTTTCGTTTGAACGCGACCTTCGCAATATACTGGCTGCCCTTAGCGCCCGGCGCTTCGGCTATTCACTCGAAGGTCAGCTTATCGGCGATTATCCGCTCGTCGATCACCTGCGCAGCAGCCATTCCCGCGATTTCGGCATGGCCGGCGAATACCCCATTATCGAACGATTGCTACAACTGGAAGACGAGGATAACGCGCTGGACCGCGAGATGGGCATCGACCGCCTGCGCTGGCAGTATATCGACGAGTTGAATACGTTCAATTACTTCACGGTGGAGGTCCTGCTGGGCTACCTGCTCAAACTGCAGATCATTGCCCGCTGGAGCCCGCTGGATAATGTGCAGGGCCGCGAAAGTTTCGAGCGCCTGGTACACGAATTGGAACACAGTTTTGAATTTCCTAACGAGTTTGCTACCCTATGAGTAGGTCATCAAATTTTGCTACCGGACAAGTAGCCGGCATTATCGCCAACCTCGTTATAGTGCGCTATGAAGGCGCCGTAGCGCAAAATGAAGTGTGCTACATCCAGCACGAAAACGTGCGCCTGATGGCCGAAGTGATCAAAATAAAAGGTGACCGGGCTTATGTGCAGGTTTTCGAGAGCACCCGCGGACTTCGAGTCGGACTGCCTGTCGAATTTACCGGCCACATGCTGGAGGCTACCCTCGGCCCCGGTGTGCTGTCGTGCAATTACGACGGCCTCATGCACAACCTCAATACCATGACGGGGATTTTTCTTCGCAGGGGAGATTATACCTCCTCGCTTAGCGCGGAAAAGACCTGGGATTTTAAACCCATCGCCTCCCCCGGAGAACAAGTAAGCGCCGGCGACTGGCTGGGCGAGGTGCCCGAAAACGCCGTGCCCCACCGCATCATGGTGCCCTTTACGATGGAGGGCAAGTATACCGTAAAATGGATAGCCGAAGCCGACGACCACGGCATCAATGATACGATAGCCATACTCACCGACGCCAACGGCCGCGAGTACAATATCACCATGGTACAGCGCTGGCCCATCAAAAGAGCCATCAAGGCTTACCGCGAAAAACCGCGCCCGTTTAAACTCCTGGAAACGGGCGTGCGCACCATCGATACGCTTAACCCGATAGTAGAAGGCGGCACAGGCTTTGTACCCGGGCCTTTCGGCAGCGGCAAAACCGTATTGCAGCAGGCCATGTCGAAGCAGGCCGAAGCCGACGTAGTGATCGTGGCCGCCTGCGGCGAACGCGCCAACGAAGTCGTGGACCTGTTCGTAGAATTCCCCGAACTCGACGACCCCTGGACCGGCCGCAAGCTCATGGAGCGCACCGTGATTATCGCCAATACCTCGAATATGCCCGTGGCAGCCCGCGAAGCGTCGGTTTATACCGCCATGACCATCGCCGAATACTACCGGGCTATGGGCCTCAAAGTACTCATGCTGGCCGACTCCACCTCGCGCTGGGCGCAGGCCCTGCGCGAAATGTCGAACCGCCTCGAAGAATTGCCCGGCCCCGACGCCTTTCCGATGGACTTGTCGGCGATCATCTCTAACTTCTATGCCCGCGCCGGCATCGTTTACCTCAACAACGGCAAAACCGGCTCTATCACCTTTATCGGCACCGTTTCGCCCGCTGGCGGCAACCTCAAAGAGCCTGTGACCGAATCAACGCGCAAGGCGGCCCGCTGTTTTTACGCCTTGTCGCAGCAACGCGCCGACAGCAAGCGCTACCCCGCCATCGACCCTATCGACAGTTATTCGAAATACCTGGAATACCCCGAATTGCAGCGCTTCCTCAACGAAAATATAGCGCCCAACTGGGTCGATCAGGTGACACAGATGAAAAACATCCTCATCCGCGGCAAAGAAGCCGCCGAACAGATCAATATCCTCGGCGACGACGGCGTGTCGGTTGACTACCACCTCACTTACTGGAAATCGGAGGTAGTAGACGGCGTCATCCTGCAACAGGACGCCTTCGACCCCGTGGACGCCCGCACGCCCATGGTGAGACAGCGCTACATGCTGGAAAAAGTCATGGAGGTGTGTAACGCCCCCTTGCGCTTTGAAGGATACGAAGAAGTGAACCCATATTTCAAGCGCATTATCAACCAATTGCGCCAGATGAACTACCTGGAATTTGAATCGGCTGAATTCCGCGAGAATGAAGCTGCATTGATGGATATTTTGGCAGAAAGAAAAACGGCCTGATGGAGACGCAAGCATTTCAGCGAATTTATACAAAAATCGACCAGCTCACCAAAGCGACCTGTACGCTGCGCGCTGCAGGCGTGAGCTACGAAGAACTGGCGCTGGTAAACGGCCGCCTCGCCCAGGTGGTGAAGATCATCGGCGACGAGGTTACCCTCCAGGTTTTTGCCGGCACCGACGGCATTCCTACCGACGCCGAAGTGATCTTTTACGGCAAACCACCTACCCTCAGGGTGAGCGACGAGCTCGGCGGGCGCTTTTTTAACGCCTACGGCAAACCTATTGACGGCGGTCCCGAAATTGACGGCGAAGAACGCGAAATCGGCGGCCCTTCGGTCAACCCCGTGCGCCGCCGGCAGCCTTCCGAACTCATCGCCACCGGTATCGCCGGCATCGACCTCAACAATACCCTGGTGACGGGGCAGAAGATCCCCTTCTTTGCCGACCCCGACCAGCCGTACAACCAGGTGATGGCCATCGTGGCGATGCGCGCCAAAGCCGACAAGATTATCCTCGGCGGTATCGGCCTCACCAACGACGACTACCTGTTTTTTAAGCAGGTATTCGAAAGCGCCGGCGCCATGCACCGCATCGTCGGCTTTATCAATACCACAGAAGACCCGCCGGTAGAACGCCTGCTGGTGCCCGATATGGCGCTGACGGCAGCGGAGTACTACGCCATCGACCAAAACCAAAAGGTACTGGTACTGCTCACTGATATGACGCTTTACGCCGACGCGCTCAGTATTGTGTCGAACCGCATGGACCAGATACCCTCGAAAGACTCTATGCCCGGCTCGCTTTACAGCGACCTGGCCAAGCTATACGAAAAAGCCGTACAATTTGAAAGCGGCGGTTCTCTAACCATTATCGCGGTAACTACCCTGTCAGGCGGCGACATTACCCACGCCATCCCCGACAATACGGGTTATATCACCGAAGGGCAGCTCTTCCTGCGGCGCGACACCGAAATCGGCAAAGTAATCGTCGACCCGTTCCGCAGCCTTTCGCGTCTGCGTCAGTTGGTTATCGGCAAAAAAACGCGCACCGACCACCCGCAGGTGATGAACGCCGCCATCCGCTTGTATGCCGACGCGGCCAATGCCCGTACCAAGCTGGAAAACGGCTTCGACCTCACCGACTACGACGAGCGCACGCTGCATTTCGCCCGCGAATACGCCGACAAGTTGCTCGCTATCGACGTCAATATCGATACCGAAGAAATGCTCACTACCAGTTGGGAGTTGTTTGGCAGGCACTTCTCTAAATCGGAAGTGGGGATTAAACAAGAATTTGTAGACAAATACTGGCCTGAAAACTAGGCAGGTATGGCAATAAAATTTCAATACAACAAAACCGCACTTCAGGAGCTCAACAGGCAGTTGCGCATCCGGAAAAAGGCGTTGCCTACTTTGAAAAACAAGGAAGCAGCCCTGCGCATCGAGGTCAAACGCGCCCGCGATGAAGCTACCGCCCGCGAAACGGCCCTCGCGCGCCGAATGGCTCACTACGAAGTTATGGTGCGGCTTTGGGAAGAATTCGACCCTTCGCTGGTGCAAGTGGAAAAGGTGGAAATGACCAGTCGGAAAATTGCCGGCGTACATATACCAGTGCTTTCGCAAATCAATTTTAAGCTGGCGCCATTTAGCCTGTTTAACAACCCTCACTGGTATGCCGAAGGGGTGGCTATATTAAAAGAACTCGCGCTGATCGCCATTGAAAAAAAGTTCTACCTGCGCACTATGCAATTACTCGACCGGGCTCGCAAGAAGACTACCCAAAAGGTAAACCTATACGAAAAAGTGCAGATACCGGGATATGAAACGGCTATCCTGAAAATCAAGCGCTTTTTGGAAGACGAAGATAACCTGGCCAAATCGGCCCAGAAGATTGTCAAAAACCGGCTTTCCGCCGAGGCAAACGACAACGCGGTATGATTACTCCCATGCGCAAATACGCCTTTTTAGTCCACTACGCGGACTACAACGCCTTCCTCGAGGAATTGCGCGACCTGGGCGTGTTGCATGTCAAACCCAGGAAAGATTCCAATATAGGCGATATGGGCGATCGCGCCCAGGTGCGAAAAGAAATAACCGCTGCCATTCGCCTGCTCGAACGCAGAACGGCCCCACAAATCAGCGATGGGCAACCCCAACCCCAACCCGACGGTATCGAGTTGGCCCGCGAGATCAGGGAATTACAGGAGGAAATCGACCGCGGCAAACACCAACTCAACCTCTTCGACAAAGAAGCCGCCGCTTTGGCCAACTGGGGCGATTTTTCGCTCGAAACCATCGCCAACTTGTCGGCAGCCGGCTGGGAACTCCATTTCTATACTTGTCCCATCAGCAAATACCAAAGCCGGTGGGAAAACGACTACTACCTGGCGATCATTAGCCAAAATCCGCCCGACCTGTATTTCGTCGTGTTTACCCGTGCGGGAGAACCTGTTGAACTGGAGGCCGAAGAGTTGCCGCTGCCCACCCGCGACCCCGCAGGCTTGCGGCTCGCGCGCCTGCAGACAGAAGTCCGGTTGAATGAAATAGAGCAAACACTGGATCGCTATGCGGGATTCTACCTGCCGTTGCTAGCACAGACCCTTGCCGCCATCGATGAGGAAGCCGACTGGCAGCAGGTGCTTGCCTTTACCAACGCTGCTGCGGAAGAGCATGTAAATATTTTGGAAGGCTTTGTGCCCATTCCGAAAGAAAAGGCCTTGGTAGAAGCTTGTGAGAAAAGAAATATACTCTTCTTAGCCGACCGGCCGGCAGCGGATGAAACGCCGCCCATTTTGCTCGAAAACAAATCCTTTAGCAGGTTATTTGAGCCCATTGGTGAATTGTATTCTCTGCCCGGTTACGGTGAACTAGACCTGACTCCCTTCTTTGCGCCGTTTTTTATGATGTTTTTCGGTTTTTGTCTCGGCGATGCCGGTTACGGCCTGGTGCTTTTGCTGGGAGCCGCCTTGTACAAGCGAAAGGCGAGTAAAGACATGCGTCCCATTCTCACTTTATTGCAGTTTTTGAGCGTAGCTACCATATTTTTCGGGCTGTTGGGCGGCACGGTATTCGGCGTCAGCCTGCTGGGCAAGGAATTTTCGTGGTTGGGCAAGATCCAGGAGTTCATGCTCGACAGCAACCAGATATTCACGCTGGCTTTGGCGCTGGGCGTGGTGCAAATTATTTTCGGGCTTTTCCTCCAGGGTATCAACCGCATGCGACAGTCGGGGTTCCTTGCTTCACTGCCTCCTTTTGGTTGGATCATATTGCTTTTAAGCCTGCTGGATATCGGCTACTTAAAATTAATGGGGCCCATTGCCACCTATACCTCATGGATAGGCGTAGCGCTCATCATTTTCTTCAGCGATATGCAAATGGGCATATTGGGCCGTATTGGCAAAGGCTTGTGGGATTTGTACGGCATCACAGGTTTTTTTGGCGACTTGCTCAGCTACATCCGGCTTTTCGCCCTTGGCATGTCGAGCGCCATTTTGGGGTTTGTGATCAACACCATCTCCCTTCAGATCAAAGACAGCATCCCCATATTGGGCCCTATATTATTTGTGTTATTTCTGATAGTGGGACACGGCGCCAATATGCTGATAGCCATGCTGGGGTCTTTTGTGCACCCTATGCGTTTGACTTTTGTAGAATTTTATAAAAATGCCGGCTTTGCGGGCGGCGGCAAGCCTTACGCGCCTTTTTCCCGCAAGAAACAAGAAGCTTAAACATCAAAATGCGACATAAATGAGTACAGCAATAATTCTGGCCTATCTGGGGCTTGGTTTAATGGTAGGGTTAGCGGGTATCGGCAGCGCCATCGGTGTGTCTATCGGAGGTAATGCGACCCTTGGCGCGTTGAAGAAAAACGACAGCGCATTCGGCAATTACATGTTATTGAGCGCTTTGCCGGGCACGCAGGGATTGTACGGCTTTGCCGGTTTTTTTATCGTCAACAGCTCCGGCGTCGTGGGTCCTGAAATGACAATATTGCAAGGCATGGCCGTTTTTGCCTCGGGCTTTATCCTCGGGGTTGTGGGTCTCATCTCCGCTATCCAACAAGGCAAGGTCTGCGCCAACGGCATCGCGGGTATCGGCGCCGGCTACGATGTATTCGGCAAGACTATGGTGTTGGCCGTATTCCCCGAATTATACGCTATCGTAGCCTTTGCTACCACGTTCCTGATCAGCGCAGGCTTGTAAGCCGATTGTTTTTCGCCTGCTTCAGTGCATATTGAGTAATTAAATTTTACATTTGGTTATTCAACATGCCTTGTATGAAGCCGGTCGCAATAGCAATTATCATCTTTTGGGTAACTTTACCCTTAAGTGCGCAAACCAATTTATTGGTCACCAACCCCGGGGCAGAAGCCGTCCTGTTGGGGAATTTTGATCCTGCCAATTATGTCCCCGCGGTGGTCATCGACGACCCCGCGGCCATCGCGGCAGGCTTGGTAAGCGGCATTTCCGCAGATTCGCTGCACGCCTACCTCCTCCAAATGAGCGCTTTCGGCAACCGCAGTTCGGGCGCCGATACGGTTAGCGCTACGTTTGGCATGGGCGCCGCCCGACGTTGGGCTTTCCAGAAATTCCAATCCTTCAGCGCGCAGCAGGAAAATCGCCTGCTGGTGTCCTATTTCCAATTTGATCTTCCTATCTGCGGCATGAACCGCCACAGCAACGTGATGGCCGTATTGCCTGGCCAAGGGGCCCAATATGACGAAGTAGTGCTCGTAGAAGCCCACCTCGACAGCCGCTGCGAAGAAGAGTGCGACCCCGATTGCATTGCCCACGGCATGGAAGACAACGGCAGCGGCAGTGCGCTGGTATTGGAATTGGCTCGCGTGATGAGCAATTATTCGTTTAACCGAACCATCGTCTTCCTGCTCACCACTGCCGAAGAACAAGGCCTCCTGGGCGCCGACGCCTTTGCCGATTATTGCGATATCAACGACATCAAACTCAAAGCCGTTCTCAACAACGACATCGTAGGCGGCATTATCTGCGGAGCTACGGCGTCGCCGCCGGGTTGCCCGGGGCTCAACGCCATCGACAGCATCAACGTACGCCTATACTCGCAAGGCACCACCAACTCGAGAAACAAACAACTGGCCCGCTTCATTAAACTGGAATTCCAGGAAATGGCCGAGTCCCTGATGCCCGTAAAACCGGTTATCAACATCATGACGCCCGAAGACCGCACCGGCAGGGGTGGCGATCACATTCCCTTCCGCCAAAAAGGCTTTGCAGCCGTGCGCTTTACCTCCGCCAACGAACACGGCAACGGCAACCCGGAAACGCCTGATTATCACGATCGCCAGCATACCATGGATGATGTACTGGGCGTAGACACCGACAGCGACGGGCTTTTAGACAGCTTTTTCGTCGATTTCAACTACCTGGCCCGCAACGGAGTCATCAACGGCAATGCCCTGGCTATGGCCGCCGCCGGGCCTGTTACGCCTACCAATTTTGAACTGCAAGCCATCGACAACGGCTTTCAAGTGTCTTTCGAAGATACCTACAACTACGGCGTGTATCGCGTAGGCGTGCGCACCTTTTCGAGCCACGACTGGGATACCGTGTACACCATCTACCAAACAACTGATACCCTCTATGGGCTGCCCCCCGGCCTTATCTATGTCGTATCGGTAGCATCCGTTGATGCAAATGGAGTAGAAAGTCTTTTTTCTATTGAGAAATTTGATAATTTTACTACCAATACCGAAGAGGCGCCGCAGGAGCAAAAGAATTTAGAATTGCTCCAGAATCATCCCAACCCCTTCGACGAGGCCACCGTCATCAGCGTATTTGTCACACAAGCGATAAGCCACCAGGAGGCCATTATTGTTGTCTATTCCATGCAGGGAAAAGAACTGGCCCGTTTGCCAATTGCCTTACAACCCGGCTTAAACGAAGTGTTGTACGACTACAACCATCACAATTACGTGCCCGGCACCTATGCCTATAGCCTCGTTATCGACGGCAAGGTCATAGCTACCCGGCAAATGGTTTACGCATATTGACTTGATTTGCTTATGAAACGAACACCAACAAGCGCTTTTCTGCTCTTACTCTTGCTGCTGGCCTGCCAGGCCTGCCAAACCACCCACTACTTTCTGGTGCGCCACGCCGAAAAACGCGATAGCAGCCCCGATACGCCCCTCTCTGAGGTGGGTTGGGATAGGGCGCTATCTCTTCGCAATCAATTGCTCGGCAAGAGAATAGATGCCGTGTTTTCTTCGGATTATACGCGTACCCGGCAAACGGCACAGCCGCTTGCCGATGCATTGTCAACGCCGCTATCGATTTATCGACCCGATACCACCGGATCACTGGCTACCGTATTGAAAAAAATGAACGGCAAAAACGTACTGGTGGTGGGCCATTCCAACACGATACCCCCCCTGGTTGCCGGACTTAGTGGGGAAACAGTCGCAATAGCCGACAACGATTACGACAACCTGTTCATAGTACGCGTAAAGCGCTCACCACTGGGCAAAAAAGTCGATTTGACGAAGACTACTTATGGCAAACCATCTCCTCAGTAGCGGTGTATAATCAATCGCTCTTTTTCAGGTACTGTATGCTTCAATAAGGCTGTTATATTGGTGAAGTTCCTTGAATTTAACATTGCTCGTCAAGTTGTTAGGTGCACACCGCACGCCGTCAAGTTATCCCGACCTGTTGGTACGGGACAAGTTGTGCATAACTTTTCCGGCTTAGCTCACTTTTGGCGGGGTTCGCGCCCGAGCCTGAATCATGCCCAAAACTTGGCGGCGCGAAGTATAAAAACATTTATTTTTTTATTTATGACATAGGCATTTTATATATTACATTGCGATAGTCGTTCCGGAAAGACCGTAGTTAACTACTCAGCGCGCTATATTATTTCAACCCTTTTCATCAAGTTGTCTTCCTTGACAGGAAGCAGCCTAAAATTGTATTGCCATGAAAAACCTTGATTGTATGCTTTCCACCCGGGGTTTAGTTACCCCCCCCCTATTGTATTCTAATTGTTATGTTAATTAATCTTATCGCTTTGAGACCTGAAACCCTGCTCGCACAGTGCCTGCCGCCTGCGCCTGTTATTGTCAATGGCAGTTTTGAATCGGGAGATTATCCTTGTACCGCCCCCCTTGACGCCTTTGCCTATGGCTGTGTCGATGATTGGTTTGCCGGGAGTCAATCCCCGACTATTTTTGAGGAATTTAGCGTTGCGGGCTCTTCTACGGTCACACCACAACAGGGTGATTATTTTGCGCTTTGCGCCGCTTTTAATGACCCGGTAGCCGAAGTATGTCGTCATGAAGTCATCGTGCAAGAAATAGACCTGATACCAGGATTAAGCTATCGCCTGCAATTTTACGCCTCTACCGTTTCACCCTAT
>JABWBR010000154.1 GCA_013360405.1 Saprospiraceae bacterium
GGCTTCGATGTCAGAGGCCCAAAGATCGTATTGATACAGGTAGCGAAAGGAAGAAACGTATAGAAAACGGGAATTGGGTGAAATAGCAATACCGGCACAGCTGGCTGTGTCGGCATAAGTGAATTGAACTTGGTTGCTTAGTTGGCCAGAGCAACGATCAAAATCGTAAATATTGACATGAATAGGATCACCGATAATACCTGCGACATTGATACTGGCATATTTAGTTCCGTCAGGCGAAAATACAGCCTGGCCAATTGAATTAGACGGTATGGGACTCCCTGTTTCCTGGATATTTAAAACTTGAATACCTTTTATGCTTATGGAAATTCTGAAGTACTGATTAGTGCCATATTTCCGCGCAAGTACCCACCAGTCGCGTCCATTAGCATGTCTTATCGCAGTTAGTTTTCCTTGATCAAGGTAGTTCTCTAAAATGACTTTATTTTTTTGCAAAACCGCGCCTAATCCTCCTCCCTCAGACATGTCAATCAAGGAATAATAAAAGTGTTTACTGTAAAGAGTCGGAATGCTTTCATCCAGTTCTTTATCCATGTGTAATACATAGAATTGTGTAGTGTTTTCCGGTACAGGCAGAACCATAGCCCCCTGGTCGAGAATATATCCATAATCCTGCCAGGTTTCAGCATGCGGCCCGGGGTTCAGCCCAAACCCGTTTTGCATAGGCTCTCCCAGGGCATTAGCTATGTAGATACCGTTGGTGTAAAAAAGAAGGTTACCTGCTGTGTCGCAAATACTGGCGTTCACTTGCAGAAAGTTCATATCCCTGAATTCATAAGAAATATCAGGCGGCAGGGCACTAAAATCTATTATTGTGCCTGAATGTTCAATTGTCATTTGGCTATTTTGCCCCATTAACCATACATAGTCATACTTTTGGGAATAAGCAGCTATTGCTAAAAACCATAGCGTTATCATTAGTAGAAATGTCCGCATAGTTTCAAAATAAGATCAGGGGTACCTCTTGACTATTTTACAATAGCAAGAAATACCCCTGAAGGTTAGTTAATATTAATGTTTAATGACAAGCTTACCGGCAAAATTCCGGCTGTTCAGACTGGCTTTGTAGAAGTAAACGCCGCCGGGTAGATCAGCAACACGCATTGTATAATTCGATATGTTCGTTGCCGTCGTTGTTAATCGCACTTGTCTGCCGTAGAGATCATACAGGCGAATTTCCCCAGGTTGTTCGAGAATTTGACCCCAGCTAAATGTTACGGTATGGGCGGCCGGGTTGGGGAATGCCAATAAATTCTGTTCGTGATATGTAAAGGAGCTACTGGGGGGCGGTGCAAAAAAGGCCTCGTTGCCTACACAGGCCGTACTGTCATCATAGCTGGACAGGGTTCCCGTAACGATACTCAAAAGAGATCGCGCCCGATATACGGCATTACCGTCCAAAAGCGGGCATTGCATGGCTATGGCTTCCAGGGCGGCTTTTTCTGAATAAAGGGGCGTCAAATTTGAAAAAGAAGCAATTGTTGTCATAAGTAATGATTTCACGTTTTGAAATAACCTGTCATTCAATGAGGCAGCAGTAGATGAAACCCAGCATCAAATATCAATAAACCACCACTTTCCCCCCGCCCACTTGCGCTCCCCCGGCTTCTACCCGCCAAAAGTACAACCCTGCCGGTAGGTCTGAGATGTCTATGCGCTCCTCCACACGGCTTACAGTGCCTTGCAGTGGCAGGCGCAACACCTCCCGGCCCAGGGCGTCGTACAATGTAAAAATAAAAGGGCCCGCGGTGGATGGCCGGTGTGGATGTGGAGAAAATTCATGAATTCTCTCTACCTCCAGGATGATTTCATTGGTGGCTGGGTTGGGATACACCCTAACTACCCCCTCCCTGGCCAATGGCTCCCCCAAGTTCGTGATCTCTCCTAATTGTATCGTATCGCATACGGTATCACTCCCCGTCATATTGCTAGCAGTAAGACAGACGGTATAAGCACCGCTCTGGGCGTAGCTATGCACCGGATGCCGCTGGGTAGAGGTAGTCCCATCGCCAAAATTCCAATACCACCCGGTGGCAAAAAACGAACCGTCGAAAAACTCGATAGCCAGAGCCGCGCTGTCAGCAGTGTACTCAAAAGCCGCTACCGGCATTGGGTTGTCTATACCCAGTGCGGAAATTCCGGGTAGGGAGTGGAAGTCCAATGTACTCAAAGTTGCAGGCCGGCGCTCGCCTGTTGGGAGAATGTATAATGTGTGTATGAAAATCCGTTCCTTGGGTGCCAATATATATTTTCCCATCTGGCGCCAATTGTGACAGGAAATATCCTTCCCCTAATGGATTCGGAAACCCCACTATTACTTTTGAATCTGGAATATTTTCAGCTTCCAAATCAAATTGATAGGTAAATCGAAACGAAGACACATACAAAAACCGGGAGTTTTCAGAAAAAGCCAGACCGCCCATTAGAGCCGTATCCCGATAGGTAAACTGCACCGGGTTGCTAAAGGTACCCGTGCAGCGGTCAAAATCGTAGATGTCCACAAATTGATCCTGTCCCAGGCGATAAATATTGAGCCGGGCATATTTGGTTCCGTCGGGAGAAAAAGCGGCCTGGCCCAGACCGGATGGTACTGTATCGCCTATGGCTTGCAAGCCATGATTGAGAATGGTGTCGGGGGTGACAAAGAGTCGGTAAAAGCCGTTGGAAAAATAATCTGCTACCACTACCCACCAATCGCGGCCGTTGGCGTGGCGAACGGCGGTGAGTTTGCCACTAATATCTATGGTATCAATTATTATCGGCACATTCTTCTCCATCACGATTCCCTCTCCGTTATTGGCTGCCATGTCTATTTTAGTGCAATAAAGCATTTTAGAGTGGTAGCTCGACCCATATTGATCTTCCTCTTCCAACTCTGAAACCAAATTGTGCACGAGTAAATACTGATCACTATCCAAGGTTAGGGCCAATATTACCTGGGGGAGAGGAAAACCGTTATCTGCCCATTCGTCCGTTAATGGATCAGGATTTAGCCCCAACCCATTCTCCATCGGTTCATGCAGGTAATTGGCCACATAAATCCCGTTGCTATAAAACAACAGATTGCCCTGGGCGTCGCAGATGCTGGTTGCCGCTGCTTCAAAATTCACATCGCGGTATTCATAAGTTACGGTTGGTGGCGTAACGTTAAAGTCTATCCGTGTGCCGCCAAATGTTAATATTTCAGGGTTGCTGTCGTAGCCTAATAGCCAAATATAATCGCGTTTTTCACGTTGAAAAACAGTTTGACCATTTAATACAATACCCCAAAATAGCATGATCCCTATTATGTATAATCGTGACATAGCGGTTGTGATTAATACAGCGCCACCTTGCCGGATTGGCAAAGCAGCGCTGTAGGTTTTTCAATTATTTCATAATCACAACCTTCTTCAATTGCCGGCTGATACTCCACCCGTTCAATTCAAGTAGATACATGCCACTATTTAGACCACTAATGTCAAAGGTGAGGTTTTGGCCCAAAGGCGCTTCCTCCGCTTGCTGTGTAAGTAATACCCGTCCGTGCATATCCAGCAAGGCAATAGTTACAGGGGTAGCATTTACAATTTCTATTTGCAAAACATTCCTGGCAGGGTTGGGATATACTTTCCAGTCTAATGGGAGTGGGCTGGTTGCTACCGTCCTGCGTTCTTTCTCGGTGGCGGCAATATTGGTAGCTTCTGCTTCTGCCAAAGCCTGAAAACACCCGGGGTCCACCCTTAAAGAATCCGGATAAGGCAGGTGCAGCAGGTGGCGGGCCTTGTACACAGGGCGGCCGCCGCTGTATAGGCATTGTTCGGCAATGCTGCCAAGCGCGCTCAACTGCACAGAGGAAAACGTATCCACGCCGCTTGCCAGGGTCGATAAATAGATGGAATTTACATCCAGCTCGTTTTGTGCATAGCCTTTGGCGCTTTCAAGCGCGTCGTTATCGTCCGCCAGGTTTTCTGCCGCCGCGTAAATTTCGGCTTTAATTAGCTGATCCAGGCTGTCAATATCCTGGAATAACAACCCTGCTTTTTCAAGCAGCGTATCGCGCAAAGCCCATACATCTTCTTCTGCTACTACCAGCATGCTGTCGAGGGCTGTCAACCGTTGAACCAGACTGTCGCGGTCGTGGCTCAGCGCTACTACTTGCTGTTGTTCCGTCTCGCTTTGCTCAAAAAGGTGTTGTTTACCGGCCTCGATTTCATACAAAAGTCCTAGCAGACTATCGCTCTGGCTCACATAGAAACTGTCCACTACCAAGGTATCGGTTTCTCCTCCTTGCAGGGCTACTTTTCTGTAGAGTTGCTGCCGGGCTCCCCACCGGCGGGCCTCCTCGTAGTCGCCCGCAGGCGCTGTGCCAAGAGCCACCGGTATGTCTATTTCCCTTATTTTTTCTCTTTCATCGCCGATGAGCTGGTCTTCGCAATCCCAGGGACTACCGAAAGTTTCTGGAAACCAGGCATTAATATAAAAGTTAATAGGTGTTGGCAAATTCGGAAACGCAAAACCCGGCGGGTAATACGCGCTTTGGTCGTCGTGTATTTCGTGACGTTGCGCCAATAATTGATTAAGAACATTTGGGCTATCCTCCATATCATTCCTCGCCGCCGCGCCCGAGTAGGTGCCCGACAGCCATTGATTGCCCCGGTGCAGTTGCGCATTGATATCCAGCAGGCTGCCGTAGTGCAGGCCGTCAACAAACGGCGGCTCGAAGGTATTGCCCCTGATGTCGGTATCGGTACAGGTACCGTTCAGGTGCATCCCCGTTTGCAGGTTGTGCAGGGTGTTGCAGCTATAGGCCATACCCGTGCTGCTGAGTACGTCGATACCCGTGCCACTGCTCGTTGCCGCGCCTTCGATGTAGTTTAGTTCTATCGTGCTGTTCAGCGCGTCTCGAGCGGCA
>JABWBR010000155.1 GCA_013360405.1 Saprospiraceae bacterium
TGCCGCTCGAGACGCGCTGAACAGCACGATAGAACTAAACTACATCGAAGGCGCGGCAACGAGCAGTGGCACGGGTATCGACGTACTCAGCAGCACGGGCATGGCCTATAGTTGCAACACCCTCCACAACCTGCATTCGGGTATATACCTGAACGGTACCTGCACCGATACCGACATCAGGGGCAATACCTTTGAGCCGCCGTTTGCAGACGGCCTGCACTACGGCAGCCTGCTGGATATCAATGCCCAATTGCACCGGGGCAATCAATGGATGTCGGGCACTTACTCGGGGGCGGCGGCGAGGAATGATATAGAGGATAGCCCCGACGTTTTCATCCAACTAAACATTCAACGTTACGAAATACACGACGACCAAAGCGCGTATTATCCTCCAAGTTTTGCATTTCCGAATTTGCAAGCTCCATTTGGATCCTTCATCAATGCGTGGTTTCCAGAAACTTTCGGTAGTCCTTGGGACTGCGAAGACCAACTCGTGGGCGATGAAAGAGAAAAAATCAGGGAAATAGACATATCGGTGGCCTTGGGCACAGCGCCGACAGACGACTACGAGGAGGCCCGCCGGTGGGGCGCCCGGCAGCAACTCTACAGAAAAGTGGCCTTGCAAGGGGGAGAAACCGACACCCTGGCAGTGGACAGTTTCTATGTGAGCCAAAGCGACAGCCTGCTAGGACTTTTGTATGAAATCGAGGTTGGTAAAAAACACCTTTTTGATCAAAGCACCTCTGAACAACAGGAAGTAATAGCGCTAAGCCACGACCGCGACAGCTTAGTTCAGCGATTGGCAGCCCTCGACAGCATACTGATAGTAGCAGAAGAAGACGTATGGGATTTGCGCGATACGCTGTTTGAAAAAGCGGGGTTGTTATTCCAGGACATGGACAGCCTCGATCAGCTTATTAAAGCCGAAATATACACGGCGGCAGAAAACCTGGCGGACGATAACGACGCGCTTGAAAGCGCCAAAGGGTATGCACAAAACGAGCTCGATGTAAATGCGCTTTATTTATCGACCCTGGCAAGCGGCATGGATACCTTTTCTTCTGTGCAGTTGAGCGCGCTTGGCAGTATTGCCGAACAATGCTCTTATAGCGGCGGTCGCCCGGTATACAAGGCCCGGCACCTGCTGCATTTGCCTTATCCGGATTCTTTGAGGGTGGATCCTGGTTGTTATCAAGCTTTGGCAGAAACAGAAGCTAGCAATATTGTCCCTAATCAGAAAACGCGCAAGACGGAAGAGACGAGCACCGACTGGAGAGTTTACCCCAACCCGGCGAGGAATGTGCTACAGGTAGACATCACTAATTCTACCCCGGTTACCATCGCTTTGCTGGATATGTACGGACGAGTATTGTTGTCACAGCAAGCGGGGGTAGCGCTTTTGGGACAAAACCTTACCATTGACATTGACGTCTTGAACGGAGGACTATATCTACTTGAATTGAGCGGATCGAGTATCAACCGGCAATTGAAGAAGGTTGTGATTATAAAATAATTGAAAAACCTACAGCGCCGCTTTGCCAATCAAGCAAAGCGGCGCTGTATTAATCACAACCTATGTCTCGATTATTTATAATAGCTTTCATACTATTTTGGGGTATCGCGCTACATGGGCAAACTGTTTTTCAACGCGAAAAACGCGATAATGTCTGGCTTTTAGGTTACGACAGCAACCCTGAAATATTAACATTTGGAGGCACACGGATAGATTTTAACGCTTCGCCTCCAACCGTAGCCTACGAATACCGCGATATGAATTTTGAAGCGGCTGCAACCAGCATCTGCGATGCCCAGGGTAATCTGTTGTTTTACAGCAACGGGATTTATGTGGCCAACTATCTGCATGAGCCGATGGAGAATGGGACGGGGTTGAATCCGACTAACCTCACGGAAACATGGACAGATGGCGGCGTTCCTTATCCTCAGGTTTTAATTGCCATACCCCAAAATGAATCAGTATATGTATTAATTCATACGCCTATTGAAGAGATTGACGAACCCGACCAACATGGATCCATCTATATTACTCAACAGTTATATTATACAAAGATTGATATGGCTGCCAATGATGGACAAGGGACTGTAATAGCAAAAAACATTCCTCTTATTGCCGGCTCAATTGAAAGAGGCGGCAAACTCACCGCCGTGCGCCATGCCAATGGTCGCGACTGGTGGGTAGTTGTAGCAGATTATTTTTCCAATGGATTTTACCGATTACTTGTCACTCCCGACACCATCCTCAACCAGGGCTTACAAGCCCTTGGCGATACGGTACCCTCTGGCCTGGGCCAGGCCGCTTTTTCTCCCGACGGTACAAAATATGCGCGGCTCAATATTTACCGTTTGGGACAGGATCAGTATGTTGACATCTACGATTTTGACCGCTGCACGGGTACCTTTAGCAACCCGGTGCAGTTTACCTATCGGGATACAGCCCTCATGGGTGGGCTGGCATTTTCTGAAAACTCTCGGTTTTTGTATGTGTCGTCCTTCAAATACTTCTACCAATTCGATTTGGAAGCAGAAAACATATCTGCTTCCAGATTTACAATAGGAAGCATGCTGGACCATCCCGATGCTATTACTTGTTTTTTTCTTTCCCAACTGGCTCCCAATGGGGAAATAATAACGGGTACTTGTGGTACAAACGATTCTTTGCATGTAATACGAAAACCTAACAAAAAAGGGAATCAAGCAGAGTTTATGTTCAATGGGCTTGTGCTACCAACTTTAAACTTCCGCACTATCCCCAACTTCCCCTACTACGGCCTGGGGCCCATGGATGGCAGCTCTTGTGATACGCTGGGTATAGACAACCCAATGCCGGTAGCGGCTTTTGAGTACACTGCTGACAGCGCGGCTCTGGCTATCGAGTTT
>JABWBR010000102.1 GCA_013360405.1 Saprospiraceae bacterium
TCTATTTTCATGGCTATAATTTCTTCTAAAGTTGCCAGTCGAATGCCATCAATCCATTGAATATCCTGTATAAAATCATCCGTATAACATAAATCTAACTTTATACAATCGTTTTTGTCGCCACCAATGTAGTAATGCTTTCCCATGCCAACTATGCTGTAACTGCTCGTGTCAACATAGGGGTAAGTAATACGCAAAAAATGATCAATAGCTTCAAAATCAATCGAACCATAAAGGGCATCTGTAAAAAGGTCTATGTCGACCGATACTCGGTGTCCTCTGTATAAGCTCAATGCAGTGCCTCCAACCAGCCTGAAATTATCAAATGCATGAGATTCCATGAGCGTTTTCAAAATACGCAATAGTTGTGGGGTAACGACATCGGTATACAGTTTTTTATTCATTATCGCGTAATATATTATCAACGGTTTCTATCCCATAGAAACGCGTAATTTCTTCTTTTTCTATATCATTACCCCGCTCAAATACTCTTTTGATAACGACTTTTTTTTGTTTTTGCCAATTCACACTTTCTATTTTGGTATCCCAGAATAAAACGGGTCTCAGCTTGGTCAAGTCGGGAGATGCTGTGTTTTGCTTTTTCTTCTCCTGCGCTATATCATAATATACCTGCAATATCATAAAATAGCCTTCCTCAAGTCCGAGCGCCTTTTCGATTTTTAAAGCAAGCGCGGTATTCATATCACGCTTACCTTTGGTAATAGCTCCCAATGTTTGTGGAAACTCTTGTATAGAAAGCGCAAACCGGCCTTTGCGCAATTGCCGTTGATTCAATTCGCGCTCAAGAATGAAGCCTGGATGAATACCTTTGATGAGGTCTATTTGCATATTCATATAACAAAAGTAAACAAATTTGCTTACATAAAAAAGTTTATTTTTTCAATATTTTTATGAAAACTTGAAAACCTATGGTATCCCCATATTTTTTTCGTTCTTTAACATACTGTTTTTGAATAGAGAGAATCACTCGAAAAACGACTTTACGCTGTGAACAAAAAACTCAGAACAGCGCCGATACCTGCGCCCTACCCACATGCACCGTTTTAGATTCGCCCGTCTGCCGGCCTTCGTAGCTCAGGCTTAAAGTCAGGTTGCGCGAAAGCTGTCGGTTGAGGCCCAGGTTCCACAGCCAGTTGCGACCGTTTTGCAAGCCGTTTAATATGGCAAATCCCACCGGCGTAGCCGCTTCTCCCTCAAACATCACCCGGATATACGATACGCGCAGGCGCAGTTGCGATTGCGCCGATCGATTTAAGGTGGCCTCTACGCTAAGCTGGTGCTGGGTGGCCTTCTCGCCTCTGTCGCCCAGGGTGTTGCGGTCAAACTGGTATTTGTAGCCCCCCACCACGCGAAAGTTTTTATTGGGTAAATACGTGACTTGTGGTTCTATACGGGTAAACAGTAAGCGATAGTCTTTATTATTAAAAAATTCGGAGTCGCTTTCCCGTTGCCCTTGCGCCCATGCGCAAACCAGGCTAACCGTAGTACCCGCATTCCAGCGACCCCGCAACAGATATTCGCTCAAGCGGCGCGCCTCGTAGCCGGTAGTTTGCACGATGCGGTTACGGTTGTCCGATTGCCCCAGTTGCAGGTCATACCGGGGATTGGCACGGTCGAAAAACAGGGTATTGCGGATAGTCGAGTTGAGCGAAACCAGGGCCGTATCGGCAATGGCGAGTTGAAAAGGATTCCAGGGTTGTATGCCGTCGGCCTGCCGCGTTTTCCGCGTGAGGTTGAAGGTGGATTGAGTGGAGAAGCGGCTCAGCCACTTTTTGAACCCTTTTTTGGTCTGCCAGACGGGCCGGGGGTCTAAGAGCAGGCTTTGGTTGACATTCACGTTGTTGGTGCGGATAAACTCGTTGGTATACAGGCTCACCCGCACATAGTCGGCCTGGTCCTGAAACGGCGCTATCTCCATTTCGTTGAGTTGTATTTTGCCATCGTTGTTAAATAGGCTGTCGAGCCAGATATGCGTGCCCGAGCCCTGGGCTACTTTGACGTATGTGAAGGCGATCTGGGGCTCCTGTCCCGAGGTGATCTCGTAGGTCGTAGTAGACCGCAGGGCGCCCTTCCAGGCAACGGCGCCCACGTCGAAGCGACTCAGGAAGGTAGCGCCGGCGCGCTGCGGCGTAAGGGTGGTATCGGCAATATCGAGGCGGCGGTAGCTGAAGAGCAGAGCGGTCTGGAGGCCTTTGAGTTTGCTCCACTGGCCGTTGACGTTGAATTCGGTGGCGTCGGTGCTTCTGCGGAAATCTGTTGCCACCGGCGCATAGTCGGTACGGCGGCTCGCATTTAGCCCCAACACAACGGCTGCCGTATCGGGGTTTTGCAAAAACACACCGTAGCGGTCGTAGTAAAAACTGGATGCCTCCAGGATATCGCCCTCCCTGCGTTCGCTTTTTTCGCGTTCGCCCTGCAGGCTCAGTCGCCAGTTTGCCAGCGCCGGGAAGGTGCGACTTAGCTGTATTTTAGGCCGGGAAAAACTGGTGCGCCTAAGGGTTTCGCTGGTTTGCAGCCAGCTCGACTGTCCTTCGATGTGCCAATTGTTGCGCTGAAATTGCACCATCGCGCCGTGGCGCAGGCCGTTGTACAGCGTATCGCGCAGAAAGGTGCTGAGTTCGTAGCCCACCTGTCCCCAGCCGGCACGTCGCAGGGCAAGGGCGGCGCGGCCCAGGTGTTCGCCGGCAGCAGGCGCCGAGCCCACGCCCTGCACATTGGCGATATTCCAGTCGCGCAGAAATTCCTGGCTGCGGTAGGGATTGAGCGCTTTGAAGTTCTGTTGGGTAAATTCATAACCGGCCTGCGTGTTGAGCGTCCAGCCGCTGCTATCACTGCCCAGCCGGAAATCGCGGCTGAGGGTGGCGAACCCCGCCAGCCCCAGGTCGTCGCCGCTATCCAGGCTCGAAAACCGGTTTTGGTCGCGGCGGCTCATGGCTATTTCTGTGCGCAACAGGGTTTGGCGCGGCAGTTTCCATTCGGCGCCGGCGGTAAACAATTGCTGCTGTTCGGGCGCCGTGAGTTGGGAAATCGGGGCGTAATCTCCGCGGCGTTGGCAGGTGGCAGGGTCGGGCGGCACCCAGCGGTAGACGCGTTCGTTGGCGGACTGCTCGGTGTCGAGCACGTAGTCGCCGCGGCCGGCGCCGACCAGGCTAAAGCGCGCCACGTAGCGTCCACTGTCGGGATTCGTGGTGTAGGCCAGGTATTGAATGCTGGTATCCTGCCCGTTGCAATTCCATATGGCGGTGCGCAGGGCATACGTAGCCCGCACGGCGGTAGTGCTTTCAATTGTATCGATGGTAGATACCACGGCCCTCGACAGGTCGTCGCCGGCATCGCGCAATACGCGCTTCTGGGTGTCGGTGAGTTGCTGATCGCCCGTAGAAGTACGGCTATCCTGTTGGCTAAACGCATTTACATACAACCGCAGTCCCTGCAATTGATAATCTACATTAAAAGCATACAGCGAGCGCAGGTAGCTTTGGTCGGCGTATTCAAATTCGATGATAATGCGGCTGTCTTTGGTGATGAGCCGTCGGCTGGTGAAAGTGAGTTCGCCGCGGTTATAGTCGATCACATAATCGCCTTCCAATCCGCGCAGGAGCAACTGGCCGTCGAGCCACACCCTTTCGGTGCCTGCCAGGATAATAATAAAGCGTTCGCCCTGGCTGCCTTCGAGGCGATAGGGGCCTTGGTTGCCTTCCTGTTGACTGAGTTGGTTGCGCGCAAATTGTCCGCGCGAAACGGCCAGGCTGGCATTGGTACTCAGCAAACCTTTACCCAGGGTTTGTTGGGTAGAAAAAGTAGCGCCCTGCAATTTTTTAAAATAATTCATAAAATACGAAGCCGGGCGCTGTAGCTCGTAATCGCCGGCGATAAGTTTGGTATTACCTTTTTTTAGTTGGATAAAAATCTTGTCGAATTCGCGCAACTGCTGGGTATTGCCCTCGGCTTGCAGGGGGATATTTTCGTCTGTAATCGCCGCCAGGATTTCGATGCCGTCGCCCAGGTTGCCGGCCAATTGGAGGTTAAAGCTGGAGTTGAGCACGAGGTCCTGGCTGTTGCCAAATGACACGCCACGGCTAAAACTGCCGCTATAGTCCAGTCCCTTGAAGTCGACCAGCGGGTTGTCGCGCTCGTAGGGATTGTAACGCAGTCCGATAATCGCGCCGACCGTATCGCGTTGCAACTGCGCGGTATCGAGGCGGGCGAAGGGCCGCCCCAGGTTGAAGGGCAAAACCCGGTAGCGGATCTCAACGGGGCCGGTTAGGGGCTTTTGCCACACGATGGCGTTGTTGTCGATGCGGTAATAACTGGTATCGAGTAACGTATCTGCTGCTTTTACAATAACCGAAGCAGCGGCAATAGTAAGGCTGTCGAGGATTTGCCTGCCTTCGGGAGCAGCTATCGTCCGCTCGCGCAAATTGGACAAGCTACTCTGCTGCGCGTGCAGTGTGACTACCCCCAAAACGCAAACGGCTAATAGTAAAAGTTTTCGCATAGATCAATCATACACGATACCTGACGCTGGAGGAGGGGGTTTTATTGTTGAGGGAGGTTAGACCATGCAAGGTCTTTACTCGGTATCATGACCGCCACTGCCAAATTTTCACCGCCACGCTTCCCACCAGCAGCACAAAAAACACAAAAATAATGCCGATGATATAGGCCGTGCCCACACCCGGGTTTTGGTCTTTGAGGGCGCCGAGCCCTTTTTCAAGCATAAAATGCGCCATCACCAGGCTCACTATCCAGACCCGCAGGAGGAGCCAGCTTTTTTCTACGCCGGGGATGAACCACAGCGCGAAAACCAGCACAGCAGCCAGAATGACGTGCACCCACAGCATATCGAGGATTTTGTTGGTGGGATAGGCAGGCGGTACGTTGGCTTTAGCAAGCAGGGCGACGATGCCGTACAGCGCCAGCCAGTAGACTTCGGGGCCGATGAGTAATTGCAGATATCTGGGCATGGGTATAGTATTTAATATAGTGTTCTGTGCAATTGATAACTTCCCATATTACCCTGAAATTCGACGATATAGGGAAAGGCTTTGATAAACTGGAGGTAGTGGGTAGGGCCTTTGTGCAGGTGGATAGTTATTTTGTAAAAACCGGGCGGAAGTTCGCTAAAATCCAGTTGAAACGGGTTTCCGGCGGCTTCGAACCTGCGCAGTGTTTCGCTGCGTAATACATCCACCAGGATAATTTCGGCTTGTTTTCGTTCCAATGTCATCTCGATGCCCTGGGCATTTATATCGTTGATCCTCAAAAGTTTGGCGTCATACTTCAGGTTACTTGGCGAAGCCGAAGTTTCGTCGCCGCCCGGGGCAGTCCAGGCGCCGGTTATGCGGCAGGGTCCGGTGCGCAGGTCGACGCCTACGAATACTTCGGGCGGACAGGGGGCCGTCATATGCGACGGCAATTCGTAGCTGCCGCCATTGCCGCCGTCGGGCAAAAAGTAAACCCTTTTATCGGAAAAGTTCTGCCGGTCGCGCACGCGCTCGTCGTCGTCCCAGCCACTAACTCCGGTGGCTTCATCGAGTTCAAAGACCAGCCCTGCGGGATGCCTTACGAAAGGTTCGGTGAGTACGATACGGGTGGTGTGCATGGCCATAGGTATTAATCAAGTAGGAATCCGCAAAATTTACAATACGTAGCATCGGTGTCGTGGCCTTCTTTTCCGCAATTATTGCAAGAAATGGCGGTATGCTGTTTATCCGGGCGGATCAAAGCGGAAGTGACAATGCCCGTTGGCACCGCGATGACGGCATAACCGATGATCATAATAATAGAAGAAATGAATTTTCCCATACCGGTCACCGGGCTTATGTCTCCGTATCCTACGGTAGTGAGGGTCACAATCGCCCAATAAATGCCGGTGGGGATGCTGTCAAACTTGGGATTGGCATCGTGTTCGACAATATACATGATGGAACCGAAAAGGCATACCGAGATTAAAACAAAAAACAGAAAAACGGTCATTTTGGGGATGCTCTGCCGCAGCGCCGCCAGGATCAGGTTGCCCTGGTTAATAAAAGTATTCAATTTAAAAATCCGAAAAACCCGCAACAGGCGCAGCCCCCTCATCACCATCAAGGTATGCGCACCGGGGAAAAATATATCGAGGTACATAGGCAAAATAGAAGCGATATCGATAATGCCCAAAATACTGCCGGCGTATTTCAGCGGTTTGTATACGCAGTACAATCTTACGATATATTCAATCGTAAAAAATCCGGTAATAATCCATTCAAGCGTAATAAAGGTACTGCCCCATTTGGCATTAAGCGAAGGCACTGTTTCCAGCATTAGTATGATAATGCTGAGCAGTATCATGATCAGCAGAATGATATCGAAGAGCCTACCGGCAGGCGTTTCCGCTTCAAAAACGATCTCGTGAATTTTCTCACGAAACGGGCTGAAGTTTTCCGGTTTGCGCTTGTCTTTTTCGGTATAGATTTTCATGGCCGGTGGTTAACTGGGATATGAAAGTAGTGATTTTTTTGGAATAGCTGCTGGTAAATTAAAAACCAACATTTACTTTTACTCAAACTGCGGATATCACAATCAACTTTCTCAAAAAAAAACCGCATGAAATATCCGGCCATTGAAGACCTCCGTTTGCGGGCGAAGCAACGCATTTGCTTTCGAGTATCTCGACGGGGGCTGCAACGAAGACGTCAACCTGCACAAAAATACCGCCGAACTGCGCGAGGTGGAGTTGAAGCCGTATTATTTGAGCGATCACAACACCTCGAGTCTCAAAACCGAATTATTCGGCAAAGTTTACGACGCGCCCTTCGGCATAGCCCCCATCGGCCTGCAAGGACTAATGTGGCCGGGCGCGCCCGAAATATTGGCAAAAGCCGCCCGGCAGCACAATATCCCCTTTGTGCTCAGCACAGTGACGACGGCGAGTATCGAGACTATCGGAAAGCTCACCGACGGCAACTTCTGGTTTCAGCTCTACCACCCCGCCGAAAACGCCCTGCGCGACGACCTGTTCGACCGCGCCGAAGGCGCCGGTTGCGAGGTATTGTGCGTGCTCTGCGATGTGCCGAGTTTTGGCTACCGCCCCCGCGACATCCGCAATGGACTGGCCATGCCGCCCCAAATGACGCTTTCGAATGTGCTTCAAATACTGGGAAAACCCGAATGGGCCATACGGACGCTTTTGCACGGCCAACCCGAATTTGCCAACCTGAAAAAATACATGCCCAAAGACCTCAACATGGGGCAGCTTGGGCAGTACATGAACCAGACCTTCTCCGGCAGGGTCAACGAAGCTAAACTTGCGCCCATCCGCGACCGCTGGCGCGGCAAACTGGTACTGAAAGGCGTAGCCAGCGAGGAAGACACTGAGATGGCTATCCGCCTCGGCTTCGACGGCGTCATCGTGTCCAACCACGGCGGGCGGCAACTCGACGCGGGGCAATCGTCTATCAGATCCCTGACGCCCATCGTGCAACGCCACGCCGGAAAGATCAAAATCATGCTCGACAGCGGTATCCGCTCGGGGGTGGATGTGGCGCGGGTGCTGGCCTCCGGCGCGGAGTTTGCCTTCCTGGGCAGGTCGTTTATGTACGGCGTGGCGGCCATGGGCCAAGCGGGCGGCGACCACGTTTGCACGATACTGAAAAAGCAATTACAGCAGGTGATGGAGCAGGTTTGCTGTGAGCGGGTAGCGGATTTGCCGGGGTACCTTATTCGTCGAAGCGAAAAACCTCCTCCAGACTAATTTCCAATGCAGGAAAAATTGCGCACTGCAGCGTGTCTTCTTTGACATAAATGTTGACTGGACTATAAACGCCTGCATTTGTGAGGTGAAATTGAAAAGCACACTCGTGATCGGGGTCGAAAATCCAGTATTCCCGGATTCCATTTTCCTCGTACAGCTGTTTTTTGATTTTCATTTCTTTGGTCGAATTGCCCTTTGAGAGTATTTCAACGACCAAATCCGGAGCGCCGAGACAGCCTTTTTCGTCTAATTTTTCCAAATCGCACACGATACATAGATCTGGTTGTACGACGGAATAAATGTCTTTGTTTGCTTTTGCAGACTTGCGCTTATCCAGTAAACGTACATCAAATGGAGCAGCGTAATACCGGCAGTTGCGGTTTTTAAAATAATTGTAAAACATACCGCTCAGCTCGCGTGAAATTTCCTGATGATAGCGGCTTGGGGCAGATAGTGCCATGATTTTGCCCTTGATCAATTCTACGGCCTGCTCGAATTTCCAGGTCAAATAATCCGCATAACTGTACCGGCCATGTTCCACATCTAATTGATCGAGACTGACAATTTCACCCATAAGCACCAAAATTTATTTACAAAAATACAAAAAAAAGAGCAAAAAAATCACCCCCTGCCGATCTACATCAGCCGGGGGTGATTCATACAGCGTAGCTGTGCTAGCTTACATTTCTCCTTTTGCCGGTTTCTGCCGATCAGCAGGTTGAACGCTTACAGTTTGTACAGCGGGTGATTTCGTTTTGGGTGTAGTGGCGGCGCTTTTGCCCGATTTTTTATCGGTGCAGTTGGCTTTGCCGGCGGCTTTGCAGGCTTCCAATTCGGCGGGGGTGCATTTGGCTGCGGCTTCCGGCGTGCAAGCTTTAGGGTCGGCGGCAGCGCTGCTCTTACAGGCTTGTGCACAGCAACCCGGAGGACAAGGCTGGCAGCTTTGAGCCTGGAGTTGAACAATAGCTAAACCAAACAAGAAGAACAGAGACAACAGTGCATGTTTCATACAGCGGATGTTTTTAAAATTTGAAATAAAAATAAAATCGTCGATGCAAAGTTAGGGCCGGTATACGCACCAAGCTGTTTTTCAGGTGTTAGCCACTTGTTAAGCACTTGTTATTGTTTGGCAAGAGGTAGGGTTTTGTATGTAGATTTGGAGATCAATTGCGCAATTGTATTGTATGAAACTACTTCGCCAAATTCCTTTGCTCCTCATAGCCTCCACGCTGGCCGTTATCGGGTTGGTCGTTTTCCAGTTGAAATGGATGCGCCATTCCCGTGAATTGTCGGAAGAGATTTTCAACCAGCGCGTCTGCATGGCGGTTTGCGCTACGGTCGAAGACTACGGCGGAGGTATGTTGTGCACCAAAACGGCCGCCCAGCCCAGCTGCCACACTGGCGTGGCAGTAGCCAATACTGCTGTCGAGCTGGCAAGTGATACGGCTTTTCACAACAGCTTGCGGCAGTCGCTCGATTTTTACCAGATCGACCTCGACTACAACATGGCTTTTTCTGCCGACTCGCTCACACGAACCTGCGAGCAGGGTATCTACCAATGCCAGGTGCCCCTGCCTGCCGACTCCCTATCGGAAACGGCTTTTATGCAACTCAATTTCCCCGACCGGCAGTCGTTTATGCTCGAGAAAATGCACTTTATGGTCACAGCCACTATTCTGATCCTGCTGTTTACCGCTGCGGTGCTGCTGTTTGCCAACTGGTCGCTGCTCAAACAAAAGCGATTGCTCGAAACCAACATGGACTTCTTTAATAACATGGCCCACGAATTTCGCACGCCGCTTACCAACGTAGGGCTGGCCGTGAACATGCTCGGCAAAAAACACCAGGAATTGAAAGAAAACCCTTTCGTTGACATAGTGCGACGTGAAAATGCCCGGCTGCAAGCCCAGGTAGAACGCGTGTTACACCTGGCACGGGTAGAAAACGGCGATTACAGCCTGCAAAAAGAACACCTCAACCTCAAAAGCCTGCTGGCATCCGTCTGCCACGACATGGCCATGCAAATCGAACGCAGCGGCGCCACGGTCAGCCTCGACGAGGCGCCCGACTCTTACGAGGTGTACGGCGACCGCCTCCACCTCAGCAATGTATTCCGCAACCTGCTCGACAATGCGCTGAAATACGCCTGCGAAAAACCCCTTATCTGCATTTCTGCACAAGAACATCGCCGCGGCATTCTCATCCAGGTGCAGGACAACGGCGTCGGCATTCCGGCTTCGCAGTGTGAATTAATTTTTGAAAAATTCCAGCGCGCCGGCCAGGGCGACCTCCACGAACAAAAGGGCTTCGGCCTCGGGCTGGCTTATGTAAAAAGCATGGTGGAGTTGCACAAGGGTTTTGTGCGGGTGTTTAGCGAAGTGAATAAGGGTAGCCGGTTTGAGGTTTATCTGCCTTTTATTTCACCACAGAGTTAAACGGAGTAAAACGGAGTTCCACAGAGTCAAGATAACGCTCTGTAAATCCGTGTAACTCTGTGTGAACTCCGTTTAACTCTGTGGTAAAAAATTATATGTCATGAAACCCAATCCCAGCATATTACTCGTAGAAGACGACCTCAGCATGGGCTTTCTGCTCAGCGAATACCTCGAAAGCGAAGGCTTACACGTTAAATTGTGCCGCGACGGCGCCTCGGGCCTGGACTCCTTCCGCCGTGGCAGCTACGACCTCTGCATCCTCGACGTGATGATGCCCAAAATGGACGGTTTTACCCTGGCGCGTCAACTGCGGGCAGTGAATCCGGAGGTTCCCTTCTTTTTTCTCACGGCCCGCTCCCTGAAAAACGACAAACTCAAAGGCTTCGACCTTGGCGCCGAAGACTATATCACCAAACCTTTTGACGAAGAAGAGTTGCTGTGCCGCATCAGGGTGATGCTGCGCCGCCAGGCAGAAGCGCAACAGGCGCCCCGTCCGAAAAATTATACGATCGGAGCATACGAGTTTGACTATTCCCGCCAAGAGCTCTCCTGGCACGACGAAACCTGGCGGCTCACCGAAAAAGAAAACGAGGTGCTCCAGCTTTTATGCCTGCACCAAAACCAGATACTCCGCCGCGATGAAGCAGTAGAGCAAATTTACGGCAAACACGATTATTTCCTGGGCCGCAGTTTCGATGTCTTTATTTCCCGCTTGCGCAAATTACTGCAAAACGACCCCCATGTCACTATCGAAAATGTCTACAAAGTCGGCTTCATTCTCAGCGTAAAAGCCCATGATTGATGTGCTGATTTGCTGATGTGCTGATTTGCTGATTTGCTGATTTGCTAATTTGCTAATTTGCTGATTTGCTGATTTGCTAATAATTAAAAAGTAATAAAATCAGCACATTAACCCATCAGCACATTAACTAATCACTCTCTCCCAGCCGCTGTCCGCCGCTCATTGTTTCCAGCCAGCCCAGGAGTTGTTGGCGTTGGGCATCGGTGAAGCGGGCCTCGGGGTGCATCCAGGTATAAGACTTAAGTGGCATTTCGCCTTCCTGGATTACTTCGGCGCATTCCTCCAGTATTTCGCCTTTATCTTCCGGGCTATAGGTATCGTAAATAGAAAAATTGAGATGCTCGCGGCCTTCGTTGATGTGGTTCTTCACCAGCCACGAAACGGGGGCCACATTGGAATACCAGGGATATTTTGATTCGTAGGAATGGCAGTCGTAGCAGGCGTCGCGAACCAGTGCGGCTACATCGGCGGGCGCTGCCGCCAGTGTCAGAAAATCTTGTGAGGTATTCACTGCAGGCGCAGTTTTATCAATGCGGAAAAATTGCGCAATGACGATCAACCCCACCAGTACCAACAGGATCATTTTTACTATTTTGTTCATGACAGTAGGTTTTCTATTAGAACGAGGAATGACGGTTGTTTGTTGTCGGTTGTCGGTTATCCGTTATCCGTTATCGGTTCATTATCTTTGCCAGCCAGTAGAGACAAATCATGATTTGTCTCTACCTAACCAAACAGAGAACAGAGAACAGAGACAGAGAACAGAGAACAGAGAACAGAGATCACCCCCCACGCCGCTCTTGAGACAACGCCACCGGCAAATACACCAGCACGCACATGGCCAGCGCGAGGGCCTCCACGATGAGCAGATACCAGGGCCAGGGGCCCAGAAAATCGAGGGGAGAAGCAGTGGGCGGTTTGCCCAGCAAATACATATAATTTGCGCCAAGCAACAAATTCATCACCAGCACAAAAGCGGCGTAGCCCTGCAAATAGCCGAAAGCGCGCCAGATGCTGCGCCGGGTGGGATACAGTCGAAAGACCGAAGTGACATACACGGCGTAAACCACTAATCCGCCGTGGACGAACCAATATTTAAAAAAAGTAAAATTGGGGAAACCCTCGTATAGATGTGGCGTGAGAATAGCCTGGATCGTGCCTGCCAGTATCCAGAAATAAAAAATCTCGTGCGCCCTGTAGGAAGGCCGCCACATCAGGAAGGGCAGCACCAGCGACATCATATTGCAGAGGTCGAACGGGAGATCGGTGGCGGGATTGAAATACCCCTGGGCGAGGCGCACGACCATCCAGAACAGCACCCAAAACGCCAGTACCAGCTTGATACCGCGGGCCAAGCCGATTTGCTGCCGTTCGTTGAGATAACGCTTGCTCGCGTAGGGTAGCGAAATGCAGCACAACAGCGTAAGCCCCATCATTACCAGGTGCTGTTGGCCGAAGAGCGTAAAGTCTTCATTATGGCGAAAAAAAGCCGTCTCCATAGGTTTTGCGCTAGTGTGCGGAAAAGATACGCAGCTTTTGTTAACATAAGTTGAAGCCTATCGCAACTTTCCGGTTGGCTGCATAGTTTTTTCAGTATACTTTTGCACTTCAATTTAAGTCGCCAAACAATGAGCGAAGCTATAAAGCACGAGTGCGGTATCGCTTTGATACGGTTGCTCAAACCATTGTCGTACTATGAAGAAAAATACGGCACCTCGCTATACGGCATCAACAAGCTGCGGCTGTTGATGCAAAAACAGCGCAACCGAGGGCAGGACGGCGCCGGTATGGCAACCATCAAACTCGACCCCGCACCCGGCGCCAAGTATATCAGCCGCAAGCGCAGCAATGCCTCCAACTACCTGCACGACCTTTTTAGCCAGATATACTGGCATTTCAAGGATGTGCCCTATGAGCAATTGCACGACCCCGGGTGGCTCAAAAACAACAAACCTTATGTGGGCGAGGTCATGATGGGCCACCTGCGCTACGGTACCCACGGCGACAACAGCATCGAGACCTGCCACCCCTTTTTGCGCCAGAACAACTGGATCACCCGCAATCTCATCCTGGCCGGCAATTTTAACCTCACCAACGTCGACGAGCTTTTTCAGGAATTGGTCGCGCTGGGGCAATACCCCAAAGAAAAAGCCGATACCGTGACAGTCATGGAAAAAATCGGCCACTTCCTCGACGACGAGGTGCAGCGCCTTCACACCTGGTTTAAACCCGACGGTTATACCAACGAGCAGATCAACAGCCTGATTTTCGACCACCTCGACATACAACGCCTGCTGAAGCGCGCCAGTAAAAAATTCGACGGCGGTTATGTGATGGTGGGCATGATAGGCCACGGCGATGCCTTTGTGATGCGCGACCCCGCCGGCATTCGACCAGCTTTTTATTATTGCGACGACGAAATAGCCGTAGCCGCTTCTGAGCGACCCGCGATACAGACTACTTTTAATGTGCACATTAGCAAGGTGCGCGAACTCAAGCCGGGACATGCGCTGATTATCAAAAAAAACGGCCTCATCTCCGAAAAGCCCTTTGTGGAACCCGCGCCGCGAGCCTCCTGCTCGTTCGAACGCATCTATTTTTCGAGGGGTACCGACCGCGATATTTACCTCGAACGCAAAAAGCTGGGCGAACTACTCGCCGACGCCGTACTCAAAGCCGTCGACTACGATTTTAAACACACGGTTTTTTCTTTTATCCCCAATACGGCTGAAACCGCGTTTTACGGCCTCGTACAGGGCGTGGAAACCCGCCTCAATGAGGTAAAACGCGATAAGATCGTGAGGATGGGCAGCGATATCAAACCCGCCAAACTGGAAAAAATACTGGCGATGCGCGCACGCGTGGAAAAAATCGTGGTGAAAGACGAAAAGCAACGCACGTTTATCGCCGATTCCTCTTCGCGCGAAGAAATGATGTCGCACGTATACGATGTATCATACGGCATAGTTGATAATGAAAAAGATACGCTCGTTTTGCTCGATGATTCTATCGTGCGCGGCACTACACTTCGCGACAGTATTATCAAAATTGTATCGCGACTGCGCCCCAAAAAGATCGTTATCGTGTCTTCGGCCCCCCAAATCAGGTATCCCGACTGCTACGGCATCGATATGTCGAAAATGAAAGAATTTGTGGCCTTCCAGGCTATGGTCGCATTGCTCAAAGAATCGGGCCGCGAACACCTCATGCAGGAAACCTACGAGCGTTGCAAAGCACAGGAAAACGAGCCTAAAGAGCAGATCATAAACGAGGTATCCGCCCTCTACGACTTGTTTACCGACGAGGAAATTTCACAAAAAATTGCGGAAATTATCACCCCGCCGAATATCAAACCCAAGGTGGAAGTCATTTACCAAAAGGTAGAAGATTTGCAAAAAGCTTGCGCCGATAACAACGGAGATTGGTATTTTTCGGGCAAATACCCCACCCCCGGGGGCAACCGGGTAGTCAACAGGGCTTTTATCAATTATATGGAAAATAAAGACGAACGAGCATACTGATCCGCCGGCCAATGGTTAAAAAAATGATAATTTAGGGTTTTTGCTATCTCTGTTTTAACACTTTACGCGTTTTTGCATCATTGACCCAATAATTGCAAAATATGAAAAAAGCAATCTGGCTGGCCGTCGCCCTACTGACCGGTACGCAAGTTTGGTCGCAGGATCAGGACTTTCGAAATTATGTAGAGAAATACAAAGATATTGCCGTACGCGAGATGGAACGCGCCGGTATTCCCGCCAGTATCAAGCTGGCGCAGGGTTTGCTGGAATCAAATGCAGGAAAAAGCCCCCTGGCCCGCCATGCCAATAACCATTTTGGTATTAAATGCGGCAACGACTGGAAGGGCAAAACCTATAAACAGGAAGATGACGAATACGATGCCAACGGCAAACTCGTCAAATCCTGCTTCCGTGTCTATAAGTCGGATGAAGCCAGCTTTGTAGCGCATTCCGAGTTTTTGCGCGACCCCCTGAAGACCAACCGCTATGGTTTTCTTTTCCTGATAGACCCCACCGACTATAAGCGCTGGGCCCACGGACTCAAACGCGCAGGTTATGCCACCAGCGCTACCTACCCCGAAAAGCTGATCAGCCTCATCGAACGCTACGAACTGTACAAATACGACCGGGTATCGACTATCGACTTCGAAACGCCGGCTGAAGAAGTGATGGTGGGTATCCTGAGTGTGAATGACGTGAAGTACGTGATATCCGATTCCAGCGAAACCCTCGCCGATATCGCCCGACGTACCGACGTAAGCCTGCGCAGCCTGCTCCACTACAACGAACATATCGTAGACGAAGGCAAGGCTATCCCCTCGGGCACCAAGGTGTTCCTGCAACCCAAACGCAATTCGTACCGCGGCCGCCAAACCTGGCATTATGTGAAAACCGGCGAAAATATGCGCGATATTTCGATGAATTACGCGCTTAATCTGGTAAAACTCTATAAGCGCAACCGCATGACGCTCGGCACAGAACCTGCTGTTAACGAGCGCGTTAAACTGAGAGGCTCAAAGGTCAAAAACCGCCCCCGGCTAAGCACCGAAGGCGCCGTGCCTACCCCCGTGCCCGACCAAATGCCCAAGGACAAAGATGTGGACGGACTGCTCGAGATGGAGGTGGAAGGAAACAATACGACGACCAAACCCAAGGATACTTATAATTCGCCACCCGTAGAGGTTGAACCCGAGCCGAAGCTGCCCGTGATCACGCCCCAAAAACCGCCGGCAACTCCCAAAACAGAACCGGCGCCGGATCAACCGGTCACGCCGCCGGTGAAGGAAGACCCCTTTAACGAAACCGAAGCAACACCGGAAAAACCGCCCGTAACACCGGAAACAACCCAACCGGACATTACGCCCCAATACCATACCGTGATCAAAGGCGACACGCTTTGGAATATTTCTCAGCGCTACGGCACTTCGGTTGACGAACTCCGCCGGCTCAACAACCTTGCGAATAATAATATTCAACTGGGGCAAAGGCTGAGGGTGAAATAGCAGCCAGCTCTTAGCAGTCAGGGCTTAGCGACTAACCGCTAAGCCCTAACCGCTAAGCCCTAACCGCTAACCGCTAACTGCTAATAAAAATGAAAAAACACTTACTCCTATTTGTAATCCTTTGCACTGCCGCTGCCGTTTCGGCGCAGAGTTATGCCTTTGGGCTTAAAGGCGGCCTCACGGTAGGCAACCAGCGATGGAGCGACTTTGAACGCGATCCCTCTTACAAAATGCACGGTATCGCCTTTATTGAATCGGCAGAAGAAGAAAATAATTTTGCCATTTTTGCGCAAGGCGGCTACCATATCAAGGGCAGCGCCATGCGCAACAGAACCTTTTCCAACCCGATCAATGGCGACTTATTCCGGCCTCCGGCGTACGAATTTTTGTTCCGCAATGTGTCGCTCACATTGGGCGGCAAACAAAAATTCGCTTTTACCGGCGCCAGCAAATTGTATTATATGCTGGGGGTGCGTGGCGATTATACGGTGAGTACCAACCTCGCCCAATACAACGATTTTAACGAACAAAACCCCGCCTACGCCATATTTCCCTTCGACGACAGCGAATTCATCAGGGAGTTTAATTACGGCCTCACCATAGGTGGCGGCATGGAATTGCCTTTTTCAGAATTTGTGGGCATGCTGCTGGAATTGACGGTCAACCCCGATTTTTCGCTGCAGTACCAACAACCGGCTATTCCCAATGTGACCGATCCGTTTACGAGTATGTCGCGCACGCTGCCCGAGCGCAAGGTGCGCAACCTCACCCTGGAACTCACGCTGGGATTCCGTTTTTTGCATAAAATTGAGTACATCGACTAACGATACCGAGAATGATATATCTGAGAAGTAACAATCTGGTAAAATTTTACGGCCCCAGGCAAGTGGTACGCGACGTATCGGTAGAAGTCCGGCAGGGCGAAATCGTGGGTCTGCTCGGGCCTAACGGCGCCGGCAAGACGACTACTTTCTATATGGTAGTGGGCTTTATCAAGCCCAACGCCGGCGACGTATACCTCGACGAAGAGCGCATCACCGACCTGCCCATGTACCTGCGCGCCCAAAAGGGCATCGGCTATCTGCCGCAGGAACCCTCCGTATTTCGCAAACTCAGTGTGGAAGACAATATCCTGGCCGTGCTCGAAATGACCCCCCTCAATAAAACCCAACAGCACGAAAAGTTGGAAGAACTGATCGGTGAATTCGGCCTCGAAAAGGTGCGCAAGAGCCGCGGCGATACCCTCTCAGGCGGAGAGCGACGGCGCACTGAGATCGCCAGGGCACTGGCTACCAATCCCAAATTCATTCTACTCGACGAACCCTTTGCCGGCATCGACCCCATCGCGGTAGAGGATATTCAATCTATCGTAGCCAAGTTAAAAACCAAAAATATCGGTATTCTCATCACCGACCACAACGTGCAGGAGACGCTGTCGATTACCGACAGGGCCTACCTCATGTTTGAGGGAAGCATATTGAAAGCCGGCACCGCCGAAGAACTGGCTGCCGACGAGATGGTGCGCAAGGTGTACCTGGGTCGCAATTTTGAGTTGCGCCGCAAAGTGTTGGATATGCCTTAATCCACAATCATAGAAGCCGTATCGAGCTCCTGCTGGCGGATATGGGCGGGTAGTTCGCGAAATTCGTATTGCTGGTTGCGCAGCCTGGGCTCGAAGCCCGCTTCGCGGATCGCCTGCTGAATGCCGTTGGCCGTAAACCGGAAACGAGCCCCCGCCGCCGATACCACATTTTCTTCGATCATAATACTGCCGAAGTCGTTGGCGCCTGCGTGCAGGCACAACTGCGCCACCTGCTTGCCTACCGTAAGCCACGAAGCCTGGATATTGGTCACGTTGGGCAACATGATGCGCGACAGGGCAATCATGCGCACGTATTCGTCGCCGGTGACCGTATTGCGGGCGCGTTTGAGCTTTTTGAGTATGGTATCTTCATCCTGGAACGGCCAGGGAATAAACGCGATAAAACCTTTGGCAGAAGCCGGTTTTTCCGATTGCACTTGCCGGATATCCGCCAGGTGCTGCATACGCTCGAGGTTGGTCTCGATATGGCCGAACATCATGGTGGCCGAAGTAGTGAGGTGCAGTTGGTGGGCGGCGCGCATAATATCGAGCCATTCCTGGGCGCCGCATTTACCTTTGGAAATCAGACGCCTCACGCGATCGTTGAGGATTTCGGCGCCTGCGCCGGGAAGCGAATCCAATCCAGCTTCCTTGAGCGCTTTGAGCACCTCGTAGTGCGTCGATTGCTCCAACTTGGTGATATGCGCCACTTCGGGAGGCCCCAATGCGTGCAATTTGAGATTGGGATACAAAGACTTGAGCTCGCTGAACAATTTACAATAATAATCGAGCCCCAAATCGGGGTGATGCCCCCCCTGCAATAGCAATTGCTCGCCGCCAAAAGCGAAGGTCTCTTCTATTTTTTGCTTGTATTCTTCGATGGTGGTGATATATGACTCTTCGTGGCCGGGCCGGCGATAGAAATTGCAGAATTTGCAATTGGCTATGCATACGTTGGTGGTATTGGAGTTGCGGTCGATGATCCAGGTGACGGCTTTGCCCGGCACATGGTGCTGCCGAAGGCGATTGCCTACGTGTATCAATTCGGCTGTAGCCGCATTTTCCAACAGAAACACCCCTTCTTCAGGTGTGAGGAATTCCAGCGCTAAGGCTTTTTGCAATAAATCGTCAACCCGCATATCAATTGATCTTGTCATTTAAAACACAAAAATAACAAATGGGTTGATGTGCTGATTTGCTAATTTGCTGATTTGCTAATAGTTTATAGGTTTATGGGTTTATAAATATTAATTATCAGCACATTAACACATTAACACATTAACACATTAACACATCAGCACATTAGCACATCAGCAAATCACCTCTCCACAATCGTCATCACCCTATCGTAACTCAGGCCGGTAAAAATACCGATCGCGCCGGCAGTGCCCTCCAGGTTGGAAATGATTGGACTAGGCTGGCCGAAAGGATTACCGTTGGAAGACACGGCGGTTTGCACGCTGCCGAAAAAGTCGTAGTAAGCCTTGTCGACATGAAAAATCGTATTGATAACGGTATCTCCTTCGGCATACACATAGCCGCTTCCAAAAATAAATACGTCTTCCACGATGCGGTCGTCCGATACAAAATCCTGTTGCGGGATGCTGTCAAGGGTAGTCTGGTGCAGCATACGCCGGTAATAATTGCGCTCGCCGGGAATATCTGTAAAGTAGGTCAGCACGCGGGCCAGGGTATCGTCTTCGGCAAAATTGACCACAATGCTATCGATGGGCACCACGGGAAGCAGGCGTGTGACGGCGGTGATGGTTTTCCCGTCTTTGGTGATGATTTCCAGTTCAAAATCGTCGGTAAAATTGAGTGGTACGATGTCAGATGACCTATAATTGAAAAATTTACTCGTGCTGTTATTAAAAAGCAATTCGTTGCGAAGCTCGTGGGTGGCGCCCTGGTGGTGAATAAATACCTGCGCGCTATCCACCAGGATTTGCTGAAGGTATTGGGCGTCTAAATCGGGAAAAGGCTCGAAATAGGGCGATGTACGCGTCATGAGCAGAGTATAGGGCTGTCCCGGTTCGAGATAACATTCTACAAAGATACGCGACTCGTATTCGGGCAGTTCGATTTCAATCTCTTTTTCGAGATTGCAGGCGCCCATTGCGCTCAGCAGCACTACAAACAGCGCCAGACGGCTGCTCCAGGTCATATTGCTATTGGTATTTGACATTTGATATTTTTTTAATGGCATCAAAATGACTTCGTACTTGTGTTTTGGGGGCTTAAAATTTTAACACAAAGGCTCAAAAAAAATAAAGGCACAAAAACTTAGTGGTACTTAGTGTTCTTGGAGCCTTTGTGGTAAAAGTCGGACTAATGAGCTTTTTATTCTCTTATCATTTAAAACTTAAAATTCCAGGTTATAGAAGGCAAAATCGGAAACAGCGATACCTGCTTGGCGGCGATGCGTTCGGGCACTTCAAACGTATTGCCCTGGGTGTCGGTGACTTCCTTAAATTCGGGTTCGAAATAAATGAAAAAGGTATTGCGCCTGTCGTAAGCGTTGACTACTGAAAGGGTGATATCGTTTTCGCCCCAACGAGGGAAAAAGCGAATGACCAATCCCAGATCGAGCCGGTGATACGGCGGCAGGCGGTAGTTGTTGCGGTCGAGATAATCGGGGGTCACCGTTTCGAAACTGCCCCCATAGACATCCTGGAACGTGAAGCGGCCGCCGGGCAGCCATCGCAGGTCGCCCGAGCCGTACACAAAAGACGCCGTGGCAGAAATGCGGCGGCTGATATCCCACATGGCTACCACCGAGAGGTCGTGGCGGCGGTCGTAGATGGGCGGGAAATAGCCCTCTTGAGCAAAACGCGCTTCTTCGTCGAGCGGCACAAATTCGCCGCGGCGGGTGAGGCCGAGGGTGTAGCCGATCCAACCGGTGAGTCGGCCTTCCTTTTTTTCTACACCCAATTCGAAGCCGTAGCCGTAGCCTTTGCCGTTGGCAAATTCGTTTTCCAACTCATTATTGGCAAATAGCTCGGCGCCGTCGACAAACTCTATCTGGTTGTGCAGCCATTTATAGTAGGTTTCGGCGGTGAGCAACAGGCCTTTGCCGAGGTCGACGGAGACACCCGCAGCTACCTGGTCGGACGACTGCGGCCGTACGCGCCGGGTGGAGGGGTACCACACGTCGGTGGGCAGAGCCACGCCGGCGTTGGCAATCAGGTGCAGGTATTGGTTCATGCGGGCGTAGCTGGCCTTCACCGACAAGCGCCGGTTGGGCGCATAGCGGGCCGAAAAACGAGGTTCGGGCGCCGCTCGCCAGGTATTGTCGTTATTAAAAGCGTTGAGGCGAAGCCCCGTGCTGAGGCTCCACTGCGGGTTGATATCCCAGTCGTCAGAGACGTACAAACCGGCCTCCAGGCCGTTCAGGTTTTGTCCTGATGAAAAATTCACCTTGCCGTCGGTGCTGCCGGCTTTGAGGCGCCCCACCGTAAACCAGTGATACGTGGCGTTGCCGCCAAAACGCAGCGTATGGCGGTTGTTGATGGCATAATAAAAGTCGGATTTTAAATTGGCGTCTTTGATGTTGGAGCCCAGCACAAAAGAGAATCCGGTGAGCCTGTTTTCAATATTGTATTGGTAATCGGAATAGGTGAATGTGGTATTAGCAAACAACTTGGGGTTAAATACGTGATTCCAGCGCACGGTACCGGTGGCATTGCCCCAGTCGAAATCAAAATCAAAAAAATCGCCGTCGAAGCCGAACACGTCGCGGCCGAAATAACCGCTGAAGAGCAGCTTGTCGCGCTCGCCAAGCTCTACGTTTATTTTGGTATTGAGGTCGTAAAAATAATAACCCGGAATAGGGTTGTAATCTTCGGTATTTCGGTTAGCCCTGTTTACCTGGTTGGTGAGCAGGTCGACGTAAGTGCGGCGGCCCGACACGATAAAGGAAGCTTTGTCTTTAACAATAGGCCCTTCGAGGGTAAGTCGGGAAGCCAGCAGGCCGATGCCGCCCGAGCCGGCAAAGTGCTTGCTGTTGCCTTCTTTGAGTTTGACGTCGATCACCGACGAGAGCCTGCCGCCGTATTGCGCCGGGAAACCGCCCTTGTAGAGTTTGAGGTCTTTTACCGCGTCGGTGTTAAAGGTGCTGAAAAAACCGAATAAGTGGTTGGGGTTGTACACGATAGCCTCATCGAGAATGATGAGGTTCTGGTCGGCGCCGCCACCGCGCACAAACAGTCCGGTAGTGCCCTCTGAGCCCGATATAATGCCGGGTTTGAGCTGGATAGTTTTCAGGATGTCGCTTTCGCCCAACAACACGGGAATGGCTTTGGCTTCTTTGGTGCTGATGGTGGCAACGCTCATCTCGGTAGATTGCAGCACGTCGCGCACAGAACCGGCTTGTACCACCACTTCCTGCAATTGAACGCCCGTGCTGAGTTCTACCTGCAGACTGGCATTGGCCTGAAGCGCCACGGTACGGCGTTCGGTTTGGAAGCCTACATAGCTGAATTCGAGCGCTACCGAATCGGCGGCGGGTAAAGTGAGCGAATAAAACCCGTATTCATTGGTCGTTGTGCCAACAGAATAATCAGCAGTCACCACGGAAGCGCCTATGAGCGTCTCGCCGTTGCCGGCGTCGGTCACTACCCCGCTTATGGTAAAGGTACGCTGGGCAAGGGCGCCGCTACCCAGAAACAGCGAAATAAACAGCAACAGGGCATATTTCATGATCTTCTTCTTTTTTACAAACTTACTTAGGGAAGGCTTTTTTGATAATTATATTTTACCAACGCATGTAATTAATCAACCAATGGCGCGTAGCTTACTATCAACAGTAAATTGATGCCCCAGTTTTGATATGGGTAGAAAAAAAATAGTAGTTTTGGAAAAATAGATTGACACGCGCATATGAGTACCAAAGTTTCCCCCAACTGGAAACCGGTGAAAACAGATGAATCCGTAGTTGCCCGGCTACAAGAGGCACTCGGTATTCACCCTGTGTGCTGCCGCTTATTGGTACAGCGCGGTATTACTACAGAAGACGAAGCCAGGCGCTTTCTTCGCCCTTCGATGGCCGACCTGCACGATCCCTTTCTGATGAAAGACATGGACCTCGCCATCGAGCGTTTGTCACAGGCCGTAGAACGCGGCGAAAAGATCGTGATCTACGGCGATTACGACGCCGACGGTACTACGGCGGTGGCCCTGTTGTATAGTTTCCTCGAAGGTTTTCACCCGCACCTGGATTATTACTTTCCCGACCGTTATAAGGAAGGCTACGGCTTGTCGTTTGAGGGCATCAACTATGCCCATGAAAAAGGCGCCAAGCTGATGGTGGTGGCCGATTGCGGCATTACGGCCCTTACTCAGGCCGAACACGCCAAAAGCCTGGGCATCGACCTCATTATTTGCGACCACCACATGCCGGGGCCCGTCTTACCCCATGCGGTGGCGGTGCTCAATCCCAAACGGGTCGACTGCGAATACCCATACAAAGAACTCAGCGGTTGCGGCATAGCCTTCAAATTAACGCAGGGCTATGTGGAAAGCCACGGCCTCGACCCCCGCGCCCTCGACGCCCTGCTCGACCTGCTGGCTATCAGCATTGCCGCCGACATTGTGCCTATCACCGGCGAAAACCGCATCCTCGCGTATTTCGGCCTGCACCGCCTCAACTCCACGGAGCGCCCCGGCCTCAACGCCCTCATCGACCTCAGCAAACGCTCGCGCCCCCTGCTTATCAACGATATCGTCTTCGGACTCGCCCCGCTGATCAATGCAGCCGGCCGCCTCGCCGACGCCGACCAGGCAGTGCGGCTTATGCTGGCCCGCGACCGCACCGTTGGCGCCGATTATGCCCGCGTGCTCAACTACCGCAACCAACTGCGCAGGGAATTCGACCAACGTATCTTTAGCGAAGCAATCGCGCTCTTTGAGCACGATGAAGACAAAGACAAGAAGAGCAGCATTGTGTTGTTCCAACCCCACTGGCACAAAGGCGTGGTGGGTATAGTAGCATCGCGAATGGTAGAAAAATACCACCGCCCTTCGGTCATCCTAACGCAAAATGAAGGTATTGTGGCGGGCTCAGCGCGTTCTATCTATGGATTCGACCTGTACCAGGCCTTGCTGGCCTGTTCCGATTTGCTCCTCACATTCGGTGGGCACGCCCATGCAGCCGGGCTCAATATGCTACCTGAGCAGGTGCCCGCCTTCAAGGATCGCTTTGAAGCCCTGGTGCAGGCCTGGATGCAACCCGACGAGATGCACCCCGAAATCGATATTGTCGATACCCTGACACTGGAGGAAATTACCCCCGGTTTTTGGAAAACGCTCCGCCAGTTTGCCCCTTTCGGCCCCGGCAATGATAACCCCGTTTTTGCCAGTTACGGCGTCTTCGACAGCGGCTCTTCCAGGCCGCTCAACGGCGGCCACCTGCGGCTATCGCTCCGCCAAAACGGCTCTCCCTCCGTTATGGCCGTAGCTTTCGGACAAGCAGAGGCCTACCCCCAGGTAGCTACTCGCCGGCCTTTCGACTTGTGTTATACGCTTCAAGAAAACCACTGGGCAGACAAAACCCATTTGCAACTGGTGGTCAAGGACTTTCATTTCTAAGATCAAGCCCTCAACTCAGCCCACGTAAGGGGCATGCGAGCCTCAAATTCCTGCATATTATTCAGCGCTACGGCAGTGAGGTGGTGGTGCAGCTGATACAACATGGTCTGCCTGGAAGCGCTGTTCCCTTCAAGTATCATATAGTGCAAACTTTTCAGATAATCCTCGTACCCCAAACGATCATAATAAGGCTGAAGTCTCTGCAGCCATTCATCCAGGCTTGCCCGAAGACTGCAATAATCTCCTGATGCAGAAGTCACGATTTCGGCTTCCAGCCCGAAGCGCATAGCCCGCCATTTATTTTCGCGGGCCACCCAATTCGGGAATTTATGGGCGGGATCCTGGAGCCATTCTTCCTGGTGGTCCTGAAACCAAAAAGCAGCCGTATGGATAAAAGCTGTAAGGGCAAGCAATTCTGCCAGTGTAGCGGGACTGTCGCAAATTCTGATCTCCAGCGTGCCGTATGAAGGGCTGGGGCGAAAATCCCACCAAAGGTCTTTCAGGCTATGAATGGATTTTGCGCGCATCAGCGAATCGACTAATATCTCGAACTCTTTCCAGCTTTCAAATTGATACGGCACGCCGGCAGTAGGCATAGATTCGTACATCGTTAGCCTCGTAGAAGCCAGCCCGGTATGCGTGCCGCCCCAAAACGGCGAACTGGCGGAAAGTGCGATGAGGTGGGGCGACAGGTGCAGGAAAAAGTTTTGCATATTGATGCAATGGTCGCCCGACAGCATCCCCAGATGGACGTGCAGCCCGTAGACCGCCATCCGGCGCACCAACCATTGATTCCTGTCTATCATTTCATAATACCGGCGCGTAGGGGTTATCAGGCGATCCATAAAATGGCTGATTGGATGGGTGCCTGTAGAGGCAAAGCTCACGCCCAGGCGATCGCGAAAGGGGTCCAAAAGCGGCAGAAAATCTTCGAAATTCCGGCGAACGTCATGCACGTCCTGGCAAATATCGGTGTTGATCTCCAACGTACTCTGAAATAACTCTTTTACGAAATGCGGGTCGTCAATGGCATCCAGGATGCCCAAGGCTTTAGGTGTCAACTGATAACTGCTGCTGTCTATGACTTGTAGCTCCCACTCTACGCCTAAGGTAAAAGGAGAGTCGTTTTGTTTGAAATCCATGCGGTTGGTTTTATAATTTGGCTGAGATTAAAAATAGGACTTTTTGCCCAATTATCAAAACGGGGCGCCCGTCGAGGTGACTTTTGAATACATAAACCGTTGATTTCTATCATTGGTAGCCTGGGGTTATGCATCTACTTTTAACAAACTTTTAGTACTTTCATGCGCATGACAAAATTCACAATATATGGTACCTGATTGGTTATTTCAGCTCAAAGATTTCATCTCCCAGCCCTGGCCCTGGTGGGTCGCAGGTCCGATGATTGCCTTTATTATGTTTATTCTGCTGTTTTTCGGCAAGGAATTCGGCATTTCCGCCAATTTCAGGGTGATGTGCGCTGCCGACGGCGCCGGAGATATGGCCGATTTTTTTAAATACGACTGGAAATCGCAGGGATGGAACCTGCTGGTAGCGCTCGGCGCTATGTTTGGCGGATATTTAGCCTCGCACTATTTTGCTTCCCCCGATGGCGCAGTGGCGCATGTATCTGCGACGACGGTTGAAAGCCTTAAACAATTGGGCTTCAATTTCCAGGAAGGCCAGGTACCGCTGGTGCCCGAGTTTTATTCCTGGGAAGCGCTATTTAGCTGGCGCGGACTGCTCGTCATTGTAGTGGGCGGATTTCTGGTGGGCTTCGGTTCCCGCTATGCCGGCGGTTGTACTTCCGGGCATGCCATCAGCGGTATGTCGGCGCTGCAACTGGGTTCGATGTATGCCGTCATCGGCTTTTTTATGGGGGGGCTTTTTATGACGTACGTCCTATTCCCGCTGATCTTTAATTAATCACACCCTAAAACGGACTCACCATGAGAATGTCAAAATATATCCTCATAGGCATCCTGCTCGGAATAACGTTGTATAAGGCAGAGGCCGTGTCGTGGTACCGCATTTTCGAGATGTTCCACTTCCAGTCGTTCCATATGTACGGCATTATCTTCTCTGCTATCGCGGTAGGCGCCCTGGCCGTACAACTCATCAAAAGAACGCACATGAAATCCACGGAGGGCAAAGAAATTGTCATCCAGGATAAGGACAAACGCTGGCAGCGCTATATTATAGGCGGTTTTATATTCGGCACGGGATGGGCATTGGCCGGCATTTGCCCCGGCCCTATGTTTATCCTGCTGGGCAGCGGCTATACGGTACTCATCGTGTTCCTGCTCTCCGCTATGACCGGTACTTTCATATACGGATTACTGCGAAGCAAGCTGCCGCACTAATTAATGTGCTGATGGGTTAATGTGCTGATGGGTTAATGTGCTGATGGGTTAATGTGCTGATGGGTTAATGTGCTGATGGGTTAATGTGCTGATGGGTTA
>JABWBR010000103.1 GCA_013360405.1 Saprospiraceae bacterium
ATTTCCATTGCCGTTACCTCCATTGCCATTTCCATTGCCGTTACCTCCATTGCCATTTCCATTGCCGTTACCTCCATTGCCATTTCCATTGCCGTTACCCCCATTGCCTTGTCCGTTGCCATTACCCTGACAATCGGCTACACAGTTACCGCAGAGTCCGCCGCCTTTTTCACGAGGGGTGCTGATAATTTTGTCAAAAAGCTCCTGGCTGATAAACTGGGGCGTATAAGTAACTTCGAGTGTTTTCAAATTGGCTACAAAAGCGCGCAGGTGGTTGCGCGAGCCTTTTGTAAGTTCTTCAAAAACAGCCAGCATATCCTGATTGTCGATGTCGTTTACAGCGGTCATCAGGTCGTTGATATCTACGTCTTCAATTTTGGCGCCGGCTTTCAATGCCAACTCATAGCTTTGTTCACCTTCAGCCATCAGCGCGTCGTAAAGTTGTTGGAGACCGGCATCCTGAAATTCGCCGGTAGCGTGATCGCCGACGGGGTCTGTCAGGCCATATTTGTTAATCAGACAAAGCATTGCGTCCATGTGGCGTTGTTCCGCTTTAGAGATATTATAAAATATCCTTGCGTTCCACTTCAGGTTCATTTCCGTATAAAAATCCCGGGCCAGTTTTTCTTCTTCCCGCATGAAAAGGATGGCTTTTGATTCGGTTGAAGACAATGCTTCAATCGGATAATAGTCGTTGACACATTTGCATACGGAAGCCGGGTTGTAGTCGTTGGGCCCCCTCATGTCAATGGTGCCGGCTTGCACTTCGTTCATGTCTGCTTCGCAGCTTACAAAAAGCATCGAAAATCCGATAAGCATCGCCAGGCTTAAGGTCCATCTAATGATCCGATTTCTCATGACTGTAGTTTTTTGTTAACTGAATAATGGTTCATTTAACTTTACTACGCAGAGGGGCGGGAATTCTTTCATGTTGGTGAACAGTGAACAGTGAACAGTGAACTGCTCCTTGATCTGTTCACTGTCATTTTCTCTCCAGCACCCGATGAAATCGCAGCAGGTGGTCGGGGTGGGATTCATTAAAAAGGCAGAGGATGAGGGTGTTTTTTTTGCGGCGGTCGACAGGGAAGAGGATTTTGACGGGGTTGTGCACATAGCCGTTGTCTTCAAACAGCAGGATTTGTTTGTTGCGCGTAGGCAGGCGGAACAGCAACAATTCGCGGGCATTTTTGGGGATGGGCACGTCGGCGTACCCTTCTTCCTTTAGAAACTGGCGCACCATGTCGTAGCTGCTTTCCAGGCCGGCGCCTGCAAACACCGTGCGGTATTCGTAGCCGTCGCTTTCGCCGCCCAGATAATCCGATCCCGCTGGAGGGAAGTCTTCGCGCAGTGACATGTGTTGGTTTGATTTTCAGAGCAAAAGTATGAAAAATCCGTTGTCGGTTGTCGGTTGTCGGTTTGTGGGTTTAAATTTTAATTCATTAAAAATGAAGAACCTATTACTCATAACCGACAACTCATAACCGATAACCGACAACCCACAACTAACCGCTACTTCAACAACTCCAGCACCGCGGCCGTCATCGTCAGCACCCCGGTTTTTATCGTGGGTTCGGGTAGGGGAGCGAACGTAGAGCTATGGAGCGAAGGGTAGGGGGCCTCGCCCCGGTTTGCTGCGGCCAGCCGGTCGGGGTCGATAGCGCCGAGCCAATACAGCAAAACCGGTACTTTGTGGGTAGTGCGACCGAAGCGCCCGAAATCTTCGCCCGTCATCACCTGGGGCACTTCGCGCACCTTTGATTCGCCCAGCAGGCGTTTAAATACGCCGTTGATGCGTTCCGTCAGGGCGGGGTCGTTGTAAAGGGAGGGCGTAGACTCGTCTCTCACTACTACCTTGGGGTACATATCTTCGGGGAGTCCGGCGGAGGCGGCTACTCCCCGGCAAATGCGCTGAATTTTTTCGATCATGGCATTGCGCACTTCGTCAGAATAAGAGCGCAGCGTAAGCTCCATTTTCACTTCGTTGGGAATCACATTGCCCTTGTTGCCGCCGTGGATAGAGCCCACCGTCAGTACAGCGGGTTCTGTGGGGATAATTTCCCGGCTCACGATCGTTTGAAAATCCAGGATGAGGCGGGCAGCGAGCACCACGGGGTCAATAGTAGTGTGCGGCGCAGCGCCGTGGCCGCCGCGGCCGTAGACCGTGATGTCCAGCATATCCACATTGGCCATCATATAGCCTTTACACATGCCCACTTCGCCGGCGGGAAGCCCGGCGCTCACGTGGATAGCCAGGGCATAATCGGGCGTGGGAAATTTTTCGAATAAACCATCGGCCAGCATAGCTTTGGCGCCGCCGCTGCGTTCTTCGGCGGGCTGGGCGATCATCACGAGTGTGCCTTTCCACTGTTTTTTGAGGGCGGCCAGTGCGCGGGCCGTGCCTACCCAGGCCGTCATGTGCACATCGTGGCCGCAGGCATGCATCACGCCCACCGTGCGCCCTGCTTCATCGCTTGCCGTTGCCTTGCTGGCATAGGGTTTGCCGGTCTCCTCGGCTACGGGCAGCGCGTCCATGTCGGCCCTGACGAGCACCGTGGGGCCGGCGCCGTTGCGAAGTACGCCCACCACGCCATAGCCGCCGACTTTTTCGGTGACTTCAAAGCCCAGTTGCCGCAATTCTGCGGCCATGCGAGCGGATGTTTCTTTTTCATGAAAAGACAACTCGGGATGCTGGTGCAAGTGCAGGTAAAGCGACTCCAGGTAGGCATAGTCTGACGCTACTTGTTTGTCTAAGCCCTGGCCGAACAACACGGCGTTGACGATACATAGTATAAATACTGAAATATTTGTTTTCATAATGATATGGCTAAGTTTGTTTATGGGTTTATGGGTTTATGCGTTTATTGATAAACCTATAAACCTATAAACCAAAAAAATACTAACTTTGCGTTACCAAACCGGTCATTGTCCGTCAGAACGATAATGAAGAGATCAAATCCCACTAGCAACACAAAATTGCCCAGCACCAAATATACCCTGCATTCATCACAAACGGGAAAAACTTTTGAAAAAGCCTGTGATTGACGTAATCATACCTGCGCACAACGAAGAAAGATCAATAGGCCTGGTGCTTTCGGCTATTCCGGAGGGGCTGGTAAGAGAAGTTGTCGTTTGCAACAATGCAAGTACCGACCGCACGGTGCAGGTCGCAAAGGCTGCGGGCGCCACCGTACTTAACGAACCGCGAATGGGTTATGGCAGCGCCTGCCAGACGGCGATAAACTACCTGAAACAGAAGCCTGCTGATCAACAGCCCGACATAGTGGTGTTCATGGATGCCGATTATTCGGACCACCCAGAAGAGATGCACCGGCTCGTGCAACCGATCATAGATGACAAAGCCGACCTGGTGATTGGCTCCCGTGTATTGGGCAGCCTGGAACGCGGTTCGATGATGCCCCAACAAATTTTTGGCAATTGGTTGGCCACCAACCTGATCCGCTTTTTCTACAACTATCAGTTTACCGACCTGGGCCCGTTTCGCGCCATTCGCTTTCCGCGGCTGGTACAGATGAACATGGAAGACCCCGATTTTGGGTGGACGGTAGAGATGCAAGTAAAGGCCGCCAAAGAGAAACTGAAATGCACGGAAGTACCGGTGAGTTACCGCCGCAGGGTGGGCACTTCAAAGGTGTCGGGCACCCTGCGAGGCAGTATGATGGCCGGTCATAAAATATTGTGGACTATATTCAAACTTTTGTAACAATCAATGGGTTGTATGAAGCGTTGAAGTGTCAGTTTGACGAATCATCAATTCAAAACTAAAACCTACGCAAGATGTCCTTTATTGCTTATGCCGTATTGGGTATTTACACCACTGCACTCTTGTATATCACGATATATTGCGTGATGCAGTTCAACCTGCTCTTCCATTACAAGAAGGGCAAACGCAAGGCCGATGCCGATGCCGCGCCGGCTTCCATGCCGGATCAAGCCGCTTTCGACGCTCAGCCCCAGCCGGCTACCCCAGTAACCGAACTCAAAGAGTATCCTTTCGTAACGGTACAACTCCCCATTTTCAACGAGATGTACGTGGTGGAAAGGCTTATCGACAACATCATCCAGTTTGATTATCCGCGCGATCGCTTTGAGGTGCATATCCTCGACGACTCTACCGACGAAACTGTGGAAATCACTAAGCGCAAAGTTGATGAGTACAAGGCGCTAGGCTACAACATCGAACAGATTCGCCGGCCGGTTCGCAAAGGCTACAAGGCCGGCGCGCTCAAAGACGGTATGGCTTACGCCAAAGGCGAATTTCTGGCTATTTTCGACGCCGACTTTCTGCCGCGCCCCGACTTTTTGAAAAAGACGATTCCGTACTTCGCACAAGACCCCAAAATCGGGGTGGTGCAAACGCGCTGGGAACATATCAACGAAGATTATTCGCTGATTACCAAGTTGCAGGCGCTGCAGCTCAACGTACACTTTACGGTGGAACAAGTAGGCCGCATGAAAGGCGACTATCTGCTCCAATTCAACGGTACTGCCGGCGTTTGGCGCCGTCAGACGATAGAAGATGCCGGCGGCTGGGAAGCAGATACGCTCACCGAAGATTTCGACCTGAGCATCCGCGCGCAGCTGAAAGGCTGGAAGATCAAATTCCTGGAAGATATCGGCGCGCCCGCTGAACTTCCCGTAGAGATGAACAGCCTCAAGTCGCAGCAATTCCGCTGGATGAAAGGCGGCGCCGAAACGGCCAAAAAGATGCTTCCCACGGTATGGAAGTCGAATATGACTTTCGGCAAGAAGTTTCACGCTACGCTACATCTGCTGGGCAGCTCGGTATTTGTTTTTGTGTTCATTACCGGCGTATTCAGCGTGCCCTTGCTTTTCTTGCTGGGCGACCTCATAGAGATGGGCTTCGATCGCAATTTCTTTGCGTATTTCCTCATCGGTATGTTGTCGATTATCGCCGTGTATTATGTGGCCAATATTCAGAGTCCTGCCAACCATCACCGGGAAGACTTTGGGAAGTCGATTTACAAGTTTGTATTCCTTTTCCCCCTGTTCCTGGCGCTGTCGATGGGCTTGTCGCTGCACAATACGATAGCGGTTATTCAAGGTTATCTGGGCAAGAAATCGGCTTTTGTGCGCACGCCCAAGTTTAATATCAAGACGATTACCGATAGCTTCACCAAGCATAAGTACCTGAGCAAAAAATTGTCGTGGACGACGGTATTCGAGGGCATTCTGGCCCTGTACTTCCTTGGCGCCGTCATCGGCGGCATTGTGATGCAGAATACTACGTTTATGATTTTCCACCTTATGCTTGCCATAGGTTACGGGGCGATATTCATCTTTACGGTTCGCCACGCCAACGCCAAGTAAATGCAGGCGCCTAAGTCATTCTGATTTTTTTCGGAATGACTTAGGCTTCCAATTTTGGCATTTATGAAAAAAGCCTATATATTTGCGTCGCTTTAACCGCAAGGAAAGCGTTTTCGGGGTGTAGCGCAGTTGGTAGCGTGCTACGTTCGGGACGTAGAGGTCGCTGGTTCGAGTCCAGTCACCCCGACATACAAATAAGAAGCGCCGCTCGGAAATCATTCCGGGTGGCGCTTTTTGTGTTGTGACAATTTATGACGTGACTCGAAATCTAATTTCTTTAACTTAATTCTACTTTGTCACTTTCAAATGTTGCATGAAAAACGTGGGCACATTGCGCCCCGCTGGGGCTGTAATATACTTTGTTCATGATTATTCTACCAATAGATACGCCCCTCTGGGGCTTTTGGGGCATCTTTTAAGGCCCGGAGGGCCGAAATATTGGTAGAATTAGCAATGAAAAGATCTCAAAAGCTCCGGAGGAGCGTAATATGCGGTATGCCTGGTTTTAAAGTGACAAAGTAGTATTAAGCCGATTATTTTACCACAGAGTTAAACGGAGTAAAACGGAGTGACACAGAGTCAAAATCTCGCACTGTGTCACTCTGTGTGCACTCCGGTTAACTCTGTGGTAAAAAAAATATCGCTTGAGTTTTCCTAAAGTTGACGGCAAAATATCCGAAGTCACCGCCTGATTTTAAGCTATGCAAATATTTATTTTCTCCCCCCTGGCCGCATTTCATAGCGGCAATTCGTTAAATTAAGGTTAAGAGTTGCTATATTTACGATAGTAAAAAAGCAAACGGTTTAACGCGTTTGAATCAGTCACCACACATCAAAGGACCACGACAAATGGAGCTTACGCTTAATCATTTGATCAACAACAATTTGCTTTCGTTTGCATCGGAGTTAACGGTGCGCCCTTCCTACCTTACCACAGCTCAATTTTACAAGTCTCAGTAATAAAAAAAAAGCAGCCGACTGCACACGTGTTGTATAGTATTGTATGCACGAGACTGCTCTCAGTCACCATTTTTTAACCAAATCATTTTTTTAGTATGAAAAAACTATTACTAACCTTCGCCCTCCTGTTGGGACTAGTCGCCCTGGCGATTGCCCAGCGAACCGTGACGGGCACGGTTATCGGCGATGATGGTACACCGTTAATTGGCGCCTCCGTTCTCGTGAAGGGAACGACCACAGGCACCGTTACAGATGTCGACGGGAATTACTCCCTCCGTGTCCCCGCTGACGCCACTGCGCTATTGTTCAGCTACACCGGCTTCAACTCTATGGAAGTAGCATTGGGAGCGTCTAACGTAGTGGACGTGGAGCTCAAATCGGGGCAGGTGCTCGAAGAAGTCGTCGTAACGGCCCTCGGTGTAACCCGCTACAAAAACGAGTTGCCCTACTCCGCCCAAAAGGTAGACGGCGGGGAGATTACGGGCACTCGCGATGCCAACGTAGTGAACACCCTGAGCGGTCGTGTAGCCGGCTTGAACGTAAAGCGGAACAACAACCTCGGCGGTTCTACCAACATCGTACTGCGGGGCAGCAAGTCGCTTACCGGCGACAACCAGGCCATGTTCGTGATTGACGGCGTACCGGTTGACAACTCCAACACGAATACGGGCAACCAAACTACCGGTCGTCTCGGTTATGACTATGGCAATGCTGCCAATGACATCAACGCCGACGACGTGGAGTCTATTACCGTATTGAAAGGCGCTGCTGCTACTGCATTGTACGGCTCGCGCGCAGCCAACGGCGTGGTGATGATCACTACCAAAAAAGGCCGCAAAGACAAAGGTCTCGGTGTCACACTGAACACGGGCTTCAACTTCGGTAAAATTGACAAAACGACCTTCCTGACGTATCAAAAAAAATACGGAGGCGGATACGGCCCTTACTACGAAGACGAATCAGGTTACTTCCTCTCCCGTGACATCAACGGCGACGGCATAAACGACCTGGTGACTCCGCTCAGTGAAGACGCCTCCTGGGGGGCAGCTTTCGATCCCAATGTCTTGGTTTACCAGTGGGATTCTTTTGACCCTTCTTCTCCCAACTACGGCAAACCCCGTCCCTGGGTAGCAGCCGAAAACGACCCCACCGCTTTCTTTGAAACAGCCGTAGGCACCAGCAATAACATCACTATTGATGGCGGTAATGACAAAGGCTTTTTCAAGTTGGGTTACACCTATGCCGACGACAACGGCATTTTGCCCAATAGCAGCATCACCAAAAATATGGTGAACTTTAGTGCGGCTTACAACCTGACGGATAAACTGACGGTAAATTCTTCTATCAATTATACTAACACTGAAGGTTTAGGCCGCTACGGTACGGGGTACGACTCTAAGAACCTGATGACTTCTTTCCGCCAATGGTGGCAAGTAAACGTGGATGTGGAGGAGCAAAGGGCAGCTTACGAGCGCACCAAGCAAAATATCACCTGGAACTGGGCCGACCCCACTGACCTGGTGCCTATTTATTGGGACAACGTGTACTGGACCCGCTATGAAAACTACCAGAACGATACCCGCAACCGCTATCTGGGCTATATCGGCTTGAATTACAGCCTGACCAGCTGGCTGGATATCGTGGGCCGGGTATCGCTCGACCGCTACGACGAAGTTCAGGAAGAGCGTATCGCAGTGGGTAGTGTAGACGTATCGCAGTACTCGCGTTACAACCGCAGCTTCCAGGAGATCAACTACGACCTGATGGCCCAGGTGAAACAAATAGACCTGGTCGGCAATCTGAAATTCGACGCTTTGATCGGTACCAATATTCGCAAAAACGAAATTTCTTCCATCAGGGCTACGACTAACGGCGGTCTTGCACTGCCCCGCTTGTATTCGCTGTCTAATTCCAGAAACCCGCTTCAGGCGCCATCTGAGGGTTATACGCAACTCGAAGTGGATGGTATATTCGGAAAAGTGGGCTTCGTTTATGATGGCTGGGCTATCCTCGACGTAACCATGCGCCGCGACCAGGCTTCCTCGCTACCCGCGGGCAATAATATCTACTATTATCCTTCAGCTTCGCTGGGTTTCATATTCTCCAGGTTTATTCCTGATAATGAAGCGGTTACCTTTGGCAAAATCCGACTGAACTATGCAGAAGTCGGTAATACGGCGCCACCGCTCAGCGTACTCGATGTATATAACCTGGGTACTCCTTTCGGCGATGCAGGCTTGGCTTCCGTTACGACTACGAAAAACAACGCCGACCTGAAGCCGGAACAAACCACTAGCCTGGAAGCTGGTCTGGAAATGCGTTTCCTCAATGACAAATTAGGTTTCGATTTGACATGGTATAAGATGAACACGGTTGACCAGATCATTCCGGCTGCCGTATCCAGAACTACCGGTTACAGCGCCAAATATATCAATGCCGGCGATGTTGAAAATACCGGTATAGAACTTCAGGTATTCCTGCGCCCGGTCAATAAGCCTAATTTCAAATGGCGCGTTGACGTCAACTGGGCCCGCAACCGAAACAAGGTGCTCGACCTGGGCGGCATTGACAACCTCTTGCTGGGCTCTTTCCAGGGCGGCGTGAGTATCAATGCTTCTTTGAATGAGCCTTATGGCACCATCCGCGGTCGCAACTTCGTGTATGACGACAATGGCAACAAAATAGTAGGCGCCAACGGCCGCTATCTGCAATCAGCTACGGCCAGTGAAATTATCGGCAATATCAATCCCGACTGGACGGGAGGGGTGTATAACACATTGACGTTTAAGGGCCTTTCTTTCGGCTTCCTCATTGACGCCCGCAAAGGCGGCGATGTATGGTCGCTCGACCGCTACTACGGCCTCGCTACCGGCCTCGCCGAAGAAACGGCCGGTGTTAATGACCTGGGCAATGACATCCGCCTGCCGCTCAGCCAAGGTGGAGGTATTATCCTTCCCGGCGTAAAAGAAGACGGCACGCCCAACGATATTCGCCATGAAGCCGAAACCTTCGGTATCCTGGGTTATCGCCGCACGCCGGCTGCAGGTTTCGTATACGACGGCAGCTTTATAAAATTGCGCGAAATGACGTTGACTTACGACTTTCCGAAAAGCCTGTTCGCTCGCGTCAATGCAATCAAAGGTTTGAGCCTGGGCATCTATGGTCGCAACCTCTGGATCATTCACAAGAATATGCCGGATGCCGACCCCGAAGACGGCCTGAGCGCAGGCAACCTGCAAGGCTACCAGGTGGGCAGCTACCCGACCGTGCGTACTTTCGGTGTAAACCTCAATGTTAAATTCTAAAAACGACTCTTAGTATGAAAAAGATATTATTTTTTCTTCTAACCATATCTATGGTTTTGGTCTCCTGCGATAAAGACTTCGGGGATCTGAACGTGGATAAAAAACGACCGGCGCAAGTCGATCCCGGGCCTCTCTTCTCCAATGCCCAAAAGGCTTTGGTGGATATCATGACTACTCCGAACGTGAACTCTAATATCTTCCGGATGCTGGCCCAACAATGGACGGAGACTACGTACACCGACGAGGCCAACTATGACATTGCCACACGCAATATTCCGCAGAACTTCTGGAATACCATGTACCTTGGCGTGTTGAAAAACCTTAAAGAGAGCCAGAGCCTTATTCCCGGTCAGGATCCCTCCTTTTTCCCGCCGGATGTGCAGGCCAATCAAGACGCTTGCGCGGAAATACTGAATGTGTATGCCTGGTCTACGCTGGTCAATACGTTTGGCGATATTCCTTATTCCCAGGCACTCGATATTGACAACGTGTATCCGGTTTACGACGATGCGGCTACGGTGTATGCCGATCTGCTGGAAAGGCTGGACGCCGCCGTCAACTCGATTAAGGTATCTGCCGGCGGTTATGGCGCCAACGACTTGCTGTATGGCGGCGATATGCAGGGCTGGACCAATTTCGGCAGGTCGCTGCAACTTCGCCTGGCTATGATCCTGGCCGACGTGGATGCTGCCGGCGCCAAACTGATCGTGGAAAGAGTGGCATCTCAAGCCATCACTTCCAACGCCGACAACGCCGCTTTCCACTACCTGTCGGCTCCGCCCAATACCAATCCGGTATGGGTTGATCTCGTACAGAGTGGCCGTAAGGACTTTGTAGCTGCCAATACCCTCGTAGATGCTATGAATGCATTGACCGACCCGCGCGTGCCTTATTACTTCACAGTAGACAACGCCGGTGGCTATACGGGCGGCATCTACGGCGCCTCCAATAATTACGCTACTTATTCCAAGCCTAGCGACCGACTCATCGCGCCTGATTATGAGTCCATCCTGTTTGACGCAGCTGAGACGCATTTCCTACTGGCCGAAGCGGTTGAACGGAACATGAATGTAGGCGGCACCGCTGCCGGGCATTACGAAGCTGCCATCCGCGCATCTATGGAATATTGGGGCGTGCCTAATAACCAGGTCGATGCTTACGTGGCCAAAGCCGATGTAGCCTATGCTACCGCCGCAGGCGATTGGAAGCAGAAGATCGGAAATCAGAAATGGATAGCGCTCTTCAATCGCGGCTTCGAAGCCTGGACGGAGTGGAGAAGGTTGGATTCTCCCGTCCTGGTAGCTCCTCCCGATGCAGAATCGGATGTACCTGTGCGTTATACCTATCCGGTTCAAGAGCAAACGATTAATGCCGACAACTACACCGCTGCCGCAAGCGCAGTTGGTGGGGATGTGGTGAGCACAAAACTTTTCTGGGATAAATTTTAATATATTTCCCTGATACGCCTAATGCGAAAGGGGGTAGGATCGTAAAAGCCTGCCCCCTTTCTGTATGAATAGCGAAAAGTCAACGACAATTCGCTATTTTCTCATCGGGCAATATGCGTTATTATGCGTAGGTTTGTTTCTGATGAAAAGGCAGCTACTTTCCTCCATATTACTATTAGCGCTCCTCAACCCATTGGTGTTAAAGGTGGGTGTGTTAATGTATTGGAAGTACAATCAGCGCGTCATAACTCAAACTCTTTGTGAGAATAAAAGCAAACCGCAGCTGAAATGCAACGGCAAATGCCAGTTGAAAAAGCAGTTGCAGCAAGTTTCCGAAGATAAGGAGAGCGAAAAAGCGCCCCTTGTTCAGGTGTTCAAATTATTAAAAATCGACCAGTTTATTCCGGCGCGCAAAACGGCGATACCAGTTCAATTTACAGGAGCTTTTCAAACTGCTTCGCCAAATGCGTATGTCGAAACCCTTTATTGCGTTAATTTTATCAAGAATATTTTTCACCCGCCTCAGGTCTAATCCGCACATTTTTATTCACATCCGGGTAATTATTATTTTTTTATTCAAATTATTAAGTCATGAAGTCGATTCTTCAACGCCTGTTTTTTGTCCTTGCGGCAACAGCCATAGTGATATGTGTTTATTCGTGTAAAAACGATGAAGACCCCATTGTTACAACCGCCAATATTACCATTACGACACCCGCCGAAGGCGCCATGATCGAACAGGGAGCCCCCGTTCATGTTACAGGTACGATTACTACCGAGGGCGAACTACACGGTTATGAAATCTATATCCGAAAAAAATCGGATAATTCAGCCGTATTTACCTTTGACGAACACGCCCACGGCAAAACCCTCTCTTTCGATGAACAATGGGTGAATAATGTAACTACCCATACTGACATGGAGTTAGAGGTGATAGCGATTCTTAGCCACGAAGGCGACGTGACGGTAAGCAAAAAGCTGAATTTTCACTGCCACCCCTGATGGAAGAGGGTGAGAGGGTGGGAGAGTGGGAGAGTGGGAATCTCTGATCTCACCCTCCCACTCCTACCTATTAATTTTCAATTGTGAATGTTATATTGTGGGAGAGTGGGAATCTCTGATCTCACCCTCCCACATTCTCACTCTCTCACCCTCCCTTCAACGCCACATACTGAGTATGCCGCCCATTACAGAGAGCGTCACGGCCCAATAGCCGAGGTTGACAAAAACCCAGGCCCAGCCGCGTTTTTCAAACACAGATTGTGTGCCGAGTATGGGTAGCAGGAACATGACAGAGTGGATAAGTCCGTGCACTACGCCATGGCCGAATGTAGCATAACTATGCCCGTCTGGCGCCACATCCTGCCCCGGGCCGGTCACGTTGGCGGCCATCCAAAGAGATAGCATGAAAGACAGCAACAGCGCCACGCCAAAAAGTATGGGTTTCGGCCCTGTGCCGATGCTTTCCAACGTAAAGCCGTTGGCTTTCATCCAAACTCCCCCCAACACTTTCGGGTGATAATACAAAAAGCCGACTACCATCGGTACGATTGCCGATACAACTACGGCCAGCCAGTTTACGTGCATTTCTTCCATAGGTTTAGGTTTTGTTTTAAGTGTTGGGTGAAGATACGGGTTTGTTTGAAATAATAAAATTTTTGTTCTCTGTTCTCTGTTGTCTGTTCTCTGTTGTCTGTTCTCTGTTCTCTGTTCTCTGTTCTCTGTTCTCTGTTGTCTGTTGTCTGTTGTCTGTTGTCTGTTCTCTGTTGTCTGTTCTCTGTTCTCTGTTCTCTGTTTGGTTAGGTAGAGACAAATCATGATTTGTCTCTACTGGCAAAGGTAAGGAACGGATAACCGACAACCGACAACCGACAACCGACAACGGATTCACCGCCCCAAAAACCTTTGCACCTCCGTATAATCATCGTCTTCCTGGCCGTCGCCGTCCCAGTCGACCAGGGATTTGTACTCCAGGCGGCCGGGTTTGAGTTTAACCACGTATTGATAAGTGGCCGTGGGTTCAATGCGCCAGAGCGTATCGCCGAATACATTCCAGATGCCGCGCGAAGTGCTGATAATCGAATCGTATTGCGTGCGGTATTCGATGCGATATTTATTGTCTTCGCCATAATAAGTGCGAAAGGGCTTTACCTGGAATTGGGCTACCCAGCTATCGCGCTGCGCTTCAAATACGTAGCTGGAATCGGTATTGTCGGCGGTATTTACCTGCACGTGCAGCGATTCAACCTCCCACTCGCCGGGCAAGTGCGTTTTCAGGTCGGCGACCGTCTTTTCTTCCTGCTTGCAATTTGTAAAAAATAATACCAATGCGAAGCCGATGAGTGCGTGGGACTTTGTCATGTGTTGAGGATTTGAGGATTTGAGGATTTGAGTAAATTGCCACACGGCAAAAATAGCTTATAGCCGACATCTGCTCGCAACTTTTTGTCTTATCCTTGCGTTTGATTACTACTTATACACCCACTATCACCGAAAGAATGAAGTCACGTCAGGTCACTGCGAGAGAAAAAAACTGTGTAGTATCCGCGCTCGCTCAACATTTGTTTTCCATGGGCATTGCCCCTGCCACCGGATCAAAGCAATCGGGGCGGCAATCGATACAGCTGAGTGTGCCGGGTTTCTCCTGTGAGTGGACCGACAGCGCGGCCGCCCTGCCCGAGGCCTGGCAGTCCGTGGCGCCTGAAAACGATCTTTTCCTCCAATTGCCTTATCTGGAAATGCTGAGCGAGGCGCCGCCCGCGGGCATGTCGTTTCAATACCTGCTTTTCCGCTACCAGGGCGAACCGGTGGGCGTGGCATTGTGCCAACTGCTCGATTTTAACGCCCGCGAACACATTCAATTCGACGCGCATGCCGGCACAGGCCTATGGACGCGCTTGAAAAACAGGCTGCGCACCGCAGTAGCCTCCCGCGTGCACATCCGGGCACTGGTTTGCGGCAATTTGTTGCTCACCGGCCGGCACGGTTCTGCTTTTGCGGAAGATATAGCAACACCCCAGAGTTTACAACTGCTCGAAGAAGCCATCACCGCCCTGTGCAGCCAGCTCGACGCCCAGGGTACCCGCATTGACGGCCTCATGATCAAGGATATGCAGCCCCAGCCCCTTGCTGATGCATTCTGGAAGCAAAGAGGCTGTGTATTAGCCCCCTTTCAACCCAATATGGTGATGGACCTGGATCCCCTCTGGCATACCTTCGACGACTACCTCGACGCCATGAGCTCGAAGTACCGCGTGCGGGCCAGGCGGGCCTTCAAAGCCGTGCAAGGGCTCGAGCTACGCGAACTGGACGTCGACTTCCTCCAGGAAAACGAAGCGATCATCCACGAGCTCTACGGGCATATCTCCGGCAAAGCCGAGTTTAATATGGTGCAGCTGCACCCTCGCTATTTTCAGCAATTGGCCCAGGCCTTCCCGCACCGCTTTTCAGCCAAAGGTTATTTTCGCGGCGAGGAACTACTGGGCTTTTTTACCACCGTACTCAACGGCGAAGAGCTCGAAGCCCACTTCCTGGGACTGCGCGACGATGCCAATACGCACTACCAGCTTTATCTCAACATGCTCTACGATATCGTAAAGCAAGGCATCGAGCTCGGCGCCAAACGCGTCGTTTTCTCGCGCACGGCCATGGAGATCAAGAGCTCGGTGGGCGCCACTCCTCAATATCTGCACAGTTTTCTGCGCCATCGCTGCTGGTGGGGCAATCTGATCCTGCCTTTTATGGTACGGTTCCTTGAGCCTCCGGCGAAGTGGACGGCGAGGCACCCGTTTAGGAGGGAGGGAGTGTGAGAGTGTGAGAGTGTGAGAGTGTGAGAGTGTGAGAGTGTGAGAGTGTGAGAGTGTGAGAGTGTGAGAGTGTGAGAGTGTGAGAGTGTGAGAAGAGTGTGAGAGTGTGAGAGGGAGATACTAACCCATAACCGACAACCGACAACCGACAACCGATAACCGATAACCGATAACCGACAACCGACAACCGACATCATTACTTCTTCACAAAAATGCTTCCAAAATTGACGCTGATCGTCACATTGGCGTAGTACTCGCGGGTGGGTTTAAACTGGACCTTCTTGCTGTCGGGGAGATTTTCCTGGAAAGAAAAACGCATTTTCTCGGGTAAGACGACCTTGCCGTGTGTGGCGGTGAGTGAATAGCCGAACCATTGCGGGTCGGGATGGTGGAAATAGACATCGGTTTGTTCGCCTCTGACCATGAGGTCGAGCAGGTCGCGGGAGGCGAAGAGATTAACGATGCCGTAGGCGGCTTCTATATTGCAGCGACCTTTGAGGTCGTAGAGTGTAATATCGGATCGGCGGGTGCGCATCGAGATATCGCCGTTGAGTTTGCGGCCCATGATATCCCCGAATTTGGATTGCACCTCTATGATGCCCTGCACGTTTTCCATGCCTATTTTGCTAAAGGAACCATTGATCTTCAACCGGCCGTTGAGGTTGGAGACTTGCGCTTCTCCGAAGTGGTTTTTCAGGTATACCGGGCATTCCTGGGGCAGGGTAATGGTATAGGTCGCCGAAAGTTGGGCTTCGACAGCCTTGCCGTTTTGCGACACGTGCACAAAATTGCGCAGGTAGATATTGTTTTTCTGGCGTTGTGCCACGTATTGCAGCGACTCTATGTCGCGTTCTGCAACGGCTTTGTCGGGGTGTTTGGCCAGTAGCGTGATCGTGACGGCGATCTCTTTTTTATCCCATGTGCGTATGTTGATATCGGCTTTTTCTCCTTCAATATTTACCTCATAACCGTTTTTGTAATTAAACGTCTTTTCAATGGTACGGCTCACCACGTGTACGGTGGTATTTTGGGCAAAAACGGGGGCAGCCAGTACCCAGCCGGCCAGCAGGTAGAGGAGGTGGTTTGTCATATGTCGATACAGGCTGTTGAGCATTGGGTTGTTGTCTGTTCTCTGTTCTCTGTTCTCTGTTCTCTGTTGTCTGTTTTCTGTTTTCTGTTTTCTGTTCTCTGTTCTCTGTTCTCTGTTTTCTGTTAAGTATAACTGGCAAAGTTAATGAACGGATAACAGAGAACCGACAACCGACAACCGACAACCGACAACTCACAACAACGCCGCCATTTGTTTAATTACCAGCGTTCTTTCGCGTTCGAGTTCCACTATTTGTTGCAGCAATTGGCCGTCGGCGCCATATCGTTTGATCATCGACTGGGTTTCGTTCACGGCCTCATTGAGTTCATCGAGGTTGCTTTGCAGTCCGGCAATTTCTTCGCGGGCGCTACCCACCACGCTGGTCATCAGCATGCGGGGTATTTCCTGGAAGGCTTCTTCGTCGCCGGCATCGGCGGGGGGTAAAGTCACCGGCCACTGTGCCTGTTCCTGGGCGTAGGCTGTAGTCACGCGTGCGGGGGTATCGCCCAGCAGCCAATGCATGGCGAAGCCTATGCCGCACAATACGGCTGCCGCCGCCACCCAGCGCGCGAGTTGCAAGCTCCGTAATTGTCCCTTGCGACCCAACTGCTTTTCGATGCCCTGCCAAACGTATTCAGACGGCTGCCGCGAGGGCAGCCGTTGTAGCGCTTCGTGGAGCGGCGCCTCGGCCAGTTGCCCTTCAATGCGCTGCCACAGGGCCTCGTCGGGCTGGTATTGCGGCAGCTGCGCCAGGGCATGCTGTAGGGTATTTTTGTTTTTTTCTTTCATTAAATTTCAAATTGGGATTTACTCGGTTTTTTTTTGCCACTAAGGCACTAAGGGCACGAAGTACCACTAAGGCTTAGGATCAATCGCAGAGTCGCCCCTTCGCCAAGGTCTCACCCTCACTCCCTCTCTCCCTCCCACACTCTCACCCTCACCCCCTCTCTCCCAGTATTTCCCGGAGCCTCTTCTTGGCATAAAACAGCTGCGACTTCGAGGTGCCTTCCGAGATGCCGAGCATCTCCGCCACCTCCTTGTGGCCGTAGCCTTCCACCTCGATCAGCCAGAACACCGTGCGGTAGCCTACCGGCAGCGATTGGATAGCCTGGTCGAGGTAGTCGATATCGATGCGGTGGCCCCAATCCAGGGATTCTTCCTGGTGATTGGGGGTGAGTTCTTCCCAGCGCGTTTGCTTGCGCAATTTGCTGAGGGCGGTACGCGTCACGATCACTTTTATCCAGGCGCCCAGCGTCGACTCCTGGCGAAAACCGGCCAGGTGGTTAAACACTTTCACAAAAGCCTCCTGCAGCACGTCGTTGGCGGTGTCGTAATCGCCGGTGATGCGGTAGGCCAGGGTATACATCGCGTTGCAGTAACGGTCGTAAAGCGCCTTTTGCGCTCGTCGGTCGTTGGCCAGGCAGGCCGCTATCAGTTCGGCGTCATTCATTCGCAGGGTAGTGGTCATCCAGGCGCAGCTTTCTTTGCGTTTTTATACAAAGAGCGCTAAGCTGGGGGGAAGGTTGTATCTCTGTTCTCTGTTCTCTGTTCTCTGTTCTCTGTTCTCTGTTCTCTGTTCTCTGTTCTCTGTTCTCTGTTCTCTGTTCTCTGTTCTCTGTTTGGTTAGACAAATCATGATTTGTCTCTACTGGCAAAGATAAGGAACGGAGAACAGAGAACGGACAACCGACAACGGAGAACCGACTCACATCTTCTGATCTAAGCCCTTCCCGGTTTCGATATGGTGGAAAGAGGGGATAAAATCGGTGAGCAGTTGAACGATCGAGCTTTTGGATAATTTTTCTTCGCGGAAGAGATTTTCGAGGCGGCGCAGGAACTTCTCGATATCGTAGCGGGAGTGGGGAGTGCGGCCGCTGATCACGCCGAGGCCATCAAAGCGTTGCCAGTCGATATCTTCCTGGTCGGTATAAAATTCTTCGTAGGGTTTTTCGCCTGAAGTATCCGAGTCGAAAAAAAAGACGGGATAGTTTTTGTCTTTGGGTTTGAGTTGGGCGGCCGCTTCGCGGGCTTCGTCTTCCGAGGCGCACTCGAGGGGGGTATAGCCCATATAGTGGAGCAGGGCGGCGGCGATTTCCTGGAAAGTTTTCATATGCGCTTCGGCGAGTTTGGGAAAATAGATATCGCCGGGGTGGCCCAGCAGGCAGGCCAGCAGGCAGAGTTCGCCGGCTTCGCGGGGGCTCACAAAAAAACGTCGGATATCGCGGGGCGCCGTCAGCGGCTGTCGTTTCACTAGCCGGTACAGGAAACCGTCGAGCAGGCTGCCGTTAGAGAAAGCTACGTTGGCAAAGCGGGCGGTGCAGATGGGGTAGGCGTCGGAAAAACTTATCAACAGCTCTTCCATCAGTTTTTTGCTGGCGCCCATCACGTTGACCGGGTTGGCGGCTTTGTCGGTAGATACGCTGAAAAACCGCTTCGGCGGCTGCTCGGCCAGCATTTTCAGCAGGCGGTGCGTGCGCAACACGTTGTTTTCGATCATAGCCTCTACCGCGTAGTGGTCTTTTTCGCTGCGCACGTGTTTGTGGGCGGCAAAATGGGCGATGATGTCGAAAGGCCCCTCGCGGTGCAGCAGCTTCTGAAACACCCGGTCGCCAAAACTCATGGCATAGGGCTTGTAATCGTCGGGCATAAATAATCCCGGCGTCGAGCGCAAGTCGCGGGTAAGTTCGGTGAGGGCGTTTTCGTTGGTATCTATCACGTAAAGCCTGGCAGGCCGGTAGGGTAGCAGGGCCTTGATAAAGGCCGCCCCGATACTTCCCGCCCCGCCGATGACCAGCACGGATTGCCCGGCGGCGCGTTCGTGTAATAATAATTCGTGCGCAGCGAGGTCGGCTTCCAGCAAGCTATGCTGCCTGCCTGTTACGTGCTGCGCTATGAATTTGTCGATGTCGAATGGGAGGATCATGTTGTGGGTTGTGGGTTGTCGGTTGTCGGTTGTCGGTTGTCGGTTATCGGTTGTCGGTTATCGGTTATCGGTTATCGGTTGTCGGTTGTCGGTTATGGGTTAGTCTCTCACCCTCTCACTCTCTCACCCTCCCACCCTCCCATCCTGGGAGAAACCCGGGCGCCGGCGGCAATCCCCGAAACAGGCGGTAGGGCAGGCGACTGTGCGGAAAAACGATCACCCAGGCCGTGAGGCAAATTAGGAAAAAATCGGTAAAAAACGAGAGGTGTTGCTGATACCAGCGTTCTAATTCGCCTTTGTAGGGAGCGATGTGCTGTACGTAAAAATCGCGGGGGGGCATTCCCGATTCGGAAATGAGCTTTTCTTCATCGCGGAAAATGATAGAGCCGATGCCGGTTAGGCCCGGCCTGACGTTGTAAATAATCGCCTGGATATCAGCCGGGTAGGCCAAAAAATCTATCTCCACCTGCGGGCGCGGTCCCACCAGACTCATATCGCCTTTGAGGATATTGACGAGTTGCGGCAGTTCGTTGATTTTGGTCATACGCAGGTAGCGGCCCAGGGGCGTCACGCGGGGGTCGTTGCGCAGGGTGAGGGTGCCCGTGCCCAGGTTGGGACTGTTTTTTATCATGGTGGCGAATTTCCAGATGAAAAACGTGCGGTTGCGATAGCCGATTCTTTTTTGAAAATAAAATATTTCTCCCTCGCCGGTAAGGCGCAGTAGCGGGATGATTATCGCAAATAGAGGCGATAATATGGCCAACGCCAGCAGGGCGAAGAGTATGTCGAAGAGGCGTTTGAGGGGGAGGTACATGGTCGGTTCTCTGTTCTCTGTTTTCTGTTTTCTGTTTTCTGTTCTCTGTTCTCTGTTCTCTGTTCTCTGTTCTCTGTTCTCTGTTCTCTGTTCCGACAACGGATAACGGAGGACGGACAACCGACAACAGATAATCACAGAATAATCCCTTTTTCGCGAAGAAAGAGATCCAGTTGTATGCTATGGCCCATAATGCTGATCTCCTGATCCCATTCTACTACAGCCCAGGGTTTGTTGGGTGTAGCAAGCCATATCTTCCGGGGGTCGGTGAAAATCCAGATGACTTCTTGAACCCCGAAGTCGAGGAGTAGTTGCGTTTTTTTGGATGGGTAGTTCATCGATTGTTCAATCTCCGGATCTGCTTTGGTGTCAATTTCGATAACCGCTATGGGAGGCACAGTAAAATACCCTTTGCCAATGGCTTTCACCGGTATGTCATTGCGTTTGAATACCGCAATATCATTAGCGAGCATAGTTTTTTCGCTGATGCGAAGTCCGCTTTGGTTCGTACTTAATAAGTATTCATTTTCTTCTAATTGCCTGGCCAGGTAAACCAGGATGGCCGAGGTGATCAACGATTGCAACATGCCGCTACCCATGACGTTTTCTTTTGGACTCACGCCTTGCAGGTATTGCCGGTATCCCCGGTAATACACGGGCATACCTTCTATTAGCTCCATTACTGGAAACTCAGGTTTACCCCGGCGCTGGGATGATGATCTGATATGGTCGCGGGTTTTCATGTTGATGATTTTTTTTGGTATGTGCAAGTTACGGCATTCAGGAGGGGCTTGGGGGGAATGGGGCATTTATTTTTGTTGTGGGTTGTGGGTTGTGAGTTATGGGTTCATTATTTTTGTTAAAATTTACTAATAACCGACAACTCACAACCGACAACCGACAACCACTCTCACCCCCTCTACCACGGCCTCCACCACGTACGCCACCTGCTCATCCGTCAGGCCGTTGTAGATGGGCAGGGAGATTTCATTTTGGTACAAATCAAACGTGCGCGGATAATCCGCCATCTGAAAGCCCAGGTCTTTAAACAACGTCAGCATCGGCATCGGGATATAATGCACATTCACACCCACCCCTTTTTCCGAAATAATGCGGATAGCCTCGTCGCGGCGGCTTTCGTCAAAACCCTTGATGCGCAGGGGGTAGAGGTGGTACGAAGAGCTGCGTTCGGCGTTGTCGAAGGGGGGCAGGATAGCCCAGTCGTAGTTGGCGAAAGCGGCATTATAACGCTCAAAAATGCGTTTGCGTTCGGGCAGCAGCAGGGTAGCGTAGCGCCTGATCTGGGCGAGGCCCACCGCCGCGCAGAGGTCGGGCATATTCACCTTGAGGCCTTGCGCGATAATATCATAACGCCAGGCGCCGGGTTGGTTTTTCTCAAAAGCGCTTTTCGTCTGACCATTGAGGGCGAAGACCTTCATAAAACGGTACTCCGCCTGGTTGTCGAAGGGATCGGGCAGATTCAGGCACACAATGCCGCCCTCGCCGGTCGTCACATTTTTTACAGAATGAAAAGAAAAAACCGTGATATCAGCCAGCGTGCCGGCAGGGCGACCCTTGTAAGTAGCGCCGATGCTATGCGCCGCGTCGGCCAGCACCAGGGGGCGGCCCAGCAGTCGCTGCTTGTCGCCGGCGGGCTGAAATACAGCGCGTACCGCCTCACTATCAACCGCTTGCATAATCGCGTCATAATCGCAGGGCCAGCCTCCGATATCCACGGGCAGCACCGCCTTCGTGCGGGGCGTAATCGCCGCCGCAATGCGCTCGGGCAGGATATTAAAATCATCGCCCACATCCACCATCACCACCTTGGCGCCGATATTGAGGGCGCAGAGGGCGGTGGCGCTATACGTATAAGCGGGGATAATCACCTCGTCGCCGGGGCCTACGTCGTACCAGCGCAGGGCCAGCATAGCGCCTGAGGTCCAGGAGTTGACGCAGAGGGCGGCAGGTGCGCCGCACAGTTTCACGACTTCTTCTTCGAGTTGCCGCACTTTGGGGCCGGTGGTGAGCCAGCCGGTGCCGGTGAGGGCGTCGGTGACTTCACGGACGACTTCGTCGTCGATGAAGGGGAGGGCGAATGGGATGACCATGTTAGGAGGGTGAGAGGGTGAGAGGGTGGGAGGGTGAGATGTTTTTTGTAAAATGTTCCCATGCTTCCACGCTCAAGCTTGGAGGGTGAGAGAGTGGGAGGGTGAGATGTTTTTTGTGAAACGTTCCCCTGTTCCCATGCTTCCACGCTCAAGCTTGGAGGGTGAGAGAGTGGGAGAGTGGGAGGGTGGGATGTTTCTTGTTCCTTTTTTATCTTTTCTTTTCTTCCCTTCCTGTTCTTGTGCTCTCTTTTTTTTGAAAAATTGTGGAACGAATTTATGGAAAATGGGGGTGTTTCTCGTCATTATTATAAACGAAAGAATTATGCCGAAGATTAGAACACATCGCGAATTGGAGGTTTTTCAGTTGGCATTTGATATAGCGACGGAGATTCATGAATTGAGCAAAGAATTTCCAAAAGAAGAAAAATATGGGTTGATCAGCCAGGTAAGGCGATCTTCTTGTTCCGTTTGTGCCAATACGGCGGAGGCATTTCGCAAGCGAAAATACCCTGGTTCTTTTGTAGCTAAATTGAGCGATGCGGAAGGAGAAGCAGCTGAAACGCAGGTATGGTTGGATTTATCCTTGCATTTCGGCTATATCTCCTTAGCCGATTATCAACGCCTGAATGAAAAATGCGAACGGGTAATCGGCAAGCTGGTTACTATGAGTCGCCACCCAGAACACTGGAGTGTTGACGGAGATAGGAGGGTGGGAGGGTGAGAGGGTGAGAGGGTGGGAGGGTGAGATGTTTTTTGTAAAATGTTCCCACACTCCCATACTCTCACCCTCAGGCTCTGTCATTTCAGGGAACTGACTACGTCTTCCGCGGAAAAGCAGAGATCGAAGCCGGGGGCTGTGACTGCCGACTTAGAAAACAGCACGCGAATCACCTGGGGATAGCCCTGAAACGCCGGTTGCGTTAAAATACGATCTAATTTTGCGCTGATACGAGGTACATCAGGCGTGTCGCTCCATTTTACTTCTCCGACCACCAGCGTTTTGCGGTCGTAGGCAGTTGTTGCCATATCGAGCTCAGTGCCGGTATCTTTTTGCCACCACCGTTGCGGGGGTAAGATCAGCATATCACCAAGGAGTTTGGGGAGTGCCTGTCGGCAGATACGCTCCCAAATATCGGCTAGCATGCGGATGCGGAGAGGCTCGGTAAGCCGCCAGATTTGTTCGCCCTGGCCGCTTTCAAGTGCAGAGCGATAAGGCACGACCACCTGAAAATAAAAATTCAGGAAGGGGTCTGCAATCTTGTAAAACCCTCGTTTCGACGTTTTTTCGGATTCGCCAAAAGGGATATCCCGACTTACGTATTGTAGGTCTTGCAACAAGGCCAGGGGGCGCGACAGTTGCGTGGCGGGTTTTTCCAGTCGGGCAGCAATTTCCGACAAACGATGACAGCCGCCGGCAATAAGCGACAGGATGGAGAACAATTGCGTCGCACTGCGCGTCTCATCCTGAAAAAGCCGTGTGGGCTCTTCGTATAAAATGCCAAAGGGACTAAAAACCAGACTTTTTATTGCGGAAGCCAGATCGGGAAAATCTGCCCGGAGTTCCCAATACCGGGGAACGCCCCCCCATACCGCATATTCTTCTACGACGGCTGCGCCAGATAGTCCTTCCACTGCTTCTTGTAGCCAGTAGGGCGCCAGCGGGCGTATCCGCAGCACCTCCCTTGCCCGGCCATACAGCGGTGCAGTGGGGTCCAGCGCCAGTCCACCCATCATGTGCTGGGCAGAACCCGCCAGAATGAGGTGCACCTTTCTGGCGGGGAATTTATCAATAAACCCCTGAATGATACTGGGCAGGGCCGCGTCGGCGCCCACCAGATAGGGGAACTCGTCGATACACAAGACTATCGGAGCGTCGGCGCTTGCCGTTCGATAGTGGAGGTTGGTAAATAAAGCTTCCCAATCGGGGTAATGCACATCGGAAAACCCTGGTAATTTTGTATCCAGCATGCCGGCGAGTGCTGCCCGTTGCAGCGTAGCCTCTCGCTGGTCTGCCGGGAAATACAACATCCTGTCGCCGGCCAATTCCCGCAACAACCTCGATTTGCCACACCGACGCCGGCCATATACGACAATGAGCTGCCCTTCCGCCTTCTGCAACGCATTGGAAATGAGCACTTTTTCTTCAGTACGGTTTAGAAATGGCAACATGATTACGATAATTATGTTTTACAAAAATAATGTTTTTGAAACATAATTAACAACATGATCAGACAAATGTGGGTATAAATGGCATGATTGTACATAGCAACGGACACGCGATATCATCGTCTCTACATCTCACCCTCTCACTCTCACACCCTCTCACACTCCTTCTCCATTCTCACAGAGCCTCCCTGGATTTCCACGACCTGCCAGCCATTGCGTTCATAGGTGCGGATAGCCGGGGCATTCTCCTTCTCCACCGTGAGGTGCATATGCGGGCAGTTCATCGCCAGTGCGCGGCGTTCAAACTCCTGGAGGAGCAGCGAGCCCAGGCCCTTGCCCTGATAGCCCGGATCAACGCCGATGACGACGAGTCCGGCGGAAAGGGGACTTTGCGACTGTGCGACTGTGCGACTGTGCGAACCAATGTTGTCGACTGTGGGACTTTGTGACTGTGGGACTTTGTGACTTTGCGACTGTGCGACTGTGCGACTTTGCGATCCTTGTTGGTCGTTGAGCGGAGTCGAAACGCGACTTTGCAAACTATTGTCGCCGGCTGCCGGCTGCGCACGAGGCGGAAACAACCGATACCACAAATTGCGCCCCAAAAAACGGAAATTGCCCCGCACTTTGGGGTGAAAAACCAGCCATGGCCGCAGCAACAAAGCCCTGATGCCCTCGCGGAAGGCGTATTGCGTCATGCCCGAGCTGGACCCGTAGGGCTCTCCCTTGCGCACAAAACCGCCGCAATAACCCACCACCCGGCCATCCATTTCAATGTGAAAGAGGAATTTGTTGTCGCTGGTGAGGTACCATTCGAGCATTTTGGCGGTGTAGCGGGGGCCGAGCAGGGATGACAAGGAGGCCGGGAAGGCACGGATGTGGCAGTGGGCGATGCGGGGAAGGTCTTTATGTGAGGCGGTTATAATTTCCACAAACTAAATTATTTTGGACAGCCCCAAAAGAAAACCAGCACCATAGCTAAAATGCAAAACAGGATAAACCGCGAAGCAATTTATTTTTATTGCAATAGGATTTTGGTTGTTAAAAGAAAAAAAGAGAGCCATTAAAAGATACAATAACCCAGGCAGGAGCCATATGGGATAAAAAATAGCAATTGGCAGGCTAATCAAATAGCTAACAAACAATGCAGGAACCAAGTGTCTTAGTTTAATCCCGCTTTTTACTTTTTTTAATACCAAAGGTTTATACACGCCATATTCATAATACTGCCGAAATAATTTTGGAATTGAATCTCTTACTTGGTATTCGCATTGCATCTCGGGGATCATCAATATTTTAAAACCGTTTGCATTAATGCGATAATGCAGTTCATCATCCTGGTTTCTTACCAATTCCGTATCCAGTAAACCAACTTTTTCAAATACCGTTCTTTTATAAATAGCAAAAGCAACACTATCCACGTATTGCTTTTTTTTTGAGGTCCGAAAAGCCGTATTTCCTACCCCCATTTTGGTACTCATACAATAAGCTATAGCTTTGCCCATAGAGCCTTTGCCGACCTGCAGCAGCGGCCCGCCCACTACATCGCAATCTTCTGTTTCCAGGGCTTGAAGGGCAGATTGGTAATAGCTTTTGGGGTAGTAGGTATGCGCGCCTAACAGGCCTATATATTTTCCTTTACTTTCAGCAAATGCTTTATTAAATCCATAGCTCACATATTTTTTGGGATTATCAATCAGCACGATATTCGGATATTTAGTCGAATATTCATTTACTATTTGACGAGTAGCATCCGTAGAGCCGGCATCAGCTATTAATAATTCAGAGGGTGCAGGACAATAGGAGATAAAATTATCGATAATACGGCCAATGTAATTTTCTTCGTTTAGGGTTGGGCAGATAATCGAAAAAATATAATCCTTATTCACGCTTTTATTCTTTCGACTTCAGAGACAACGGCTTTAAACTTTCCGTTGGCACCCCTCGGTATTTCATTTAGTAGATTGAAATTAATATGTATTTCTCCTAACTGACTTTTCATTCTTTGCTCAATCACCTCTTTTTCATGGTTGGAGAGATTACCCATCGCGACAATATTAATCGTAAAATCATCCAGCGTATTTTGCACAATTTGCCCTTCGACTACGTGGGGTAATCCTACAAAGATTCCATGAAAACGAACCATTTCCCGGCCATCCTTGCCGATAACCGTATCTTCCAGTCTGCCGGTAATTTCTTCGATGACAGGGAAAACCCTTCCGCATCGGGTATGTTGATCTACTGCCAACCTGGCCATGTCGCCAATTCTGTAACGAATAAGCGGCTGATCGTAATTCAAAAAACCTGTACAGACGATTTCGCCGGTTTCACCTGGCTTGCATGGCATACCGTCTTCTTTTACCACTTCCACAATACCCACATCCGGACTTACCAGCAATTGTCCGTATTCCGATTCCGATATCAACCCGCAATTTTCTACCCCGCTCCAGGCATCAAATACTTTGCATTGATATACCCGGGAAATTGTTTTCCGCATCTCAGCAGTGAGCTTCTCACTTGATGTTAATACGGCATTCATTTTTGGCGCTTCCAGTCCGAGCTCGTCCATAAACCGGGCCAAAATAAAATGACTCATCGCGTATCCGACCAGATATTCACATCCATAGCGGTTAATACCTTCCAGATAATCAGGAGTAGTTTGAGCAGATATGTGATAGGCAGAAAGATACAGTTGTTTTTCGGCCCGGTTAAATCTATAATAGGGTGGATTGGCTATTCCTTCCGGGATCACACGCCTGCCTCCGATCATACCTCTGGCCTGAAAACGGTTTACGCCTGCCCAGTTTCTCACCCGGGCCTCATAAGCAGCGCTCAACTTCTGATGCATAGACAGAGAATACAATATTTGGGTAGGCGTTCCCGTACTTCCGCTGCTCGAATAAAAGGCGCCTCCTTTTTCTCGTTTTCGTGCCAATAATTCGCTGGTTCCTTTTTCGCGAAGCGTGTTTTTTTCCAGCAGGGGCAATTGCGACAATTGTGGCAATTCAATTTTTTGTAAATCAGACAAGGTCCAGCCGGCTTTTTCAAAGATGTACCGGTAATAGGGTACATTTTCAAAACCGTGTACCAGCAGTTTGCGCAGTTGCTGAGTTTGGTATTCTTCCCATTGCGAAGCGGAGAAAGCTTCCCTGTCTTTAAACCCCTTTAATTCGCTTTTAAAAATCCCGCCATACCGCCTTTGGCGCCAATACAAGCCATAGGCAGAAACCCAGGTATTTTGGAGGGCTACCGGGCTGGCGCTGTATATGTTGGTTAGCAGGCTCATATGGTGTTTCACGCCTTGTGCTGAAACATAAGGCCTTAATCAATACAGCATATCCCCGTGGGCATTGGATCCGCGCCTTTGGCGCGGTGCGGGGGAGGCCCCACCCCCGTCACGCTTCGCGTGCCACCCCCGCGAGCGGGGGATAGGGGAGGGCGCCCTTTGGGCGCTTGCGAGGTTTTTGCTATTGTGTCGTGAACTTGTCGTGCCTATATTGCCTATGCTCGCATGAATTATGAATGGAGCCGCACATTATAACAAGGGGAGTGAAACGAACCCTTCCCCGGGGCGCTCCTGTCCCCCGCTCGCGGGGGTGGCACGCGAAGCGTGACGGGGGTGGGGCCACCCACTGCGCACGCCGGAGGCGTGCTTCCCAGGCCTCCAAGGCCCACGCTCCGCTTGAAGCGCGATTCATGTCGTTCTCTCTTCTTTTGAGTGGCTTATCGCTCCGTCAATCACTTCAAACCATTGATTTTTAACAACTTCCCAGTCATATAACTCGACCTTCTTCCGGGCATTTTGACTGAGTTGAAATGCGTTGCCGGGATGTTCCAGTAATTGTGTTATAGCTGCGGCAAAAGCTTCAGTATCACCTTGTGGTACCAGTCGGCCATCAACACCATCATCTATCAGAAAAGGCATTCCGCCTGCATCAGTACTCACCACGGGCAACCCCAGCGCCATAGCTTCGATGACGCTAACTGGCGTATTGTCGAAATTGGTGGTATTCATAAAAATATCGTAGTTGGCAGACAAGGCTATCCATTCTGCTTTTGACAATAAACCGGTGAAAACGATGCGATCTGCCACTCCCAATTCCACGGAGAGCTGCTTGCACTGCTCCATACTGCCGTCTTTGTCGGGGCCGACCATGCACAATTGAATAGCAGGGTAGGAGGGGGTCAGCGAGGCGACCACGCGAATAGCCATTTCGGGGTTGTAGGTGTGGTGAAAGGCCCGCACCCACAACAAGCGCGGAATTATTTTAGACCTGGATTTAAAGGCATATGAGTTGATATGAATATAATTGGGAATCAATTGTGTGTGGAAACCGGCTGTAGAAAAGGCCTGGTGTAAATACCCGGAAGGCGCTATATTAGTAAAACTATGCCCAAATACCCGCTTGCTCAATAAAGGGCTTCGCTGCAGGCGTTGAGGTAAATTTCCACCGTGCAAAATGGGAATAAATGGTTTATTATAAAACCTGGCTAGCAGGGCAATAACACAGGTGAAATAAAACGCCAAACTGCTAAACGTATCGATGAGGACGATTTGAACCTCTCGGCGTTCCTGTATAAAAGTATACACCATATCGAGTAAGCGCCACATCGGATTTTTTAAAGAGGATGCTTTGACTACCTCATAACGCTCTTCCAGCAGCGGCCCCAGCGTTTCTATCATGGAGATGGGAAAACCATGTGTGGATAGCTGATTACCTATGTACAAAATTTTAGTCCGCATGTACAAGCGTACCTTTATTACTTGCGCGTTTTGAGAGGTCGGGTTTTACGGAACTGATATAAATAAAAGCTATTCCGAACAGGATGCCTGGCATGGCCATTCGCATTCCGGCGTGTAGCATAGTCAACATCACTAATAAAAAACATATCAAAAACCAATGCCGGGATAACCCTATTGTATATTTACGAAAATGGTATAAGGGAATCATAATAAAAAAAATGAGGACTATTATTAGGCCAAACATGCCGTGTTCTCCCAATAAACGCGTTTGTTCTGTGTGTGAAGGCAAGGAATAGCCGATCAATTCTTCCCGTTCTAATGTACCTCTGCCTGCACCTACTCCAAAAAATGGATGGGATTTAAAACTTTTCCATTCTTCACTCATCAGAACTTCACGACCAGACAACATTGTTCTTTTTGGCGCAGCAATTGGTTTTTGCCCCCTTTGCATATACATAATTTCCGTGCCTGTCTTATTTTGGTATCTGTATAACAAGTAGTTATTTGTAAGCTTATTGACAACTAAAGCTATAATGGCTAACGCCAGTACCCCTAAACCCAGACTTACCGATATTCTCAGAAATTTCCGCTGGTAAGCCCGGCTAAAAATCATAAGAACAAATAGTGCTACAACAGTAGTAATTAATGCAGCGCCAATTCCACCTCGGGAAAAAGTGAGTAATCCTCTGAAGCTAAGTAATACAAGTAAAGCTAAATCTGTTGTTTTATTGAATGTTAAGGTCCAGCCGTTCAGCAAGCCGAACATGAGTAATGTCATTCCAAAACCAACAGCTGTAGATACTTGATTGGGCCCAAACCCGCCACTGGCCGCGAAATTGGAGGAAGATGTAAAAGTAATAGAAGATACACTCGCTTTTAAAAATAGAAATATTAATATCGATACGGACGGCAAAACGGCTATACGCAATAAGCGGTGAAGCTCCTCGGGTTGCCATTTTATCCGATAAAAATAGAGCCCCGCCATCATCAGACTAATCGGCCCGCTAATATGTTGCATCATAATCTTGCGCAGATAAGTCGCATCGGTATGACCATAGTATAATGCTGCTGCAATGCCTGGTATAAGCAATAACCCAAAAAACAAAAACGGCCAACTCTGGGCCAATCTTTTCTGAGGGGTGGCGATCAGTCCGGCCAGCAGCAGTGCAATGCAGCCATATTTTCCCATTTCCCAAAAGATATAGAACTTCCCAATGCGATATACAATCTCCATGCCCATTACGTACATCACATAATAGGCCGTGAGATAGCCTTTATCGCGCCGGCGGATGATGTCGTATACGCCGTAGCCTATGATCAGGACGTAGTAGGCTGTCAGTGCCGCGGGCAGGTAACGCGTCACGACACCCAGGGCGATGTGCCAGAGGAGTGCGAGGAGAGGGTTATTTAGCCAGAGGCGGAAGAGGGGCATTGTCGGTTCTCAGTTCTCGGTTGTCGGTTCTCTGTTCTCTGTTATCCGTGACGTTGATCCTTGTTGTTTGAATCGCGGATTATGCGGATTTTGGGATTACGCGGATGGTTTTTTTGGTTATTTTCCTTTGTCATACCCGCAGGGTATCTATACACGAGACGCTCGAAAAGGAGAGTGTTATTGTGACGTTGTAGATTCCCTTTCGGGAATGACAAGTATTGTTGATTATTTTGTCATACCCGCAGGGTATCTGCACACGATACGCTGGAAAGGGCGAGCGCTAGTGTGACGTTGTAGATTCCCTTTCGGGAATGACAAGTGTTGCGCTTGCCGCTATCGGGAATGATAGGTTATAAAAAAAATGAAAATTACTCAATGAGATCTTTGGGTGATTCTGATCCATCCAAACTTGCAATAATTACCTCTGACGGAGGCCATGATCCGAAAAGCTCTTCATTCAAAAACTTCCAAGATGGATTGAATTCAGTAATCATGTCTTCTTTTCGTTGACGCGAAAGATCTTTGATGTATTTTTCTTTCTGTATTGCATTGTTGACATATTGATGCCATTCGTACCATAGAAGATAATAGCAGTAGTATTTTCCCGCAAAACTTGTAGACGATCCCCTATTTTTATAGTGCTCAAGCAACCTTCGGGGTAAATTATTCGTAACTCCGGTATAGAGAACCGTTTTGTTAGGATTGGTAAGAATGTATACCCAAAAGTTGTAGTTGTTCATAGTTTTCGATTTGATTTTATGGGACTAATTTAGCAATTTTTTGTCATGCCCGCAAGGGCATCTGTACACGAAACGCTTGAATGAGCGAGTGCTAGCATGACTTTGTAGATTCCCTTCGGGAATGACAAGTGTTT
>JABWBR010000027.1 GCA_013360405.1 Saprospiraceae bacterium
GGAGGGCCGAAATACTGGTAGAACATGTAATAATAAGATCTCAAAAGCTCCAGAGGAGCGTAATGTGAGGTATGCCTGGTTTAAAGTGACAAAGTAGAATTAACTGTTATTAATTAGCACACCCTACAACTCACAACTCACAACCCACAACAAAATAATCACAAAAAAACACACTTGGTTTGGCCGCTATCGCGGAAATACCTATCTTTGCGCTTCGTTTGAAAATGCCCGTAGCTTGCTCAGCAAGGTAAACGGGAATGGTTGCATAAAATAAACCTAAAAGGCAATGCCTGTTAAGATCAGATTACAACGCAAGGGCCGTACGAAACGCCCTTTTTACCACATTGTTATTGCGGATTCCCGTTCGGGTCGCGAAGGCCGTTTTATTGAAAAAATCGGCATTTACAACCCGTTGACCAGTCCCGCAACTATTGAAATCGACCGCGACAAAGCCTACGACTGGCTTATCAAAGGCGCACAACCCACCGATACGGTACGCGCTATCTTGCGCTTCAAAGGCGTAATGTACCGCAAACACCTGATGCTGGGCGTGCAAAAAGGCGCAATTACCATAGAACAGGCCGACGAAAAGTACCTTAAGTGGACTACGGAGAAAGAAGCGAAGATCGCAGCCCGCGTAGCCCAAAAAGATGAAGAACAACGCGCTTTCCACGCCCGTGTAGCCGGTGCGGACATCGTGCCCGTGCCCAAAGTAAAACCGCAGGCAGTAGTGGTGGAAGCAGCTGTTGAAGAAACTGTTGAAGCAGCAGTGGAAACGGCTGAAGAAACAGCAGCAGAAGTACAGGAAGAAGTAGTAGCTGCGGTAGAAGAAGAAACGCAGGAAGCACCCGTTGCAGCCGCTGAAGAAACCGAAGCGCCCGCAGCAGAAGAAACGACAGAAGAAGGCGCCGGCGAAGAAGCTTAATTCAACCCGGTGTTAAGGGGGCAAAGAAAGTCCGTATAATATTATTCAATATTGTATATTTGCCCTATCTGTTTCAGGCTATACTTTTATTATTACTATAATACTTTAGTGAACCTGGTAGTGCCTTAAGTTGCACTATCAGGTTTACGTTTAAAATGGCCATCCTATGTACGAATTAAATCCGGAATACATCGAACAGCTGGAAACGCTGGCCGCCGGCATCCAGGAATCGGAAGAGCTGCAACAATACCTCGAAGAGGAAGAAGAAGCCTTTTATATGCAGCTCAAAGAAAAATACGAACCGCATATTGCGGCGCTTTACGAAGAAGTGGCCGAACACCACCCCCTTCAACTCATTACCTTTGAAACGATATTACTCGACCCCGCCTTCGAAGGGCTTTTTCTGCCCAAACTGCTGGGCCATTCGGTGTTGCGCGGCGAAATCGACGATCAGTGCAAATACGTACGCCCCCAGGACCACTTCAAAGACGTACTGGTGGCCATTTGCAACTCGGCCAATTTTGATATTCTGAAAAAACGCATCGGCCAATCCATACAAATCGGTTTTGCACTGAGCAGCGATATCTGGATTACCAACCTCATTAACAGTTTACCCAATAAGCGCATCCGTTATTTTCTGCAAAGCCAGAAACTCGAAAAATACCGCCACCACAACGAGCGCCTGGCGGGCTATAATCGCTACAAAAAACAGTTTGTACACGACAACTTCCTCACAGCGGAGTTCCCGACGACGATGGCAGAACTGCAGGTCTTTTTCGGACAGCTCAAAACCTTCCTGATCAGCCGTATCAACCGCAAAGGAGATGACGCTACGCTGCTCGAACCCCTGAAGGCATTGGTGGCCAACAGCCAGCTGCAAGGATCGGTGGAACACCTGCATATTTCCGTGCTTTTTGCCGCTTTCTTCGAGCTGGAAAAGGCCGACATGGTTATTGTGGCCAAACACCTCAATGCTATTCGCAAAAATACGCCCGAGTATAGCGACAAGTTTCTCGCTTTCCTGCTCGAATTGCACAAGCGCACCGATATAGAATATACGCCCCAGGCCGATCTGCGCCTTTCAGATATGTTTGATTTAAAAATCAAAGACGATATCAGCGCCTATTTCGAGCTCATGGATATCGTGCACAAAAAAGGCTACGTGCTCCCCGAAACCCAGGAGGCGGTGAAACAATTCTATACGCACCATCAAGGGCTTTCTCTTATCAACGAATGCGTGCGCCAGACGATTTTCCAGTATTTTTCAAAGTTCATCAACAACCTCGAAGAAAGCGCTTATACCGACTTTTTCGAGATATCAAAGGTGTTCGCCGTTTACCAGCAGATTTTCCTCAACCAGCACTTCAACCAGGCTATGGAGGATTTGTCGATGGGTTATGTGCAAAAACTATTGCACCACTTTACCGACAAACGCGGCAAAGACTACCAGGATATTAAGCGATTTGTATCCCACAATTTCCTCGAATACGAATTCCTGTCGGAGAAGGAAGTAGTGGAGATCTTCAAGTCGAGAAGGAAAAAGAAAAAAGAAGATTAAGAGCTTTTTTGGACTTCCGTCAATTGGCTGTAAGCGACAAATTTTATTTGATACTTCGTTGCATTTTTTCGCCGTAGCTGCCGGCTACGTCTGCAAAATGCGCCTCGTCTGAAATCAAATTTGTTCGCTTTCGCTCAATCACGAAAATCCAAACAAGCTCTAACGTTTAATTATGCGGGCTCGTTTGTCAAATTTCTTACGGACTTTGGCAAGCGCCTGTTTTAACTCTTCTTCGCGCTCGTAGGCCATCTGCACGCCTACGAGCGTGAGATTCCCCTGCTTTTCAGTATACGGCTCATAACCTTCGTCAAAAATCTTTTGTACCAGACGTTTGACATTTCCCTCATTCCCAAATCTGCCGATGAGTATAATACCGTATTGCTGCTTGGGGTCAGGCGTAGACGCTTCTGTGTCCAGGTCTTCCTCCGACAAGGTGTCGGTAGGCCATTCAACCGGGGGGGTCTGGGTAGGACTAATATTGATCCGCGAAGCGGGCGCAGGAGGCTCGTTATCAGCAGCGGAGTCATTATTCTGAAAAAAAACAAGATACCCGCCTGCCACCAGGATGATGAGCGTGAGAGACAGCACCCAACCGAAATAGCGCTGAAACCAGCCCGCAATACGCGCGCTTTGCTCCATGCGGCGACCACCGCCATGTTGGCCTTCCCCGACTTTAGGAATTCGTTCTGCTCTTACGATAGGTGAAAATTGCACCACAGGCAACCCATAACTGGCGGTGTTGAAATTGGTAGCATCTTCCAGAAACCGCAGCTGGTCTTCGTAATCGCGATACAAGCGGCCTACTTTGGGGATGGTGACCATTTCCCGCTTGTCAATGATTTCGAGCGCAACTTTCACGTACGCAGCCACCGCCTGTTGGGCGTCCTGCAGACTAACCTTATATTTTTCGCGGATATAATTGACCAGAATCCCGTCGTCGAGTTGAAGATGCGATTGAAACTGCAATTGCAGGGCAGGAGGTTGCACCTTGCGTTGCACGTGGTCTACGGCTGCATTTTTGTATGTCGACACAAAAGTACCCAACCCCGGCACGGCAAGTGAATCATGTTCGTAGAGCAGGGGCGCTATGCATTCACCAACTTCAATTTGCATAAGATAGCGATATCTACCACTTAAAGGTACGATTTTTTAAGGAAAAACCAGCCAAACGCAATACAAAAGGAGATAAGTAGATAAGTTGCTATTGACAAAAGCTTATTCTTTAATAAACGGCAGGCTAACTACTGAACGGTTATACACTGCCTGCAGGGTATATTTCCCTGCGGATAAATTGCTGATTGACAACCATGTATTCGAACTGCCTTCGGGTAATTGCTGCGACAATACCAGGCGTCCTACCGCATCGTAAACGCGTAAAACCATCGGCACTAAAGTCGCTTCGGGCAAAACGAGCTGTACCTGGGTAGCAGCCGGTACGGGAAACAGGCGCCAGTTGCCGGTATGACCTTCGAGCGTCACCGCTACTACTTCATACCGAGTTTCCGTACCGTCGTAGTCAACCTGCCGGAGCCGGTAGTAGTTGGTTCCTGCCAAAGGCTGTTCGTCATACAGGCTATAGCTTTGGGCTTCGAGCGAAGTGCCCATGCCCTGCAAGCGGCCTATTTCCTGAAAAAGCCTGCCGTCGCTGCTACGTTCAACCGCCATAAAGTCGTTGTTCTGCTCGGTAGCCGTTTGCCAACTCAGCTTTACAGCCTGGCCCACGACATCCGCTCTGAAATACACCAACTCGATGGGAAACAGCGAAAAAGAAAACACGGTTGGCACATCGTCGGGGAAATCGGGGAAAGAACCGTCGCTGTCGTCGTTGGGCGCCGATGTATTTTGGGTTACCCAATGTCCCGGCGTGGATAACATACGCGCACAGTCTTCAATCGAACCGCTAAAAACCGTGGGGCCGTTATAAATCATCACATCCAGGCTGCCCAGCAGGCGAAAGGCATTGACTCCATTTTCCAGTCCCGTGTTGTTCAGGTTGCCATAAAACACCGAATTGGTAGGTCCGTTGGCAATGGCGCTCAGAAATACGGAAGGGACGGCATAGGAATCGCCGAGGTATGCGTAAATAATATCGGTATTGTTGCCGGGGTCGAAATTACCGATTCTGGTAACCGTCCCGTGTGAGACTACGATGCCCACGTCCAGGTGGACATTGCGAAATTCAATTACCGTGCCGGCGGGCACCGGTAGTCCGGTCGTATTTACCCAGGAGAGATAGCCCTCTACAAAATCGGGCAGCATAGGATAGTCCTGAAAAACGGCCCCGGTCCAGCGTTTGTCGCTAAAGTAAATCGTGGCGCCTGCGGGTATATCCACCAGTGCGACCACGGAAAAACCTTTGCGGACATCGCTGTCGTAGGCTACAAACATCACATCTCCGGGTAATAATTGTGCGTAAACACACGGGCAGGCTAACGCCAGCCAGGCGAGCAGGATAAGTTTTCTCATAAGATTAGTATGTTATTAACAAAAATTCTAGTGCAATATACCACTTTTACGCAGAATTGACAAGTGCCCAGCCTGATGGGCGGTGTTTAACCGTAAATTTGCATTCCAATAAACACCCAATAATGGAAGATCGGAACATCAGCCGGCGTCAATCGGCGGCGCTTTTTGAAGAAGCCAAGCAATATTTTCCCGGCGGTGTACATTCACCTGTGCGGGCGTTCAAGTCGGTTATCGGTCCTCCGCTGTTTATCCGGCGCGGCGAGGGTTGCCGCATCACAGATGTGGACGGCAACAGATACCTCGATTTTTGCTGCTCGTGGGGGCCGCTCATTTTGGGGCACGGCCATCCGCGCGTAAAAAAGATGATCCTGGAAGCCGTTGAAAGCGGCACTACCTTCGGCACGCCCAGCGAGTGGGATTTGCAGGTGGGCCGGTTGTTGCTGCCCCGGCATCGCTTTATCGAAAAAATAAGGTTTGTCAGTTCAGGCACCGAGGCTGTCATGTCGGCGCTGCGCCTGGCTCGCGGCGTAACGGGCAAGAGCAAAGTGGTCAAATTCGAAGGCTGTTACCACGGCCACGTAGACTCGCTGATGGTGAAGGCGGGTTCGGGGTTGGTGACTTTCGGCGTCAGCACTTCGGCGGGCATACCCGAGGCATTTGTGCGCGAGACGCTTGTGCTGCCGCTGGGCGATGTGGAAGCGTTGGAAACCATGCTACAAACACAAGGACATGACATTGCCTGTGTAATCATAGAACCCGTACCAGCCAACAATGGGTTGCTGCTGCAAGACAAGGCGTACCTGGAAGCGGTGCGCCGGTTGTGTACCCAATACAACGTGTTACTCATCTTTGACGAAGTCATTTCGGGTTTCCGGGTGGGCTTTGAGGGCGCAGCGGGGTATTATGATATCCGGCCCGACATTGTCACCTACGGCAAGATCATCGGCGGCGGCATGCCGGTGGGCGCGTACGGCGCCAGCGTGGCAATTATGGGGAATGTAGCGCCCGAAGGGCCTGTATATCAGGCGGGTACGCTTTCAGCCAATCCGGTGGCTATGGCTGCGGGTTTGGCCACGCTCGAAGAACTGCTGGAGCCGGGCGTCTACGCTTCGCTCGAGCGCAAAACCGAAAAATTCACCTCTTTTGTCCAGGCGCACTGCGATGCCCACGGCTACGAAGTAAGCCTGCCGCATATCGCTTCCATTTTCTGGATTGCCTTTAGCCGGGAACGCATTCAGCGTGCCGATCAAATTGATGCGGGAAAAATGGAATTTTTCAAAACCCTGCATTTCGAATTGTTGCAACGCGGGGTGTATCTGGGGCCGTCGGGATACGAGGTAGGGTTTATTTCGACGGCGCATGGGGAAAACGAATTGGATCAGGCGGCCGATGCGCTGTGCCGGGCGCTGGATGTGGCGATGTCCTCGTAGAGGCGCAAGATTTTGCGTCTCCCCTGTTTGCCGCAGGGAGACGCAAAGCATTGCGTCTCTACGTTATGGCGCCGATAGATTTCATCCGTGCGATAGCCTCGGTGGGGTTGGCGGCGCCGAAGACGCTGCTGCCGGCCACCAATACATTAGCGCCGGCCTGGAGGAGGCGTTCTGCGTTTTGCAGTCCCACGCCGCCGTCTACTTCGATATAGGCATTGATATTGCGCTCGATCATCATCGTTTTCAGGCGTTCAATTTTGGAGAGCGCTCTGTAGATAAATTTTTGGCCGCCGAAGCCGGGGTTGACCGACATCACCAGCACCAGGTCGACATCTTCGAGCACATCCGATAGCAATTCAACAGGGGTATGGGGGTTGAGCGCTACGCCGGCTTTGGCGCCGGTTTCTTTTATCTGGTGTAAACAGCGGTGCAGGTGGGTGCAGGCTTCGTAGTGCACCGTAATAATATCTGCGCCTGCATTACGAAAATTTTCAATATATTTTTCGGGAGATGCGATCATCAGGTGTACGTCTAAAGGCTTGATAGCGTGTCTTTTAATAGCCTCGATAACCGGAAAGCCGTAGGAAATATTGGGCACAAATTGCCCGTCCATCACGTCGAGGTGAAACCAATCGGCCAAACTTCCGTTAACCATAGTAGTTTCCTCGGCTAGCCTGGAAAAATCAGCGGCCAGCATAGAAGGAGCGATAAGATGTTTGCTCATTGAAAATTAATTCGTACCTTTGCAAAGATAGCAAAAAAAAACCGGTCGGGGTCACCAACCGGTTTTTAAAATGAGCTTTGAGAGGCTATCTACATACCAAAAAAGAGGATATCCTTTGATACCCTAAATCTTCATGAGATTATGACCTGCTATTGTGTAAGGATCATAATTTGTTGTCGTAAGTCGTTTCAAATATAAAAAGGTCGTCGTCTATTAAATCTTGTTTGTCATTTTCACTCATCTACCTTTCTTCCCTTCTGACAATACAAAGGTCGCTCGACAAACAGGTAAAAATAAGTACAATTTCAAGATTTACTGGAATTGCTATTACCCATCTACAAACATTCAAGTAATTGATTTTCAACAACATAACATTCATCTTTGATTTATTTTTTGATTTACATCAAATTAAAAACGAAATCATATCTATCCCGGTTGAAAGATAAAAAGTGGATTTCGGTAAAAAAAAAGGGAGGAGTGAAGGTAAAACAGAGAGGTATCTATATAATAAGGCATCAAAATCCTAACAAAAAAGGATAAGATATTTAGCTATCGAAACAAAAAATTATCTACCTTTGCACGGCAATTTTCAGACCTGATAAATATACGATAAACAATGGACCTGATAAAATACGTACACGAGCAACTGACGCAGGATAAGAAAGCGATTCCTGCTTTTCGTTCCGGCGATAACGTGGTAGTTAACTATAAGATTATCGAAGGCGACAAAGAGCGTATTCAGTCGTTTCGTGGCGATGTGATTCAAATCAAGGGTCATGGCGCAACCAAGACCTTCACGGTACGCAAGATTTCTAACGGCGTGGGCGTAGAGCGTATCTTCCCCTTCGCTTCTCCGAATATCGTAGACGTTACGCTGGTTAAACGCGGCAAAGTACGCCGCTCCCGTTTGTTCTACCTGCGCAGCCTGGTAGGCAAGAAGGCCCGTATCAAGGAGCGCAAGTATACCGGCAACAAAGAGAATTCATAAGCTGCTCGGCAGCCGAGAAAAAAAGCGCCATCCTGGAGAAATACCGGGATGGCGCTTTTTTATTTTGGATTTTGGATTTTCGATTTCGGATTTCGGATTTTTCTTTGATACAATCCGCAATCGCAAATCCGCAATCCGAAATTAGATGAGGTCAAACAAATTCTTTACACCGGGTATGCGGGCGGCATTGAAGCCTTCGGCGAATTCGAGGCCGGCGGGGCGACCGTAGGCGCGAGCTTTGGCGCGGAGAAACTCAATAAAATCCTGTCCGGAGATGGGGGTATCAAGCTCTGAAGTATATTCTGCGGTATCGGGCAAATAGAATTGGGAGCGGAAGGCGAGCACCAGTTCTATTTTGCGATCGATATACGGGGATATGTCCACCACAAAATCGGGGGGTAGGTTGTGATCCTGGATGTAGTGGTAGAGCGCATCGGGGCGCCAGCGTTGCTGGGGTTTACCGTTGTCGTCAAAAGTCTCAATTTTTGCCAGTCCGGCAAAAAAGCAGGCGTCGGCCACCAGTTTGGCAGCGCGGCCATGATCGGGATGGCGGTCAGACAGGGCATTCGCCAGCACAATGCCGGGTTGGTGCATCCGAATGATACGGGCGATCTTCACGATATTTTCCTTGTTGTACTCAAAGAAGCCATCGGGCATTGACAAGTTTTTGCGGAATGCGGCGCCCATCATGGCAGCTGCCGCGGCCGCTTCGGCATCTCTGATCTCGGCGGTGCCACGCGTGCCGAGTTCGCCGCGGGTGAGGTCGAGCAAACCCACGGTTTTGCCCATGTCCAGATGCCGTAACAGCGTACCGCTACAGGCCAGTTCAATATCGTCGGGATGCACCCCCACTGCCAGTATATCAACTTTCATGGTATTCATATTAATATACGCCCAGCGAAAGCATCACCAGCGTACAAGCCACTTCCACTTCGATACCCCGATCCTGAGCCATCCGCATCAACTCGGGGTTTTCCGTACCCGGATTAAAAATAATGCGGGTGGGGTTCAAGCCCAGGATATAGTCGTAATAAGGTCGTTGATGATCGGGATTGAGATACAGCGTCACCGTATCAACCTGGTCGATTACGGGGAAATCATTGAGAATATCGATCCCTGCCACCTGTCCGCGGCGTATGCCCACGGGAAACACCTCATGGCCGTAGCTTTTGAGTCGTTGAACCGCCAGGAAGGCAAAACGCTGCGGGTTGGGCGTTGCGCCCAACACGATAGTGCGTTTTGAATGAGCAGACAGATGCATAATTACACCAACAGGCGAATAGGATCCTCCAGAATAGCTTTAAACGTTTGCAAAAACTGAGCGCCGGTAGCGCCGTCCACTACGCGGTGGTCGCACGACAGCGTCACGCGCATCATATGGCCTACTACAATCTGGCCGTCTTTTACGATCGGTTTTTCGATGATGCCGCCCACAGCCAGGATACAGGCGTCGGGCGGGTTGATGATAGCCGTAAACTCCTCAATACCGAACATGCCCAGGTTAGAGATAGTAAACGTATTGCCGGTCATCTCCTCGGTACTGAGTTTGCGTTCTTTGGCTTTGCCGGCGAGTGTTTTCACCTCGGTATTAATTTGCGAAAGCGATTTCATATCGGCATAGCGGATCACCGGCACCAGCAGTCCGTCTTCGACGGCCACGGCCACGCCGACATTGATATCTTTATTGTAGCGGATCTTGTCGCCCAGCCAGGAGGAATTCACTGCGGGATGTTGGCGCAGGGCGGCGGCGGCGGCTTTCACCACCAGGTCGTTGAAAGAGATCTTGACGGGAGCCACTTCGTTGAGCCGCTCGCGCAGCTTGGTGGCTTTTTCCATATTGAGCTCGATCGTGAGGTAGAAATGGGGCGCTGAAAACTTGCTTTCACCCAGGCGGCGGGCGATCGTTTTGCGCATCTGGCTGACGGGCTTTTCTTCGAAATTGGCGCCGCCGGCCATAAATGAAAACGCCGCTACGGCGGGGGCAGACTCAGTAGCCGGCGTAGCTGCGGGTGCAGGCGCCGATTGTTGTGTAGAGATAAAAGCTTCCACATCGCGTTTCACGATGCGGCCCTGGTCGCCGCTACCCTCCACGCTGCTGATATCGACACCCGTTTCGCGGGCGAGCGAGCGGGCGAGGGGCGAAGCTTTTACGCGTTTATCTTCCTCCTGAACAGCCGGTGTAGCCGGAGATGGCGCAGGTGTTTGGCTTATCGCGGGAGGCGGAGCGGGTTGGGCGGGAGCGGCGGCAGGGGCTGCGCCCGTGCCGTTTTCGGCGGCTTGCAGTGCGGCCTTCCAGTCTTCGCCTTTTTTGCCAATGATCGCAATCACGCCGTCGATAGGCACGGGGCCTTCCTTGACGGCAATATGCAGCAAAATTCCGTCGGCGGAGCTATCGAGTTCCATCGTGGCCTTGTCGGTTTCCACTTCGGCCAGCGTATCGCCTGTCTCGACAGCGTCGCCTTCTTTTTTCAACCAGCTTACGATATTACCCTCTTGCATCGTATCGCTCATTCGGGGCATTCGAATGATATCAGCCATGGTGTTCGTTTTTTTTCGTCAATCAGGAAAAGCCGTATTTCCGGCGGTCTGCAAAATTGCGACTTTTCCGGCAGAGTTAATGAATTGATTCCTATTTTTTCAAATAACAATGTGGGAGGTTCCTTGTTCAGTTCTCAGTTCTCTGTTCTCTGTTGTCTGTTCTCTGTTCTCTGTTCTCTGTTCTCTGTTTGGTTAGGTAGAGACAAATCATGATTTGCCTCTACTGGCAAAGATAAGGAACGGATAACCGACAACAACGGATAACCGACAACAGAGCACAAAAAAACCGACAACCCACAACCGACAACCGACAACAGTAGCTACATTTGTACGATGAACTTCTCCTCCAAGCTACTCGAAGAAGCGGTACAGGCTTTTGCCACTCTGCCGGGCATAGGTAAAAAGACCGCATTGCGCCTTGCCCTGCACCTGGTGAACCGCCCCGCAGAGCACGCCGAGCAATTTGCCGAGGCGGTACAAAATATGCGGCGCCATATCAAAAACTGCCAGGTATGCCACAATCTATCTGACGAGCCGGTGTGCACTATTTGTGCCAACCCTCGGCGCGACCGCTCGATGGTGTGCGTAGTGGAGCACATCCGCGACGTGATGGCCATCGAAGAGACCGCTCAATACCGCGGTTTGTACCACGTTTTGGGCGGCGTCATTTCGCCGATAGAAGGCATCGGTCCGCAGGAGCTGCATATGGATAGCCTGATAGCCCGGGCGGCGTCGGATGAAGTCAAAGAGATCATCATGGCCATCAGCCCCACCATCGAAGGAGAAACCACCATTTATTACTTATCGAAACAACTAAGACCCTTTGACGTAAAAATTAGTCTGATTGCCAGGGGTATATCCTTTGGCGGCGACCTGGAATACGCCGACGAGGTGACGCTGGGCAGGTCTATCCAGGCCCGCATCCCCTACCGCACGGAAGAATAAGCCCTATGAAACTCTCTATCGTTATTGTCAACTACAATGTCAGGTACTTCCTCGAACAGGTGCTGTTGTCGGTACGGCGCGCCTGTGCGGGGTTGGATGCCGAAGTATGGGTAGTCGACAACAACTCGGTAGACGATTCCGTGCCGATGGTGAGGGAAAAATTTCCCGAAGTAAAACTCATTGCCAACACCGACAACGTCGGTTTTGCCAAGGCCAACAACCAGGCTATTCGCCAGAGTAGCGGCGAATACGTACTGCTGCTCAATCCCGATACGGTAGTAGAAGAGGACACCTTCGCCAGGTGCATTGCATTTATGGATGCGCACCCCGAAGCGGGCGGGTTGGGCGTGCGCATGATAGACGGTTCGGGTAAGTTTTTGCCCGAATCCAAGCGCGGTTTTCCGACGCCCTGGGTGGCTTTTTGCAAAACCTTCGGCTTATCGCGGTTATTTCCGCGGTCGCACAGGTTCAACCGCTATCACCTGGGCTACCTCGGCGAGTGGGAAGTGAACGAAGTAGACGTGCTGGCCGGCGCCTTCATGTGGTTGCGCCGTTCGGCGCTGGACAAGGCGGGTTTGCTCGACGAAGCCTTTTTTATGTACGGCGAAGATATCGACCTGTCTTACCGCATCGTGCTGGCGGGATATAAAAACTACTACTTTCCGGATACCACCATCATCCATTACAAAGGTGAGAGCACCAAAAAGGGGAGCCTCAACTACGTGCGCACCTTTTACCAGGCCATGATCATCTTTGCGCGCAAGCACTTCAAAGGCCGGGAAGCGGGCTTGTTCGTACTGATGTTGCAGGCGGCCATATACTTCAGGGCTTTGCTCACGCTAGGCCACCAGGTATTGCGCCGGGGGTACCTGCCCTTGCTCGACGGCCTGGCCATATACGGCGGACTCGTATTCATCAAGCATTTTTGGGCCAGTTACCATTTTCGCGATCCGGGTTACTACGATAGTTCAGTATTGTACCTCAACTTTCCGCTTTACACTGCTATCTGGCTGTTGAGCATATATTTCAGCGGTGGCTACGACCGCATATTCCGTTTACAACCGCTCGTAAAAGGGCTTTTAGCCGGCACCGTGCTGTTGGCGGCCGTATATGGCTTTCTCGACCTGGCCTACCGTACCTCGCGGGCGCTCATCTTGCTTGGCGCTGTGTGGGCGGTAACGGCCACCGTGGGCATTAGGGCAGCCCTGCACCTGATCCTTTTCGGCAACGTAGATATAGGCAGGGAAAAGCCCCGGCGGCTGGTCATTGTCGGCACCCTGCAAGAAAGCAAGCGGGTAGAGCAATTGCTGCACCAGGTACAGGTACAGAAAAACATAATCGGCTACGTGTCGCCGCAAGCCTTGTCGGATGACGGCGTTTTTCTGGGAGGATTGTCGCAGCTCGACGAAGTGGTGCAAATATACCATATCGAAGAGCTCATTTTTTGTTCAAAAGACTTGCAGTCGCAAGACATCATGCGTTGGATGTCGCGCCTCGGACCGGGCATCGCTTACAAAATCGTACCCGAAGAAAGTCTGAGCATCATCGGGAGCCATTCCAAAAACGTATCGGGGGAGTTATACACCATCGACATCAAATTCAACATAGCCACCCCTGCCGGCAGGCGCAACAAGCGGCTTTTCGACCTGGCCTTATCGCTGTTCTTACTGGCTACCCTACCCTTTCATTTATTGTTTGTAAAAAACCGGTGGAGATTAATACGCCATATTTTCACCGTGTTGTTGGCCCGGGCTACCTGGGTGGGCTACATTCCCCAGCCCAACCCTGATACGGGTCTGCCGCCGCTCAAACCCGGCATTCTCACGCCGCTGGATGCGCTGCCTGCCGTGCCGGCCAACCTGGACGTAGCAAGCCGGCTCAATTTCTTTTATGCCAAAGATTACGACACCTGGCGGGATGTGGAGATTTGCTGGAGAGGGTTTGGGGGGCTGTAGGACTTTGCGACTTTGCGACTTTTGGATTATGGGATCTTTGGGTTTTCGGTTTCCGGGATTGTAGGCGCCACATTTTGGGGTTCTACGGGCCGGCATTGGAAGGCATTTCGAACTAAATTCATCAGTATTCTCCCGCCTAATTTAACTTCCTCCGGGTGTTTTGCCACATAATTGGTAACGCCGAATACCAACGCGCCGGCAATTAGTCTTTTCACCGGGCCGTGCGATTCGCGGATAAATAACCTCCTGGATAAATAGCCGACAGCTGCGCCGACAGATGCGACCCATAAATAATCTCTTACTTCTGATGATTCGATAGCTAATTTAAGATCATCTACCACCATGATTTGTGTTTTAGCTTATGCAGATAAAAACAAGGAAGGCCCCGCCCCTCGCGTCTTATTGTATTTGACCTAAAAAAAGATCGTTGCCTTCCTTATTTCGAGCAATAAAGTCTACGCCACATTCCTTAATTGGCATTAGCGCCGTACTTCATTTCCTTTTCTTCCAATTTTTTCACTTTACCGGTTTCGGCCAAACGAAGGGCATCTTCTTTCACCGTCTCAATTTTTTTGACTACCCCGTCAATGAGTTCACTGAACTTGTTGCCCAACTCGTTTAGGTATTCATCTCCTTTGCTGGTAATTTTTTTCCTCGTGGATGCGCCCTTATCCGGAGCGAATAAAATCCCCATCGCGGCACCAGCAGCAAGGCCGGCTAATATGCCCAAAAATAATTTCCCGTTGTTCATCTTTATAAATTTTTGATGGTGATTTAAATAACTGTAATAAGTACAATATGCCAATTCTTACAATAAAAAACATTACATAATTCTTAGATTTCTTTACATTTTTCACACATTACCTCAGGCATATGAATAATATAATTTTTATAAAATTATGTATAACAATGCAATATGAAATTGTCCTTAATTTACGTTTAGCTAAAAAATTTTTTCACCAAAACACGACTCAAATGAAAGAGAATAGGAAGGGGTTTATCCCAATTTTGCTAAGCCTTGTGCTGATCCTGGCAAGCTGTGCGTCTTTAACCAAAACCCAGAAAGGGGCTGCGGTCGGGACTGCTGCAGGCGCCGGGATGGGTGCGGTAATTGGACGAGCCTCGGGCAATACGGCGCTGGGCGCCATCATCGGAGCGGCAGTCGGAGGCACCGCAGGCGCCATCATCGGCAACAAGATGGACAAACAGGCTGAGGAAATCAAAAAAACCGTTCCTGATGCGGAGGTTATCCGTGTAGGGGAAGGCATTGTGGTGGAATTCAGCAGTAAAATTTTATTCGCGTTTGACAAATCGAACCTGTCAAGTGAAGCCATGGCCAATCTCGACAAATTGGTTGTCGTGCTGAAAAACTACCCGGACACGAACATCGAGATACAGGGTCACACTGATAGCAAAGGCACCGAAGCTTACAATCAGAACTTATCAGTACAGCGGGCTAATAGCGTTTCCGCCTACCTTTCAAAGAAAGGGGTAAGCGCCAATCGCCTAACCGTCAAGGGATTTGGAGAATCGCTGCCCAAATACGTAAATGATACCGCAGAAGGTCGTGAACAAAATCGCAGGGTAGAGTTCCTGATTTCTGCCAACGAAAAGATGAAGGCCGAGGCTGAAAAGCAGGCAAAACAATAGTACCAAATTAAATAACTAATAAATCACGAACAAGATGAAAACGAGGATAATATTGTTTTTTGCATTCCTGTTTCTGCTATCCGCTTCTTTAACGAATGCGCAAACCTCCTTCGCCATTGTTGGCGGCGTGAACTTTCAGAACCTGAACGGAAAGGATTATGAGGGCGACAAGCTTGAGAATGATTTGATCGTCGGCTTTCACGCCGGAGTCAATGCGCAAATACCCGTTGCAACCGATTTCTTTTTTCAGCCCGGCTTGCTGTTTTCTACAAAAGGAGCCAAAAACGAAACAGGTCAAATTACCAGTACCTTCAAGCTTTCATATATTGAGTTGCCATTGAACCTGGTTTACAAACCTGCATTAGGCAACGGGTTTATTATGCTTGGATTCGGCCCCTATGTAGGTTATGGTGTCACGGGCAAGTCGGTAGTTGAAGGCGGCGGCAATAAAATAGAGTCCGATATTGAGTTTACCAACACGATTGAAGTGACCGATCCGATAGCTGCCACCTATTTTAAAGCGCTTGATGCGGGAGGTAATATCTTCTTTGGATACGAAATGGAAATGGGGGTATTCGTGCAATTGAATGCACAACTTGGGTTGATAAAAATTAATCCCGAAGATAAACGTATACCGGAAGGAGATACTGCTGTGAAGAATACAGGCTTCGGCCTTTCTGTCGGCTATCGGTTTTAGTGGGTATGCGGAATGTTAATTACCCGAAGAAGCCGTCTGTGCCGGTCACAGACGGCTTTTTCATGCAGACTTTTCACGAGCAATCATACTTCCTCGAGGGGGATACGTCTTCTATACTGCTTGAGTTGTTTGAAGAAGGTGGGCGTTAACCCGGTAACTTTTTTGAATTGGCTGGATAGGTGCGCTACACTACTGTAGTTGAGCTTGTAAGATATTTCGGTCAGATTGAGTTCGCCGTATAAAAGCAGCTCTTTGACCCGTTCAATTTTATGGGCGATAATAAAATGTTCTATAGTGGTGCCTGTGGTCTCCGAAAAAAGGTTGGCGAGATAAGTGTAATCGTAATGGAGTTTTTCGCTGAGGTAATCAGAAAAATTGACATGGGGCAGATTGTCCGAATAATGGATCATCTCAATGATGGTGTGCTTTATTTTTTCGATAAGCACCGCTTTTTTATCCTCCAACAATTCCAACCCGAATTTCAATAATGCGATACCCAGTTGCTCATACTGCTCCGGCGTCATGTGCCCCCTGATCTCCACTTCGCCAAGCTCTACCGTGCCATGATCAATCCCAAGCTTATCTAAGGCCTCCCTGACGATCATCTTGCAGCGGATGGAGACCATGTATTTGATGTGGATTTTCATTTTCTCTGTTCTCTGTTCTCTGTTCTCTGTTTTATTGCCAGTGGAGTCGCAAAATTTTGCGTCTCTACTGACAAAGATAAGGAACGGACAACAGAGAACAGAGAACAAATCACTTCACCTTTATAATAACCGAGTTCGGCGTCAGTGAGTTTAAATTCCGTTATTTTTGAGGAGCGGGCTACCTGTCACTTATTCGCCCCCGCAGTAACATCAGGATTATCCGAATTATCCACCACCATCCTCACCGAGGCCAGTAACAGATTGCCGGCGGCGCCGGACTCGGCGTACAATTTTTCTATGTCCTTGCCGGCGTGTACTTTTTCAAAATACGGCGTTGGGTTCATATTCGTGAGGTACTGCTCCATGTCGGCGTATAAATCCACGGTGGCATTGAAATAGGCATTGCCAGTGCCATAAGGCAGCAGTTTGCTCACCAACACCCAGCCGCTCATTTTGCTGTCCTGGCAACGGGCATCATGGGCTGGTTTCCAGAGTTCGAGTTCCGTGCGCAAGTGGTTGCTAGGGGTGGATCCTTCGGGGATGTCGAAGTAGTTGAAAACCACCACCTTGGATTTGTCTATTTCTTTTCCTGCAGCCATGCCTTCATGCGTCCAAACTTCCGATTTTACGAGTGTCCTGATATCAGAAGTGCGGTTCACCAAAGCGAGTTCCTCGGGCGTAAGGATACTTTTCAAATCGGGCGATGGCCAGTTTTGTATGTAATCGGCGAGCTGTTTTTCTCCTTTGAAGTTAATGCGGGTCACGTAGTTATACTCCACGTTGGCGCCGGAAGGATATGTTACTTGTGTAAGCTCCCAAAAGGTATACTTGCCGGCTTTGATATTCGCCTGGTGGATTTTTTTCCATGCCTTTTCGAGCTTCAGGTACTCGTCGTGCATGCCGGGCTTTACTTTCATGTAGTCGAAGGAGTAGTAGCCCTGTGGTTCCTGTGCATTGAGGGAGTAGTTGGAGAGGCAGAAAATAACAGCCAATAGGATGAATGGAATGCGTGTGTTCATAATAAATATTTTTTGGTAAAAAAATGAGTCTATCGGGGTAATACTGTTTTCGGTAATATCACTGCACTTTAATCACAGTCACAGTGAAACGCACCTGGCTTTGGTCGCCTTCGGCAGAGAGGTTTAGCGTATAGTTGTATTTGCCGCCTGGCCGGAGTGCATTGAGGCGAATGTGCTCTTTGGCCGATCCGCAGTCATCGTCGCCGGAAGTCGTGTCGTAATCTTTCAGCATGGCATGCAATATCAGTTCATCAGCCACATTCCCAATGCCTCTGTCCGCACGAAACTCATAATCTACATAGGTGTTTGGGAATAGCTTGGATACGCCGGCGCTCAGGTCAATGGTGTTGTTGGTATTGTTTTTGAATAAATTCCCGAACCAATGCCCGCTGGTGGCTACCCGCTCCGAAACCCAAATACCTCCATAGTACTCTGTTTCCTCGCCGTTGCCGTCACCGGATACGATGCACTTCAAATCGTCCAGCTCTACCCTGGCAACATATTTGCCCGCGTCGGAGTAACCGTTGCCGAATATTTCCACCTCGGCCAAACTCAGGCACTCGGGCCCGTTGTAGACGGTAATGCGAACGAAGCGCCCCTTTTGTTTGATATCGCTGTTTTCCAACATCTGCTTTCCGGCCGCGCCCTGGGTATTGTTAATTTGGCCGAGATACTTATGGCCTTCGTCAAAAAACTCAATGACGTGGTAGTGGAGTCGCTCAGAACAGCAGTCTGTGCGATTCCAGACTCTGATTTTTTCGATATCGTACATAGCTCCCAAGTCCACTTCCCACCAGGGATTGGCCTCACTATTGGTATGTGTCACCGAGCCATTTGACCAGTTGCCATCTGTGTTGCCGTCCACGGCTTTGCCGGCCTGTCCCATATTCGGATACGGGGTAGAGGACTGGTAGGCTTTTTTTCCAAGTGCCAGGTTTTGGGCGCCGGCTGTAGATGAAATCACGCAGCATAGGGTTGCTAAGAAGCATACAGCAAAAAAAGTTTTCATTTTACAACGTATTTTAAAAGGTGAAAGAATGAAATTGACGATAAGGACTAAGCAAGTATATTAGCATATTAGCAATGGGGCTTTGCTTTTGGTCTGTGACAAAGATGCCATCACATCTGCTCAAAGCTTCTGGACAGAGATTGCAAAAGACTGGACTGAGATTGCGCGGGGCAAAAAATATGAGTTCCCGGATTGCGGGTTCAAGAAATTTCAGGCCTTAATTTTTTTAAAATCAATTAGTTGCGCATTGAGCTTGGCGGTATGCCAAATTCTTCGTGGAAAGCCCGGGAAAAATAATTAGGGTCGTTGAAGCCCACGGTGTAGGCGATTTCAGCGATGTTACTATTGGTGGTTTTTAATAGTTCAGCCGCCCGTTGGAGGCGTTTTTTGCGGATAAAAAGGGTGGGATTCAGCCCGGTCAGGGCTTTCAGTTTGCGAAAAACCTGCGTGTGGCTCAGGTGGACGGCCCGGCACAGATCGAGGATGCCCAGTTCTGCATCGTCCATTTTTGCATCAATGGTTTGCCGGATTTTTTGCATAAAAATGTCTTCCAATGTGTATTCAATCGGAGCGCCAGAATTGACAACTTTTGGAAAGCCGTCAAATCTATCCGTTTCATACCGTCGCAGCAAAGCCTGCCGCAGTTCTACCAATTTTTCCAGCCGCACCTGTAATTCCTCTTTGTTGAAAGGCTTCATCAAATAGGCGTCGGCGCCTTTTCTCAGGCCGGTGATGCGGTCAGATTCCTCTGCCTTTGCGGTGAGCAAAATGATGGGGATATGACTGGTGCGCTCGTCGTTTTTTAAGGTTTCACAGACTTCGTAGCCGTCCTTTTCGGGCATCATTACGTCGCTGATGATGATATCGGGCACCAGTTCGATGGCTTTTTCGATGCCCGCCTGCCCGTTCAAGGCGGTGCGAATATCATAGTCTTTTTCCAAAAGGTTGATGATGTAGGTGACCATGTCGGCGTTGTCTTCGATGATGAGCAGTAAAGGTTTTTCGCTGCCGGGGACTGCGTTTTCATCGTCTTCAAAGTCGGCGCCGGGAAGTTCGGGCGATAGTTCGGTCATCGCGTTTTGGGTAGTCCGAAATTCAGCTCTTGCCGGCGTCGTGTTCGCCTCCAGCCGCACCGGCAACAGCAGCGTAAAAATGGAGCCCCGCTCCAATTCGCTTTGCACGGAAATACTTCCGCCCATCAATTCGACCAGTTCTTTTGTGTGCGCCAGGCCGATACCTGTGCCCTCGCCCTTGCGGGTGAGCGTACTGTCAACCTGGTAAAAGCGGTTGAAAATATACCCCAGTTGCCCCTCCGGGATGCCCACACCCGTGTCCTGCACTTTCAGTTGCAAAAACGACTGTCCTTTGCGTTCCATTCGGTTGGCGTGGAGGACGACTTTGCCGCCTTCGCCGGTGAATTTGAGGGCATTGGACAGTAGGTTATAGACAATTTGCTGGATTTTCGCCTCGTCGAAATCCATCTTCAGTTCGGGTACTTCCGCATAAAAAGTCAATTGGATTTTTTTCTCGTGCGCCATCGAGTGGAACGACTCGGTGAGATATTGCAGGAAGTTGATGATGTCGCCCTGAACGGCTTCCACCTTCATTGTGCCTGCTTCGAGTTTGGAGAGGTCGAGCATTTGGTTGATGAGCCTGAGCAGGTTTTTGCTGTTGCGATTGGTAATGGAAATTTTGGATAGTAGAAATCGGGAAATTGGATGGTCGGAAATCAACTTCTCAATTTCCAATTTCATTATTTCCAGATTTCCGAGAATGACGGTCAGCGGCGTTCGGAATTCATGGGTAATGTTGGCGTAAAGGCGGGTTTTGAGGCTGTCCACTTCCTTGATACGCTCTGCTTCGGCTTTTTCCAGTTTGCGGTTGAGTTGAAATTGGTAAACCTGGTAGGCCGACAAGCCCAACATTGCGGCATAAGCCAAATAAGCCCACCAAGTGCGCCACCAGGGTGGTAACACCTTGATTTTCAAAAAAGTGCCTTGTTCATTCCAGACGCCGTCTTTGTTGCAGGCCTTGACCAGGAAGGTGTAATTCCCGGCATCGAGGTTGGTGTAGGTAACTTCGTGCTGATTGCCGATGTAGCGCCAGTCTTCGTCGAAGCCCTCGAGTTTACAGGCATAACCGTTGCGTTCCGGGTCGGCAAAATGGAGGGCTGCAAACCCGATGGTAATCCACTTTTCCAGGTGGCTCAGGCGCAAAGAAGCAGGGTTTGCCGGGTCGAAGGGCATACTCACCATCTCATTGTTTATTAGTACTTTAATGTCCGTTATTACGACCTTTGGCGGTACCGTATCCACTTGGATGCTATCAGGAAAAAAGACATTGAAGCCGTTGTTACCGCCAAAAAACAGCTCGCCCGTGCGCGAACCGGCGTGGCTGCTGTGGTAGCCAAATTCGTCTGACTGCAAGCCATCCGTCGCTTTGTAATTTCTGAAAAACAGCCGCCCGCCTGCTTGCAACTCGTCGGGGTGGAATTTGGACAACCCGTTGTTTGTACTGACCCACAGATTCCCCTGTTTATCTTCTCGTATAGCTTGCACCTGAATGCCCGCCAACCCGTCTTGTTCCGTGAAGCGGCGAAAGCGAACAGGCGCACCGTCTGCACCCGGCAGCATCAAAAACAGACCTTTGTAAGTGCCGAACCATTGCCGGTTTTTTCGGTCGAACCAGGCATGGTTGGCGTAATTTAACGGAAATCCCGAGGTGTCGGCAGGGTCAATTTGGAAGACGGTGGTTTGCCGGGTGTTGAGGTCAAATTTGTACAACCTGCCGGTTGGAGTACCTGCCCAGGCGTGTTTTTGCCAGTCAGTATAAAAAGCAGTTTCGCCTTTCATGTCCGCTTCGGGGAGGAAATTCACTTTGAAAAAAAAACCTTCCGCAACATCGAACCGGAACAAGGCGTAGGGTGCGTAGGTGATAGCCCAAAGGGATCCGCCTGCGTCGTTTTCCAAAAAATAAACCATGTCGTTTTCCACCGCATCGTCCTCTGGGTTGGGCGAATGCCACTTGGAAAAATGGCCGCTTGCAGCGTCGAAAAGCATCAATCCGCTGGAAGTGCCCACCCATAGTGTTCCCGTTAAACCTGTTTGGACGGGTTGAATGGAAAAGATTTTTACGTTCGGGTGGTTGACGAAAAATCGCTCAAAGCTGCCCTCCTGCCGCTTGAATTTGCTCAAACCAATTCCCGAACTCACCCAAACGGAGCCATCCGGCGTCTCGCAGAAATTGGAAGCGATTGGGTTTCCAAGCGTTTTCGGGTCGTTCTGCAAATGCCGCTGATGCCCGAAGCGGCGGGTGCTTGGGTCGTATTTGTTCAGTCCGCCGCCCCAGGTGGCAACCCAAATAATGCCGGAGCGGTCTTGAAAAATATTGGTAACGGCATTGGAGCTTAGGCTTTGCGGGTCATTGCGGTCGTATTTCAAAAAGTTCACATTGCCCGAAGCAGGGTCGAGCAAGCCGATGCCGCCCGGATTTGTTGCTACCCAGATGATGCCCTGCCGGTCTTCGAGCATAGCCGTAACGTCGTTGACGGTGGACAGGACAGTGCCACCGCTGCTTTTGTTGAAAATAGAATAGCGACGGGTTTTGCCAGTGAGCGGTTCAAACCGGGTAATTTCAGGCTCCTCGTTTCCCATCCAAATCGCCCCTGATTTGTCAATCAAGCGAATATAAAAATGGGCATCCTGAAATTCGGAAACAGAAGTCAGTTCCCGGCCGGCGCCGTTGCTGCCGGTGGGTTTGAGGCAAAACAGCCCCTGCGCAGCAACCCAAAGATTGCCATGCCGGTCTTCCAAAATAGAATAGACGTTTTCCTCCGTTTTACCGGGATGAAGCGGTTGGCGGGAGAGGTTACCGGAGGCTGGATCGAGGCGGCACAACCCAAATTTCTTTGTTCCGACCCAAATGACACCCTGCCGGTCTTCGAACAGGCACTCGATAAAAACGGGGTCATCGCCGCCCCCTTTTTCAACATGCAGTTTAAACGGTCGAAAAAGGTTGGCGGCAGCATCGAAAAGGTGCAACCTGCCATATTCGGTGATTGCCCACAACCTGCCTGAATTGCTTTGATAAGTCCGGTCCAATAGATTGCTAAAAAGTCCATGCGGGTCGCCGTTTCCGTTTTTATAGACTTTGAACCCATGCCCGTCGTAGCGAAACAAGCCGCTGAAAGTGGACAGCCAAAGAAAACCGAGACTGTCCTGATGGATATGTTTGATTTCGGAACTATGCAGTCCTTGCCTGCCGCCGATGCGTTCGAACTGAATTGAATATGGGGCGGGTTGGGAAAGAAGTGCAGCTCCAGGCCTCATCAGGGCAAGGATAAATAAAAGTATTTTGGACAAAAGCAGCCCTTGCCGGAAGTGAGGTGGTAGTTTCTGCCGGTGTTTCGTCTGGTCGAAGCTGCATTTCATCTTCATTTTTCCTTTCCGACTGACTAATACATCACTTAACCGTTATCACTGTCTTTAACCCGGTTTGCGAGCTACCGCCGACCATAATCTCAAACTCGCCTGGTTCTACTAAAAAGTCGCCATTGTTGTTATAAAAGCCGAGTTCGGCGTCAGTGAGTTTAAACTCCACTATTTTTGATTCTCCTGGTTGCAGGCTAAGTTTCTGGAAGCCTTTGAGTTCTTTTACTGGGCGGACCACGCCGGCTACTTTGTCGTGGATGTAAAGCTGGGCGACTTCCTCTCCGGCCACTTTGCCTGTATTTTTGACCGTGACTTGTACAGTGACCGGCTGACGACCTGCTGCGTCGGTCATGATCATATCCAGACTACTGTACTCGAATTGCGTATAGCTCAGCCCATAGCCGAACGGGTACAGGGGCTTATTACTTTCATCGCTGTAATGCGTCCAAAACACATGCGGCGTAGGATCGGCGCGGCCGCTACTGAAGTGGTTGTAGTAAATGGGCACTTGTCCTACGCTACGGGGGAAAGTCATGGGCAATTTGCCGCTGGGGTTGTAATCGCCAAAAAGCACCTGTGCGATGGCATTTCCACTTTGCGTGCCCAGTTGCCAGGTTTCGAGGATGGCGGGGATGTGTTCGTCAGCCCAGGTAATGGCCAGGGGGCGGCCGTTCATCAACACGAGTACAATTCGTGGATTAACCTTGTAAACGGCCTCCAGCAGGGCTTGCTGCACGCCAGGAAGGTCTAATTTCGTTCTGCTCCGGCTCTCACCGCTTTGGAAGCCGTGTTCGCCCAAAACCATAATCACCACTTCGGATTCTTTTGCCAGTTTGACGGCCTCGGCAAAACCGCCGGTATCCGTTTCGTTGATTTTGGTTTCCATAGTAAAAGTGGCCTGGCCGATAACCAGTTCGGCGCCTTTGGCGTACTTTACATTTTTAGTATATTTTTGCAGGCCGTCCAGTACAGAAACGGCGGTATTATCGTCGGAACCCAGTCGCCAGCTACCCAGGGGGCTGTTTTTATCAGCTGCCAGCGCGCCAATGACGGCTATTTTCTGCTGGTCTTTTTTGAGCGGCAGCAGTTGTTTTTCATTTTTCAATAATACAATAGACTTCTTGGCCATATCAAGTGCCGCAGCCTGGTGATCGGGGTGGTAAAGCAGCTCTTTTTCTCTTTTGGGGTCGCAATATTTGTAGGGGTCGTCAAACAGTCCCAATTCAAATTTCACCCTCAAAATTCTTCTTACGGCATCGTCGACAACAGCCATGCTGACCCTGCCTGATTCCACGGCAGCTTTGAGGTGGCCGATATAGGCTGACGATTCCATGTCCACATCGGAGCCGGCATTGGCGGCCAGTTCGGCGGCATGGCTTAAATCAGCGGCATAGCCGTGGTCAACCAATTCACCGGCCGACCCCCAGTCGGAGATCACAAAGCCGTCGAATTTCCAGCGGCCCTTCAGGATATCGCGCTGCAGCCAGCTGTTGCCCGTAGCGGGTATGCCATTGACCAGATTAAACGAGTTCATGACCGTGCGCGCCCCTGCGTCTACCGCCGCCTTGAAAGGGGGCAAAACGACGTTGTAAAGCGTGGACATGCCTATTTCAATGGCGGTATAGTCTTTGCCCGCTTCCGGAAACCCATAAGCGGCAAAGTGCTTAGCACATGCGGCGATCGTATTGGGCGCCGCCAGGTCATCGCCCTGAAATCCTTTTACCCGCGCTGCGCCGATTTTGGCGCCCAGGTAAGGGTCTTCGCCGCCGCCTTCCATCACCCTCCCCCAGCGGGCATCGCGCGAGATGTCGACCATGGGGGCGAAGGCCCAGTTGAGCCCCACCGCGGATGCCTCGATGGCAGCCACGCGAGCTGATTTTTCGATAGCGGTCAAATCCCAACTTGCTGCCTCAGCCAGGGGTATCGGCGATATGGTTTTGTATCCGTGAATGACATCGAAGCCGAATAGCAGCGGAATACCCAGCCTGGATTTGTTGACCACTAGTTCCTGGATTTTCCTCACCTGCTCGGTTCCTTTGACGTTGAGCATAGAGCCGACCCAGCCTTTTTCCAGGTGTTCGTATTTGATTTTGGCGCCACCGCCGGCAGGTACAGGCCCTGTCACATCCCAAAAGCCGTTGTATTGGTTCATTTGCCCGATTTTCTCCTCCAGCGTCATTTTGCTGAGGAGGGCATCTATTTGGGCTTCATAATTTTTATTCTGTGCGACAATATTTGTCATGACAAATAAAATTAGGCCCAATATCAGGCTTCCTTTAAATCGAATGTTTCGCATGATGGTAAAAAATTAATATGGTCAAATCATGTTAATCAGAAACCGGGTATAACGCATCGATTTCTTTGGCGTATAATTCGAGGATGCGTGACCGCACCAATTTCAGCGTATACGTCAGCATGCCGGATTCTACCGTCCATTCCTGGGGCACGAGGTGAAATTTGCGGATCGTTTGGAAATTGGGTAATTCTGCATTGAGTGCATCGACCTCCTCGCTGAGTTTTTGTTTCACCTTGATATTGTGCACCATATATTGGGGGCCGGTCCAGTGGATGTGGTGTTCGCGGCACCAGAGTTCCAGCCACTCGAAGTTGGGTTTAATGAGGGCGGTGAGGTAAGGCCTTTGGAAGCCGATGATCATAATTTGTTCGATAAATGGCGATTCGCGGAAATAATTCTCCAAAGCGAGGGGGGCGATATATTTGCCGGCTGAGGTTTTGAAGATATCTTTTTTGCGGTCGGTAATTTGCAGAAACCGCTTGCGTACAAAGCGGCCCACGTCGCCGGTATGAAACCAGCCGTCTTCGTCGATTACCTGGCGCGTGGCGTCGGGTTGGCGATAGTAGCCCATCATCACATTGGGTCCGCGCACCAGTATTTCGCCTTCGCCGTCTTCATCGGGCCGGTCAATATGCACTTCCACGCCGGGCAGGGGCAGGCCTACCGTGCCGAAGGCGTATAGCCCGGGGGTAAAGTGGTTGAGTGAAATCACGGGCGAGGTTTCTGTCATGCCATAACCTTCGCGCACGCGGATGCCCATGGCGGATAACAGCCTTCCCAATTCGGGGCGCAGCCAGGCGGCGCCCACAATGATGCCCTCTACCCTACCGCCGAGTCGTGAGGTAAAATGGCGAAAAACCAGTAGCCGGGCCAGCAGTAGTTGCAGTTGGTACGCAAACCGCAATCCGGGTCTTTCGCGGTATTGGCGGCCCAGGTGCAATGCCCAGTCGATGATTTTTTTGCCCAGCCAGCCGCGTTTCGCACGGGCGATGAGTATCTGTTCGTACATTTTTTCAACAATACGGGGCACCGCCGTAAAAAAGTGAGGTCTGATCTCCTGCAGCGCTTGGGTCAGGTAATCGCGATCGGTGAGAAAAGCCAGGCTTGCGCCCGAAGCGATATAAGTATAAATGGCTATTCGTTCAAAAATATGGCTAAAAGGCAGCATACTGAAGCCCACCTTTTGGTAGTTGAGAGGCAGGATGGGCAGGATAGCGCGCAGGTTGCTCACCATATTCCGGTGGCTGAGCATAACGCCTTTGGGCATACCTGTAGAACCCGAAGTGTACACAATAGCTGCCAGCGCATCGGGTTGAACCGCCACGCGCCGCTGTTCCACCAGGTCGGTGCTTATCTCCCGGCCTTTTTTTAACCAATAGGAAAAACTCTTCGGATCGTCATCGGGGCCGTCGAGTAGCAGGAAGCGGGTTTCGCTGCGGCCTGTGACGGCAGGGGGCGTTGCCGAGATACACAAGCGGGTATCGGTCTGATCGAGGATATAGCGCAATTGGACAGTAGACGAAGACTCGGGCACGGGCACCACTACTGCGCCTATTTGCTGGATAGCGAGGTCGAGAAACAACCATTTTGCAGCGGCCAGCGAGGGCATCATCAGCACCTTGTCGCCGGCTTGGACTTCCAGTGCCAGCAGGGCGCGACTGTAGCCGTCTACGTGGTCGATGCAGCTTTGTGTATCGTAGTTCACCCAATGCGCATTTTCGCGGCTCACCAGCGCCCTTTCATGGGGGTATTTATCCAGTTGGAAGCGCAATATGTCGAAGGTTCGGGTAATCATACGGCGGGGGTAGTGATGGGTTCGTAAAAGCCGTTGAGTAAATCGTAGAGATACTCGTGATAGGCCGGAAAATCGGGCAGGTTATTGTGTCCGCCGCCATCGATGGTAAACAGTTGGATCAATGCGGGGTTGATTTTCTGCAGCATTTGGCTATGCCGGTAGGGGATCAGCCGGTCGCGGTTGCCGTGCAGGATAAACACGGGTGATTCTATTTTTTTTAAATAAAAATCGGTACGAATCTGATAGCGCAGCAGAAAGCCGAGCGGTAGAAAAAAGGCGTAACGCTTGATCTGGTGAAAAAAGCTGAAATACGGGGAATCGAGAATCAGCATACGCGGGCGGTTCCAGGAGGCCACTCGGGCGGCGATACCCGAGCCCAGAGATCGGCCGTAAACTACGATTTGTTGTTCCGGATACAACTTGAGCAGTTCCCTGTACAACATCTGGGCATCGCTGTAAAGAATATTTTCGGTGCGTCTGCCCCTGCTTTTGCCAAACCCCCGGTAGTCCATCATAAAAAAGTCGTAGCCGTTGCTCATAAAATCGCGGGCAAATTTGCCCCAGCCTTTGATACTTCGCGAGTTGCCTTTGAGATAATACACCACTCCCCGGCTATTTGGCACGCGAAAATGCACTGCATTGACGCGCCCACCGTCTTCCATATCGAAAGATTTTTCTTCAAATTCAAACGGATACTGGTATTGAAACTCGTGTGGGAGTATTTCGGGACGAAAAAAGAAATAGTGTTGAAAAAAATAAAAAAAGGCTCCAAAGAGCACATATATGAGGGCGACCAGCGATATGATGTAATACAAGGTCATAGGTGTTACCATCAATCTTAAAGCATAAATCGACTGGAAGGTAACTAATTTCCTGAAATTCAATTCAGCAGGCGGCCCAAATTCTCGTGATAGAGGGCGTAATCGCTCAGATTTTTGTGTCCGGCGCCCGCTATGGTAATAAACCGGTCGGCGCCTACGGTGGGATGCAGGGCCAGCGCTACTTTATAGGGAATGATCAAATCGCGGGTGCCGTGGAAAATGGTCACGGGATAATCTACCTGATTGAGGTAATCCGCAACGGGAAAGCTCGTTTTCAAGGGCAGGGGTATCAACAATGCGGAAGCCCGGTAGCGAAATACGGCGGGTATATTGGGAAAGGGGGTTTCGAGGATCAATTGCTGGGCGGGTTGCCGGGCGGCCAGCCACGATGCGATGCCGGAGCCCAGAGAGCGGCCATAAATGATGATCTTTTCAGCGGGGTAGCGTTTACGAGCCCACTGGTAGGCCAACGCTGCGCTGCGATAGCAATTTTCTTCAGATGGCGTTCCGGGGCTTTTGCCGTATCCGGGGTAGTCGACGGCCAATACATGGTAGCCCAGCTCTGTAAAATCGCCGGCATAGCCGCCCCAGCGCTGCAGGTTGTCGGCATTGCCGTGAAAATAAAGGATTACGCCTTTGGCGTCTGCCGGGGCGGGGAAATACAGTGCGTTGACCTGCAATCCGTTCGATGGGTCGTCGAGGAAAAATTCTTCAAAAGGCTGGTCAAAGCGGAAGGCATAATCGGGCGACAGCCTGTCGGGCTGAAAGACGATGCGCTCGTGCAGCAAATACAGCAGCGACACTGCGGAAAGGTAACCCACAGCCAGGTATATGATCATTTTTTTTGCTATGGATAGGTACATGTTGTAAGGTTTATGAGGGTTTATGAGGGTTTATGAGGGTTTGTGAGGAAAATTATAGACTTTCATACCCCCTCATAACCCCTCATAAACTTTCATACCCCCTCAATTATCTCCTCGCTTCTCTTCCATAAACGGCTGCCGGCTTCTTCATCGTATACTTTCTCGTCCATTCATTTTTAACCTGCACCGGAGATCAAAAAAAAAATACATTCCTGATGTAATTATTCCGTAGGCTGGGTATTAATAGATAAATACAGGTTGAACGACAGCCACACGACCTTTGATATTCGCCCCTTGCGACCCCGAAAAAAACCGAAAAAGTCCAATTTCAAAACCGCCGGCGCCCCCCGGAAAACCTTTTAAAGAATATAGGCGCCTGGCGTGATACAACACCGTAATCCCTTGGACGTTTTTGCTCTCCGGATAATAGCACTTCTACTTATCGCCAACAAACCTGCGATCCCTTTTTATCCCATTCTTTTGTTTGACGCCCGTGCAGCGGGCTAGTCCTATGAACATTCATTTCCCATGTAGACCTGTGAATGCGTCTCGGAAGGTAACTTTTGAGGCGCTTTTTTTTTATCGCAAAGCATGTAGATTTGTAATAAAAAGCCGCTATGCAAGTGACGCAGCTCTACGTATACCCCATCAAATCGCTGGGAGGCATAGCCCTTCAGGAAGCCAGGCTGACTCCCCGGGGAATAGCCTTCGACCGCCGTTGGATGTTGGTAGACCCCGAAGGGCAGTTTTTCACCCAGCGCAAGTGGCCGCAGATGGCCTTATTGCAGACTGAACTGACCGACGAGGCCTTGCTGGTAACCAAACGGGGGCAAGCCGGGCAGGCGCCGGCTATTCCGTTGTATCAGGATTATTTCCCGGGGTTTATGCAAGTGCGCGTATGGGACGACCAGTGTCTGGCAGCACGAGTAAGCGATTTAGTTGACGAATGGTTTTCGGAAGCGCTTGGCTTTGCCTGCCACCTGGTATACATGCCCGACACGACACTACGAGCCACCAATCCCCGGTATACGGATCCCGGCGAAATCGTGGGTTTTGCCGACGGCTATCCCTATCTGGTTCTCGGACAGGCTTCGCTCGACGACCTTAATTCGCGGCTTGCCGAGCCGGCGCCTATCAACCGCTTTCGTCCCAATATCGTATTTTCGGGTGGCGAGCCCTTTGCGGAAGATCATTGGAAGCGCTTCCGGGTAGGCGACGCCGTATTTAACGGAGTTAAGCCCTGTGCCCGCTGCGTCATGACCACGATCGACCAACAAACCGCTTCGCAGGGCAAAGAACCGCTGCAAACGCTGTCTACCTACCGCCGCCAGGGCAATGACGTGTATTTTGGACTGAATGCCTGTCTGCGCGATGCCGGCGCTGAAGCAGTGATAAGGGTTGGGGAGGATGTGCTGATGTGCTGATGTGCTGATGTGCTGATGCGAACGAAGTGAGTCCCGTACCGACTGGAAGGAGGTCGGGATGCTGATGTGCTGATGTGCTGATGCGAACGAAGTGCTGATGTGCTGATGCGAACGAAGTGAGTCCCGTACCGACTGGAAGGAGGTCGGGATGCTGATGTGCTGATGTGCTGATGTGCTGATAATTATTTATTTTTATAAGCATTTAATTATACAGAGAACAGAGAACAGAGAACAGACAACAGAGAACAGAGAACAGAGAACAGAGAACAGAGAACAGACAACAGAGAACAGAGAACAGAGAACATGATCAAAGACTTCACAGATGGCCTTGGCTCGTATGCCGGGGCGGTGCGCGTGATCTCCAAATACGGATTATGGGGATACGTATTGATACCCGGGGTGATCAGCGTATTGCTGGGTTATGGGATTTTCCGGGCGGCCTGGGGCTGGTCGGATGATGTGGGGGGGTGGCTGGTGAGCGTATACCCGTTTGAGTGGGGCGAAGACCTGTTGCAGCGCCTGGCCCACATCATTGGCGGCGTATTGATAGCCGCATTGGGGCTTGTGGTATTCAAGCAGGTAGTGATGGCAATTGCCTCGCCATTCATGAGTTTTTTGTCGGAAACTGTCGAGCATAAAATAGCCGGCAAGCGCGAGGTGCCGTTCACCTTCAAAAAAATGGTCAGCGACCTCATCAGGGGTATCCGCATTTCATTGCGCAACATCATCCGGGAATTGTTATTTACATTCCTCTTGTTTTTATTGGGCTTATTTCCGTTGTTTAGCCCCTTCGCACCGGTGGCCATATTCATCGTATCGGCTTATTACGCCGGTTTCGGCAATATGGATTTTACCCTCGAGCGCTTTTACCGCGTGCGGCAAAGCGTAGCGTTCGTGCGCAGGCATCGCGGGTTGGCCATCGGCAACGGCACGGTCTTCCTGTTGCTCCTTCTTACGGGGGTAGGATTTTTCTTTGCTTTGCCGCTGGGCACGGTGGCGGCCACCGTGGAAACGCTGCGGAGGCTGCCGGATTAGGGACTTATGGACTATTAACTACACAATCCAATAGTCCGATAGTCGGCCATTAATTGTTTCTCTTCCTTCTCACCCCGGCTATTCTAAATACGGCGCCCCAGAGCGGCCCATGAGGCAGGCATATATTTTTTCAGCGGGGTAGAAAAGTGCGTATTATAGGCAAAATCGCGCAAAGCGGCGCCTTGCTTAGCTGCCCGCTTTCTATTTCCGCAACGATCGCCTTGCGCGCTTCTTCGCTGAAATAGCGCTTCTCTTGACGCCTTCTTTCGATGTTTTGTGTCTTTGTAAACTTCGATTTTTTCATGCCCAAATTTGTTTGTTTGACTGAGTTGTCATAAACTCAATTTTTGTCAACTACTTTTGGGCATTACCAAACCCACAACCCACATCCGATAACCTACAACTCACAACATCATTTAAACCTTATCGCTTTCACCGGGCTGATGCGTGTAACCAGATAGGATGGAATGACGAGGAAAGACAGCGTAACGAGCAGAGTGCCGGCATTGATCAACAAAATTGCGGCGGGCTGCAATTCGATGGGGGCCACCGAAAGATAATAATTGGCTTCGTCGAGTTTGATGAGCTCGAAGTTGTCTTGCAGCAGGCAGAGTCCGATGCCGATGAAGTTGCCCCAGAACAGGCCGACCAGGATAATATAGGCGGCATAGTAGAGGAAAATCTTGCGAATACGCCAATTGCCGCTGCCCATTGCTTTCAGAATACCGATCATATTCGTGCGCTCGAGGATGAGGATAAGTAGGGCGGTGACCATATTAATAATGGCCACAATGACCATCAGGGCGAGGATGACCACCTCGTTGATGTCCTGTAATTCGAGCCATTCGAATATTTCGGGAAATTTATCGCGGATCGTTTCGGCGTATAAATCGGTGGGTAATTGTTCGTAATAAATATACTCGTTGAGGATCTGGAGGTCGTCGATATCATCGATAAACACCTCAAAGCCGCTGACTTCATCGGGTTTCCAGCCCAAAATCTGCTGCACCTGCCGGATATCGACAATAGCAAATTTGCGGTCGTATTCCTCGAGTCCGGTTTTGTATATGCCACTCACCGTAAACCTGCGGCGTATTTGCTCGCCTCGCTCCACAAAGTGGATAATAAAACGGTCGTCTACGTTTACTTTCAAGCGGTCGGCGGTTTGTTGGGAGATCAGGATTTCCTGCGAAGCGGTGCTATCCGACAAATTGAGCGGGCGCCCCTTTTGAATAAAGCGCTGCATAAAATGCCAGTCGAAATCGCTGCCCACGCCTTTCAGTATGATACCTTCGATCTCTTGTTTGGACTTGATAATGCCCGGTTTGATCACATAGGTCTGGATATGGCGTATGCCGCCTTTGGTATCTTTTTCGCGCTCTAATTCGTAACCCAGTATATTACGGGTTTCAATATAGGTCACTTTGCGGAGCGTATCGAGCGAGGGGTAAAAGTCTTGTTTTTTGCTAATGGGGTAAATTTCGAGTAAAGAGCGGTTGATATCGGGGTCGGTGATATGAATATGCCCCCAGAAGCCGAATATTTTGCTGCTGATTTCGCGTTTAAACCCGGTAATCAACGCCGTGGATACGATCATCACGGTCACGCTCAGCGCTACCGCCACCACGGCAATGCGAATGATAAGCCGCGAGAACGACTGCTGCCCGGCACGGGCTACTTTGCGCGCTATGTAGTATTCGAAATTCATGCGTTTAAGACGTGGCGAAGGTAGGGGGTATTTTTAATACCAACAATTAAATTAATAAAACTACCCAACGCGAAGGGAACGCCCCTACCTGTAGCGTTGTTCACATAAAATATTATTTTTGCGACCTTACAAGCTAACGACACCACTTATGAATTTTATCGAAGAACTGCGATGGCGGGGTATGCTGCAGGATATCACCCCCGGACTGGAAGAAGCCCTCGCCGCTGGCCCGATGACGGGGTATATCGGTTTTGACCCCACGGCGCCATCGCTGACGATCGGCAACTTTGTGCCCATTATGCTGCTGAAACTGTTCCAATTGTCGGGTCACAAGCCCATCGCACTGATGGGCGGGGCCACCGGCCGCATCGGCGACCCCTCGGGCAAAGACAAAGAACGCGAGCTGAAATCATACGACGAACTCGACGCCAACCTGGCGCGCCAGCAGGAACAACTGAAAAAATTCCTGGATTTTGAAGGCGTGCCCAACAAGGCCGAGTTGGTCAATAATCTCGATTTTTATAAAGATATGAAAGTGCTCGATTTCCTGCGCGACGTAGGAAAGACGCTCACGGTCAACTATATGATGTCGAAAGAATCGGTGCAAAAACGCCTCGAAACCGGCATCTCCTACACCGAATTCAGCTACCAGTTGCTGCAGGCTTACGACTACCAGCGCCTCTACGACTTACACGGATGCCGTCTGCAGATGGGCGGTTCCGATCAGTGGGGCAATATCACGGCGGGCACGGAATTCATCCGCCGCAACCTGGAAGCCAAGGCCTTTGCCCTGACGGCTCCCCTGCTGACCAAAGCCGACGGCTCGAAATTCGGCAAATCGGAGGCAGGCAACATCTGGCTCGACCCCGAGATGACCTCGCCCTACAAGTTCTACCAGTTCTGGATCAACTGCGCCGATGCCGACCTGTCCAGGTTTTTCCGCACTTTCACCCTGCGCAGCCGCGAAGAAGTGGAAGCGCTGGAAAGCCAGCACGCCGACAATCCGCGCGAGCTCAAACGCCTGCTGGCCGAAGAACTCACCAAACGCGTGCATTCGGAGGAAGACTACGCCTCTGTACTTAAAGTGTCGGAATTGTTGTTTGGCGGTAAGGCGGATAAAGACGCCCTGTCAGCACTCAGCACGGCTGAATTGGATACCGTAGCGCAGGAAATTCCACCGTTCCAAATCCCTGCCTCTTTACTGGCCAACGGCGTCAATATCGTAGATCTCCTGGCTGAGCACACCACCATTACCCCATCCAAAAGCGAAGCGCGCAAGGCCATTCAGAACAACGCCATTAGTGTTAACAAGGAAAAAATCACCAGTCATGAAACAGCGATTGGCCCGGAAGCGCTTTTGCACGGGAAGTTTATCCTACTGGAAAATGGCAAAAAGAACAAGTACCTCTTGCTAGCGGTCTGACTGCTGACTGCTGACTGCTGACCGCTGACTGCTGACTGCTACTCAAACGGCAGCTTCAACTGAATCCCCTCGCCGCTATGCTCCTTTTCCAGGTTTGACACGGCCACACCGAGTAGCCGTACGCTATCGATCTCCTCGCGGGTGTGGTCGAGCAACTCGTGGGTAGCAGCTACGAGATCTGCCAGTAGTTTCACCTCGCCGCCGAAAGATTTCGAGCGGGTGATTTGCCTGAAATCGGCCATTTTGATCTTGACGGTCACTGTGCGGCCAAAATTGTCGGTTTTTTCCATGTACTCGTGCACGATACCTGCCAGGTAGGTTAGTTTTTCCTTCATAATGGCCAGGTCGCTCAGGTCATCATCGAAGGTGCGTTCGGCGCCGATTGACTTGCGGATTCGGCGGGGGTCTACGGGGCGCTCGTCGTCGGCGCGCACGATGCGGAAATAGTGGCGCCCTGCCTTGCCAAAGCGCTGCACCAGTTCTATTTCGCTCCATTTTTTGAGGTCGGCGCCGGTAGCTACCCCCATTTTGTGCATTCGCTCGGCGGTCACTTTGCCGATGCCGTGAAATTTCTCTACCGGCAGGGCATCGAGAAAAGCAGGGGCCTCCTCGGGAGTGATTACTTTGATACCGTTGGGTTTATTGATGTCGGAGGCTACTTTGGCCAGAAATTTATTAAATGAAACGCCCGCGGAAGCCGTAAGTCCGGTAGTCTCAAAAATGCGCTTGCGGATTTCTTCGGCGATCAGCGTGGCTGACGGGGGGCCTATTTTGGCTTCAGTGACATCAAGGTAAGCCTCGTCGAGCGAGAGCGGCTCTACGAGATCGGTGTATTCCAGGAAAATATCGCGTATCTGCCTGGATACTTCGCGATAGGTTTCAAAATGCGATTTGACAAAAATGATTTCAGGGCACAAGCGCTGGGCGGTAATGCCCGGCATGGCGGAGCGCACCCCGTAGCGCCGTGCCTCGTAGCTGGCCGAGGCTACTACACCCCGGCGCCCGGCGCCACCCACCGCCACGGGTTTGCCCCGCAACTCGGGGTTGTCGCGTTGCTCTACCGACGCGTAGAAGGCGTCCATATCAATGTGAATTATCTTCCGCATCTCTGTAAGCGGTCAGACCGCTAACTGAGCAATCACCGTCAAATTCCCCTTCACTACATCGCCGATCTTCACCTTTACCTCGGTATCGAGCGGAAGCAATACATCTACGCGGGAACCGAACGAGATGAAGCCCATTTCGCTGCCCTGGGTTACCGTTTCGCCCTCTTTGAGGTAATTTTTGATGCGTTTTGCCAGAGCGCCGGCAATCTGCCGCAGCAGCACTTCCCGCTTTCCATTGTCGATCACGACCGTGGTGCGCTCGTTTTCAGTAGACGACTTAGGGTGCCAGGCCACCAGGTATTTGCCGGCATGATACGCAATATAGCGCACTACGCCCCCAATGGGATTGCGATTGACGTGCACATTTAACGGCGACATAAAAATGGACACCTGGAGCCGCTTGTCATTGAAATATTCGGGCTCGTCTACCTCTTCAATCACTACCACTTTGCCGTCGGCAGGGGCGTAGACCAGGCGGTCGTCCGGGTGTGGGATGACTCGTTTTGGATGGCGGAAAAATTGGAGGATTAGTAAAAAAATCAGAAGTGAGACTATACCTGCAAACAATAAGATCGCGGGCGCCAGCCAATCCACCAGTAGGAGTATAACGGCCAGCGCACCAAATAGTCCGCCCAAAATTCGATATCCTTCTCTGTGAATTGTCATTTTGTATGAGGATTTAGGTCAACCAAATCAAATAAGCAGCAGCAAAGGGCAACATAAAGATAAAGGAGTCGAAGCGATCGAGCAAGCCGCCGTGGCCGGGCAACAATGCGCTGGAATCTTTTTTATGGTAACTGCGCTTAAGCATGGATTCTACCAGGTCGCCCAAGGAACCGAACAACACCACGATGAATGCCAACACAAACCAGTCCAGCCCGCTCCACTCCGGAAACCAGTATGCCAATGCGAAAGAAAACAATAGCGTAGCAACAACGCCGCCCAGGGTTCCTTCCCAGGTCTTTTTGGGCGAAATGCGCGGAAATAACGGCCTTTTCCCCCATAAAGATCCAAACACATACGCGGCCGTGTCATTCATCCAGGTGAGCAACAGCAAGCTGAAAACCAAATGGGGATGGTACTCGCCCCCTTCAAATGCGATTAGGTTGAGTAAAGCAAAAGGGACCCCGATATATAACATGCCCAGCACCAGTGAGGCAACCGATTCGATCGGGCGCTCGGAGCGACTGAACATTTCTGTAATAAACGCCCCCATTACCAATACGACAAGCGCAATTTGCGAGAAGTCAAGCCCCTCAACCCTGCCCTCCGGCCATACCCAACCTATGCTGATGGCCACCGGCGCCAGCCCCAACACAAAACCCATGAACAGGCGAAGGCCGCGCTGCGGGGATTCCCGGTGTAGTACGATGCCCAAATATTCTCTCAGGCACAACACACTGATAAGCGCAAAAAGCGCCAGGAAAGTATAGGGACTCGCATAAATGCCGCCTATCGTTATACTTGTGAAGAGCAAGCCCGTGATGGTTCGCTTAATCAATGTCTGCATGGCTGTTTATTGGCGCTGCAAGTTAGTTTTTTTTAAATATTGGCCTATGGCCATCACCACTACTATTGAGGTGAGCACCATAAGCAGGTTGGGGGATTGTTCTTCCAGCTTTGCTTTGTCGATTTCTTCGGCAAACAAAAACGTAGCCAACACTTGTACCCCGTTAAACGCAAAATGGGCCCCGATGGCGGGCCACAAACTGCGACTCCACCAGGCAAGGTAGCCGAGTACTACGCCCAGGGCAAAACGCGGCAAAAAACCCTCAAACTGAAAATGTATGATACTGAATACCAATGCGGTTATGGCTATCGCCAAATGCGGCTGCTTAAACCAGCGCTCCAATTGCGGCTGTATGACGCCCCGGAACAATAATTCTTCGCCAATAGCAGGTAGTACCGCAACGATGAATATGGAAAGCCAAAATTCACCCGGGCTGTTCATCACCAACAACGCCTCCACCATATCTTGCGTAGAACTTTCTAACTGACGCCATGCTTCGGGCATGGGGATGTAGGTTTTATTCACCCAATACAACCACTGTACCAGCGGAAAAGCGCTGACAATCAATAATACGCCGGCCAATAAATAACGAAAATCCGGCGATTTGTCGATCGCCAAAAACGGAGCCCAGCGGCGCCGGTACAATACGATCGCGACCGCCAGCGCAGGCAGCGTGAAAGTCGCTATATGCGCCGCTCCGTTTACCCATCTCGACAAATTGCGATCGGCCAGCGGACTATCTATATTCAAGGAGTTGATCAGCGTTTCTACCGTGGCGCCGTTGAGCCGGCATATCATTTCGGCCAATAAGGCGCCCAGCACCGAGCCCACCAAAATAGCCGTGAGCAACAATATCAGGATATATGCGGGCGGCCAGTCATACCGGGCCGGCTCAAACTGATTATCTTCCGGTTCGGGCAGCAAGTCAGTATTTTCTGCTTGTAGCTCATCCATATCACTTTTTTGGCAAAGGTAATTATTACTAATAAATGAAGGCGATTAGTGAAACGACAGGTACATTTTCGCCAGTACCTCCGGCTGATAAACCTCCAAGCGGCCCCGCAGCGTCTCGGATGGCACGGTTTGGCCGTTTTGTTGTTTCAAAAAATCGTGGAGTTGCTTTGCCAGCGCATCTATATTTACACCCGTTTTCCACACCAGGGGCAAATGCAAAGGGTAATCGCCCATAAATTCGGTAAACGGATCATTTTCATGATAGCAAATATTGACAATAGGTAATCCGCTTGCCAGGTAATCTACGCATTTGCTGGGCAAGTGGTAGGTCGTGGTATTGCTCACATTGATCAGCACATCGGCTGCCCACATGGCCTGGGCTGCAGCATGCCGGGGTACCAGACCGTGAAATTTCAGCACGGGTTGCAGTCGTGCATAACGCTGAAAAGCCGGCAAAAAAGCGGGCGCTATTTCACCGTAGAAGTGCAACTGAAGGCGATGGCGCCATTCAGGATACAACGCCAGCAACCGGTCAAACAAGGCCAACAAGGCATCGGGTGTGCGGATGCGGTGGTAAAAGGCGCCAAAGTAGGCCAGGTGAAGGAGATCATCGGTCTTTCGGATAAGTCCCCGTTCCGGCATTGGCAGGCTGTATACCGGCGGCGCCACGCTGATCTTGTCGGCCAGCCATGGAAAAATCTCCAGGTAACGCTGCCGGGCTTGTTCAACGGTCACGGTCACCGCATTGGCTTGTTGCAACGCCTTACCTTCGGCGTAATAATTCAAGCGCCGGTATAAGCTAAAATTATTGACATAAAATTCTTCCGAAAAACAAAAAGGATCTTCGATGTCCATCACCCAACGCAGGGTAGAAAACTGGCGTTTGACGGCCCCCGCAATGAGATGCGCGGTAAAAGGCAATCCCACGCTGATCATCAAATCAAAATCGTGTTTGGACTGCAAGTCGAGTGCAGCACGCCTGCCGGGCAGGTACCACAGGCACCGGCCGTCGGGCCAATACAAGCTTCTCCAGGTCAGGTCGATGAATTTTTCCAGGGTGCGGCGCAGCCGCCCTTGCCGGGCCGGGTGGTCGCCGCCGGCCTCGCCACGCCGCCGTTGCAGTCCCAGCAAATTGTAAACCCAGTCGAGCAGCGAGTTCTGGCCGCTGCGATGCACCCACACACCGTCGAGATTTTCAAGCACAGAGCTCCCGCTACGGCGCGTACACAGCACGTGGACTTCATGGCCCTGCGCTACCCATTGCGCAGCGATAGCCGCCCAGCGAAACACGTTGGGATTTATCGCGGGGTGATAGGTGGCTGTGATGACGAGGAAACGCATGGCCTTTTTAGTATAAGCAATTGGGTACGGGAATAAGGTTCAACGAGAAGGGTATCTGTACACGCCAATATTCCCCGGGGCGCCGTCGTGCCGTTTTCCACCAATACATAGTCGACGCCGTAGCGGTCCACAAATGCTAATTGCGCCGCTGCATAATCCGAGTATTCTCCCGATTTTTTTTGATCGTCCAAAAAACGATAAAAAGGTGAATTGGCAATGGCTGTTTTGCGCTCAGGGAAGGGCAGTTGCTCCAAGTCTACGGGCACAGCCAGGTCATTGGCCCAGCGCCCCGGGCCGGTGGCCTTGAGCAGGTTGCAAATATAACACATCCGGGGATCGGCGGAATAAGTGGTTGTCAAGGAAGGGTTTTGAAAATACACGCCGATGGGGTTTTTATTTGTTAATAAAATAGAAACTTTTGCTGCAAATGTTTTGTCAACCGCACTATCGCGCTGGTGAAACGAGGTGAACAATACCGCGAATGCCACAATGGCCTGTATCGTCGCCAAGCCCAAAGCTACGCGTTTCCACCATCCCGCCCAATTATAATACCACAGCAATCCCACTCCAAATACAATTCCTAATTGCGAAACCGGATTGTAAGTAAGTATGTGAAATTGAAACCCTTCGCTAAAGTGATTCATACACGCTGCCGTCAGGGTGCTAAAAAACAACAGCAAAATAGCCGATACGCCCACTTCCCATTGCCGGGCGAGTATTTTTTTTCTTTTGTAAAATAATAATCCAAATATCAGGTACAAGGGAAAATAACTGATCAAATGCCGCACCGGCGTAGCCGTCATTCGGCGCAAAAACCAATAGGCGTAAGAGTGCCCTTCGCGCGGCGCTGTCGGGTCGGATGAGGTATCAAAGTTGCCCAGAAAATAATAACATGCCGCTATGAACAACGCTGGAAATAACAACGCAAAAACCCCGCTAATACTCGTTGTTGGGTTAGCGTTTACCGCTAACCTAGTCGTTGGGTTAGCGTTTACCGCTAACCTTGATTTAAAAAAAATAGTCATTATGAAAAACGCCGGTAATACGATGGGTGCGTATAACACATTGGCCAGGGGAATAAAAGCCGCCACGAGGATAGCGTAAGGTCGCAAACCGTGTAACCACAAAATCCAGATCATGGCCAGGGGGATGCTCAGCAGGGCAATTTTGGGGGAAGTGAGGATATTCAGACTATGTGCGTGCAGAAATTTATAAACCGGCGCCAGGCAGCCGTGAAGAAAAACGCCGAAAAAGGCTATCGTCAGCTCGGGCCAGGCCAGGGGCCCGCTGCGCCGGGCAGCTACCCTGCACAACGCCAATAACCCTGAAAAACCGATGGATACCATCACCGGAATGAAGCAATAAATGTATATCGCCAGGGCATTTTCTCCACCCGACCATGAATTGATAGCCACTGCATACCACGAATCGGCGTAATGATAGGGCTGCACAAGTCCCCGCGCCGATACGTCGAACAATTCGTACCAGGGCCAGGATACTTCCACGCCGGCTTTGGGCAGATATTCTATCATGGCAGCGTACACGCCGTAGTCGCAATACGACAGCCAGGTTAAATCAGGATCAAAATATCGGTTGCGAATAAATTGAAAGCCAATTGTGCTAAACAAAATAAACAACCCCGCCAACCCCTCTCGCCACTCCAGAGAAAACCGCACCGGCTGACTTTCACGTCGGTTTGTCAACCAGGCCCACAGGTAAAGCACTGCTGCACCGCTTAAAATAGTAATTCCCCCTGTGTAATACAAAGCGGTAAGCGTAGTCAGCCCAATCCACCCCAATGCCATTTTAAAAAAAAACACAGAAGCCCCCTCCAACTTCCGCTGCCCGCTAAACGGCAACCATAGCGCCCACCCTGCTGCGTAGGTCAGCAACCAGGAGAGGAAAGCGGTGGTCAAGAAATTCTGCATAGTTCAATGTGCTGATGAGTTAATGTGCTGATTATTTAATGTGCTGATTAGTTAATGTGCTGATGTGCTGATTAGTTAATGTGCTGATGTGCTGATTAGTTAATGTGCTGATGTGCTAATTTGCTAATTTGCTGATTAGTTAATTTGCTGATTAGTTAATGTGCTGATGTGCTAATTTGCTGATTAGTTAATGTGCTGATGTGCTAATTTGCTGATGTGCTGATAATATATTAATAATTAGCAAATCAGCAAATCAGCAAATCAGCAAATCAGCAAATTAGCAAATTAGCAAATTAGCAAATTAGCAAATTAGCAAATTAGCAAATTAGCAAATTAGCACATCAGCAAATCAGCAAATTAGCACATCAACCCCGAATAATAACCCTATTATCCAGCACATACCCCATCCAGCACAGCAGCATAGGCAATATCACCGACAACATGCGCGGATAGGCGCTCAGCAGGGTACTTCCCGCCAAATATATAACTCCTGCCGCGAATAATATCTTGATAGCGGCAGGCATCTGTCGCCAGAGAGAAGGGGTATACCACAGACAAAACAGCATCAGCGTAAAAACGATAGCCCCCGGAACCAATCTGACGAGATAGTGAAGTTTGAGCCCTACGTAAGAAATCGGAAACCCAAAAAACATCCGGCTCACATTGGCCAGGCAGTTGAGGGCGTATTTGCCGGGGTGGGCTTTGATGTTAGCTATCGCCTTTTGTTTAAATGCGTCATCTCTGGCCGGGCCTTCGTACAGGTATATTTCGTCAAAATCGGCCTGGTGGTTGGCTTTCAGGGCTGCGGTGGCGGCGTCGCCCAACGCCATTCCTTGATAATACCCCACAAATCGCTCGTTATTCCAGTCGCCGTATTCATCCGGATAAGGCGTGCTCATCCAATACAAACTCATGCCTCCCGAATCGCTCCAGTAGTACCAACGACCGGTGAGTTGGTAAGTATAAAATAGATAGGGCAACACGACCAGATAGGCAATGCCGAAGATCGCCAGGGACTTTCCGGCGTTCTGGGATTTTATTTTTATTAAAATGAAAACCAAAACAAGGGGAAAAACATAGGCGAAAATGACTTTGGTAAGCAGCAGCCAGCCCCAGATCAATCCGGCCTTCCAGACGCCTTTGCCGTCCTTTAGGGTTTTTATTGTAAAATAGGCGGCCAAGGTCGCTAACAAGGTGGCAAAAGTATCCGACAACACATAGGGCAGCGTTTCATATGCGGTGAAATACAATCCCCAGCCGATGGTCAAGGCCAGGGCGGCCCGCCTGTGCAGGAATAAAGTGAGCGTTTTAAATAAAAAAACTACCGACAGGTACTGAAACACCGAATTAGCCAGTAATATGACAAAACGAGGCGCCCCAACGGCCACCAAAGGCGCAATGGCGATCGGATAGCCGGGGCCGTTCCACAAACTGAAGCCTTCTTTTGGCGAATAATACCCCTGCAATAAATTGCCCGCAAACTCCAGGTAGCGCCCCTCATCGCCCATTAAATCTTCTGAAACCGACAACAACACGATCCCGGTATATAAGGCCAGGAAAGGCGAAAATCGTACCCAGGTGCTTCGTCGTAATTGATTGATTGTCATTCGCAACTATTTAAACACTTACACTTTTTCTTGCTAACTTTGCGATTGATACCAAGCCTTAGTGGTACTTCGTGCCCTTAGAGCCTTTGTGTTGAAAAACAGGAGCATAAAGCTATTTTTTTAACACAAAGACTCAAAAGCCACACAAAGGCACAAAAGTTATGTTCCTTTTTTTTCTTTCAAGGAACCGAGCAAATAAAAATGGTCCGTATTACGTAGTTTTTAATAAGTGCGTCACTATTTTCCAATAGGTAAAAACTACTAATATCACCTGCACTGCCACCAGCGCCCCAATCGCCGTATTAATACCGTAGGCGCTACCCCAGGCCAGCGCCAGCCACCACAGGGGCGCCTGTGCTAAAGCCATCCAAAACCACCAATGAATACGCCCTGTAGCCAACAGCAGGTTATCTACCGGATGCAAAAACACCTGACAAATACCCCATAAACACATTATGCGAAACAGCGGCGCAGCTTCTTCCCAGCCGGGCCCTGCATACAACCTCAGCACAAATGGCGCCAAAACGAAAAGCAGTGCATACCCAGGAAAAAGCAGTGATAAGCTTAGCCTCAGCATGCTATAATAACTGGCTCTCAATTCCCCCGCTTGTCGTTGCCGGCTGGAAAACACCGGAAAAGCTACTTTTTCGATAGCCGTAGCCAACAAACCCGCCGGCCGCAGTAACAGCCGTTTGACCACATCGTAGCGGCCCAGCACCTCCAGTCCCAGAAAATGCCCCACGAGCAATACGTCGAGTTGAGCCAGGGCAAATGTAGCCAAACGCTCGGCCCAGTGCCGGCTGCCAAAATCGAGATACGGGCGCAAGCTTTTCCAATCAAATCGCCAGGCAGGACGAAATATTGACCAGCCGCGCCAAACGACCCAACACCCTTCTACCAGATACCGCGCCAAATACCCCGCCACCAAAGCCCAGGGCCCCGCCTGGTAGCAGGCTACGGCCAAAGCCGCGATAAACCCGGCTATTCCTCCCAGCATTTCTCCCCAGCTCAACACCTCAAAATGCAAATGCTTTTGCAAAAGAGACTTAAATTGCACACTGATGCCCTGTACAAGCAAAGCCAGGGCGTACAGCCGGGTTACAGGCGCCAGTTCGGGCCGGTGGTAATAAGCTGCCAAGCCTTCACCGGCCAGACCGGCCGCCAGGCACAACACACCCCCCAAAACCACATTAAACCAAAATAAGGAATACAGCGCTAACGGCGTATTTTCCTCCCGCTGGATGATAGCCGCGTTAATGCCGGCGATTTGAAGCTGTAAGAGGATATTGACCGCTACGCCTGCCAGCGCTACAAGCGCAAAATCGGCAGGCGATAGCAGGCGAGCCAGCACGCCTACCAACGCCAACTGCAAAACCGCCGTAAACGCCGTAGCCGACGCCGACCAGCGAAAACCCCGAAACCAATGCCCTTGTTCCGCCATATGATGGATAACAAAAGAAAATATACCCAATTCTGCCAGTCCGCCCGGCTCCCCCTGCACATGCAACCCTGGTGGCTCGATGCCGTTTGCACGGGCGGCAGTTGGGACGTATCGCTCGCCTTCGACGCCGAAGGCCGCATCTGCGGCGCCCTACCCTACTACCTCACCCGGGCCTTCGGACTGCAATTTATCAAAATGCCTCCGCTTACCGATTATATCGGCCCCTGGATACAACCCGCCGAGAACCGCATCGCAAAACAGGAAAGACTTTACGCCTATGAAAAACAAGTCATTACCGACCTCGTGGAAGGGCTTCCAAATGTCCATTTTTTTAACCAGCAATATTATTCTTCTTTCACCAACTGGCTGCCGTTTTACTGGAAGGGTTACCGCCAGACGACCTATTACACCTATATTATTGACAATTTAACAAACCTCGACGCCATTTATGAGGGCTTCAAAAATACGGTGCGCACCGACATCAAAAAAGCAGAAAACCAGGTCAATATAGTCACCGGCGACAACCCCGGCCCCATTTACCAACTACATCCGCAACGCGATTTTGCCGTGTCTCGCGAGGTATTCAACCGGCTCGATCAGGCGCTTGCCCAGCGAAATCAGCGGCGCATATTCCTTGCCCAAGACTACCATACCGGCGAAGATATTGCCGGATTGTACGTAACCTGGGACCACCACACGGCTTATTTTATGCTCGCCGCCATCAAAGAAACGCGCCGGCAAAGCGCAGCCCTGCACCTGTTGTATTGGGAAGCTATACGTCAAATGGCCGGCTTGGTACAACAAATAGACCTCTGCGGCAGCATCCTGCCCGGCCCCGAGCGCTTCTCGCGCTCACTGGGCGCCCGGCAGGCGCCCCATTTTCGAGTATACAAAACCGGCAACAATTTCCTGAAAATCATTAGCTTATTATTAAAAAAAGGCTATGACTAACCCCCGCCCCACCCTGCACTGGCTGCGCCGCAGCATAGAAGCTACCGGGGGTCACGGCTCGTCGGCCTATTTTTCGCCTATTCGCGGCTGGGCGCCCGCCTACCCTGAAACAACAGGTTACCTCATTGAAACCCTGTTCGACAGTGCCCATCATTTTCAGGAAGAACAATGGCGCGACCTGGCCTTGCAGTGCGCCGACTGGCTGCTGGGGCTGCAACATCCTTCGGGGGCTTTTCCGGGGGGTGTAGGTGAAAAAGGTGCCCCTTTGGTCTTCGATACCGGCATGATCCTTTTCGGGTTGGAGCGCAGCTGGCGGGAAACGGGCGAAGAGCGATATCTGGAAGCAGCCCGCCGCGCCGCCCACTGGCTGTTGGAAGTGCGCGATGAGCAAGGCGTATGGTCGAGCCATGCCTATCAGCCGGGGTATATTCCGGCGTACTATTCCTATGTGGTTTGGGCGATTATAAAAACGGCCATTTCGCTTAACAAACGGGAGCTGGTGGACGATTTACAACCCACCATGCTGCATTTGCTCAACTTATCGCAGCCCGGAGGTTATTTAGCCAACTCGGCTTTTCGGCCGGGCGAGCAGGCCACTACGCACACCATTGCTTACACCTTGCGCGGTTGGTGTGAGGTGGCTGCATTGCTGAACGACCATTCGGCATTGCAAACTGCCTGCGCTATTGCCGACCAGCTAGCCGATGATTATGACCGAAAGGGCAAAATTGCGGGGAGATATGACGCGTCGGGAAAAGGGGATTATTCATTTGTTTGTATCACCGGCTATGCCCAGCTCAGCGTCGCTTTTTTGCGCTTATCGCAAATAACCCGCCACGAGCGCTATGCAGACCTGGCCGGTAACCTGTATGCAGCTGTCAAAAAAGCGCCTTCGGTCATACCGCTGAGTGGGTATCAGGGCGGCATCGCAGGTTCCAGTCCCTTGTGGGGCGCCTACCAACCGTGGCGTTATCTCAACTGGGCCGCCAAGTTTTATGTGGATGCGGCATTGGTATCATGAGGTAAAAAAAGAGGCCGTCGAACGGTTGAAAAACCAGGACTTCGACCTTATTCTGATGGATGTGCAAATGCCCGAAATGAGCGGGACGGAAGCCGCCCAATACATCCGGCAACATTTTAAAGGTGCAAAACAAGTAATCCCCATTATCGCGCTATCAGCCTCTACCACTCCCGAAGAAATCGAAAAAAACCTCGAATCGGGCATGAACCGCCACCTCGGCAAACCCTTCAAACCGCAGGAGTTGGCGGCGGCCATCGCTGAGATGCTGCAACTTACCCCCGTTGAGGCACTACCCGCATCATCTGATAAAAGTACGAACCATAACCCGGCAAACTCCGATGGCCCTTTCGACCTCAGCTTCCTGCGCGACTTTTGCGCCGGCGACGAGGAGCAAGTGCAGCATTTTTTACAAAAATTTAAAGCACAGTGCCCGCTGGAAATGGAACAGTTGGAAAACGCTTTTCAACAAGAGGATAGGGAAGGCATCTATCAGGCGGCGCATAGTATTAAGCCGCAACTGGAATTTGTGGGCCTGACAGGCGCGGCTCGTATCGCTACGGCCCTGGAACAAGGAGCGCGCAAAGAAGCGTCGATTGAAGCCTTACGGGGTTTGGCAGAGCAATTGAAGCGTAATTTAGCCGTTTGATAATCAAGAAATAATGTAAAACCCACATCCCTATGCCCAAATCAACTCCCGGTGGCAGATCGGGTTGGGTAGCACGATGGGTTCCGTTGATAATCTCATGTAAAAATAAACTTAAAATACATTTTGTTTTATAAAAAAATAAACTATTTTTGTTATCTAAAAATATACGCCCGATTGTTTCACCAATAAACAAGCTCACACCCACCATGAAAAGATTCCAATTTTCTATCGCCATCGATGCGCCTGCCGACAAAGTATGGTGGACGCTATGGAACGACCCGTCTTACCGCCAATGGGCCAGCGTCTTTCACGAAGGTTCTTATGCCGTTTCGGATTGGAATCAGGGCAGTAAAATCCATTTTCTAGCCCCAGGCGGCGATGGCATGTTCAGCATCATTGAGGAGTGCAAGCCTGGCGAGGTAATGAAATTCAAACACCTGGGCATGGTGAAGGATTTCGAGGAGCAACCCGAAAACGATGAAATGAAGGCATGGAGCGGGGCAATAGAGATGTATACCCTTACCCATAGCGGAGGCACAACTACCCTGCTCGTTGAAATAGACATCGTGGAAAGTCATGCCGATTATTTCAGCGAAACCTTTCCCAAAGCGCTACAAGCTGTCAAACAACTCGCCGAAAATTTTGCCCTCATCGTCACGGCTAAAGTACAAGCGCCTATAGAAAAAGTATGGGCATGCTGGACCTCGCCCGAGCACATCACCCAATGGTGCCAGGCTTCGGACGATTGGCATGCCCCCTATGCAGAAAACGACTTATCGGTTGGCGGTACATTCAAAACCACGATGGCTGCAAAAGACGGCAGCATGAGCTTTGACTTTGAAGGCGTCTATACCGCCGTTGAACCCTTGAAAATGATAGCTTATACAATGGCTGACGACAGGAAGGTTCGAATCGATTTTTCAGCTCAGGATGGCGAAACCCATATCATCGAAACTTTTGAACCGGAAAGCATGAATTCCTGGGATTTGCAGCAAACCGGCTGGCAGGCTATTTTGGATAATTTTAGAAAGCATGCGGAAGGTGTCTCCTGACAGCCTGAATATGCTTTACCCGCAATAATATTGCCTATTGCCGGCTAATGCAAATGGTTAAATGAATATTTTTTATCTTAAAAATTGCCCGACCGCTTGCACAGCAATAATATTTGTCGTTATTTTGAGACAAATTCGTCTTAAATAATCAGTTTTATCCAAAGTGAAGGTATTATCAAAGGCAAGCGCATACGGACTACGCGCGCTACTATATATCGTTGCCCATAAAAAACATGGGGATTACGTTAGCATCAGGGAAATGTCAGAAGAACTGAATATTTCCTTCCATTTTTTGACCAAAATACTCCAATCGCTTACTCAACAAGGGCTGCTGGAATCGTACCGGGGCCCCAACGGAGGGATTACCCTGAAAAGGCCGCCGAATGAGATCTTCCTGATCGATGTGGTGAAAATCCTCGACGGCGAAGACTTTTTCGATACCTGCCTGCTTAGTCTGCCAGGCTGCGGCGAAGCCGAACCCTGCCCCGTTCACGACTTTTGGAAAGTGACCAAGGCAGCGCTGAAAAACGAGTTTGCCTCCACCTCACTGACCGAGTTGGGTACAAAGATCAGCGAAAACCGGCTCAGATTAACCGACGATTAATGCTTTGAAGAGGCCATATTTTTTTTCTCTGTTTTAAGACATAATACTCTTAAATCTTATTTTGTGCTTTTACATGGTCTTACCCCGCCACGGCGGCTTGAGCCGAAAAGGGGTATATGAAACACTTTTTATACCTAAAAACAATAACTAACCATGAAAGAAGAGAAACATGTTGGCGCTAATGGCACTTCGAGCATTAGCTATTTCATGAACACCAAAAACTGGTGGCAACCTATGGTGTTCATCCTGATCATCAGCCTGGCCGGCGTTGGCATGATCGGCTACCAGACCTACAACGACGCTCCACCCATGACCGGCTTTACATCGCCTTCAGGCCAGATATTGATAAACCAGAAGACGATAGAGGATGGGCAAAAGGTATTCCACAAGTACGCCCTGATGGAATACGGTTCGTTTTTCGGCGACGGCGCGCAAAGAGGCCCCGATTTCACCGCGGAAGCCCTGCACCAATTAACCGTCAGCATGAACGAATACTATCTGCTGACCTTCCAAAAAGAAAACGGACGCGAAGCCACCGATATGGAGGCTAAAATAATTGGCGAAAACATAAAATCAGAGCTTAAGGAAAACAGGTACGAAAAATCAGAAAACATCGTAACCCTCACCGAAGCGCAAACCTATGCCCTTGGAAAGCTCAAGACCTATTATACGGATATTTTTATCGACAACAATACCGAAGGCTCTTTCCCTCCTCAAGATTATATTACAAACAGACAAGAGGTGGAAGACCTGGCCTCCTTCTTCTTCTGGGGCGCCTGGGTATGCGCCGTTGAGCGACCCGGCAAAAATTTCAGCTATACCCACAACTGGCCCTACGACGCTGCCGCCGGCAATACGCCTACCTCTCCGGTAATACTGTGGAGCGTATTGGGTCTGCTGGGTTTTGTACTCGCCTGCGGCATCGTATTGTATTTTATCGGCCAATACAACCAGCTTCCCAACAAGTTTTTCAAACCCTCCGAAAAAGACTTGCTCACAGCTGAGCGGGTGGGCAATTTCAAACCTACCCGAACCCAAAAGGCCACTTACAAATTTTTTGCAGTGGCTATCCTCCTGTTTTTCATACAAGTATCAAGCGGATTAATCACCATCAATGATTTCGTCAACTTCCTCGGATTTTTCGGCATTCACACTTCCGAGGCTTTCCCGGTGACCATTTCGCGCAGTTGGCACCTGATGCTGGCGCTCTATTGGATCTCCACCTGCTGGATAGCCTCTTCTATTTTTATCCTCCCCATTTTATCTAAAAAAGAAATACCCGGGCAGCTGCGACTCATCAATGTGCTGTTTGTGATGCTATTCGTACTGGTCGGCGGTTCGCTGGCAGGTATGGTAATGGGGCCGAAAGGGCTCCTGGGCGACTGGTGGTATATGCTTGGGCATCAGGGCTGGGAGTACGTCGATTTTGGGCGGATATACCAGGTATTGCTCATGGGCATCTTTGTACTGTGGGGAGTCGTGGTATTCAGAGGGGTCAGGCCGGCCTTCGTCAAAGGAGAACCCTGGAACCTGCCCAACTGGATTTTGTATTCCGTCATAGGCATCCCGCTGCTATTCCTTTCCGGTTTTGTGGGCAAACCCGAGACCAATTTTGTAATCGCCGACTTTTGGAGGTGGATGGTCATTCACATGTGGGTAGAAGCCTTCTTTGAAGTATTCATCACCGTCATCGTCAGCTATTTGATGGTGCTCATGGGATTGGTAAGCCGCCAGGCCGCCATCAGGGTCGTATTTTTTGCTACTATTTTGTTCCTGGGTACAGGCTTGCTCGGTATATCCCACAACTTTTACTGGAATGCCAAACCGGTGGCCACCATGGCGCTGGGATCGGTATTTTCTACATTGCAGTTTGTCCCTCTAATCCTCTTAACAGTTGAAGCCTGGCGTTTTAAAAACATGCCCAGGCTTGCTGTTAATGGGGTAGAGCGCAAAGAGATACCCAATTTCGGATTTCCGGAAGTGTTTATGTTTCTCATTGCCGTCAACTTTTGGAATTTCTTCGGCGCGGGCGTTATGGGGATTATCGTCAACCTGCCCATTATGAACTACTTCGAGCACGGCTCGTACCTCACGATCAACCACGCGCACGCAGCCCTGATGGGTGTGTACGGCAATATTTCGCTGGCGGCACTTCTTTTCGCTTCCAGGTTATTGCTCAAGCCCAATCGCTGGAACCAAAAAGTGGTCATGTTTTCTTTCTGGTCGATAAACGCCGGACTGATGCTGATGGTCATGCTCGATTTATTCCCCGCCGGCGCCATACAATTCAAGTCAATCGTGGATAACGGCCTATGGTATGCCCGTTCAGAAGCCTTCATCGGCGGCGGCGTGTTTAAATCACTTACATGGATGCGCGGCATCGGCGCCACTTTGTTCTTTTTTGGCGGCGTCATACCCCTCACCTGGTTTATCGTGTCGAGGATCAGGTCGCTAAAAACTCCCACCGACACTTTTGCATCTATCGATACCCCCCTTGAAAATAACCCCATTCAGTCAGAAAACCACCTGAAGCCGGAAGAAGAAACAATAGCTGTCTAACCGCTTCTTGTTGGCATTGATTTCATGCGAATACTATCACTTTGGGTAAGAGCCGGGCAGATATTGCACGCTGTCCGGCTCTCTTTAAAAAATGCACAAATAGCCTCTATCATGAAACAGATAATGTTCATTATCATGGCCTCTACCCTATTTTCTATTTTTTCCGCAAATGGACAGGATTCTATTGCAAACCGCGGCGTTGCGGGATATCATGTTGGCGTAGTACAACCCATTTTTGCTGCGCATCAGGGTGAAATCGATTACCTGACCCAATCCAGTTTTTATGCAATCGGTTTTCCGATAGGAATTACTTTTCATACGCCCGGCAAACTGAAATTCGACCTGGAGTTTGTCCCATTTGTCAAACCCTACCTCAATTCAAGCCGGGCATACGACGTCCATTTGTTATTTCATCCGGGCGTACTAATCCCCCTTTCAAAAGGATTTACGTTCGGTGTTAGATTTGCATTCGAAACCGGCACAGGTCAATTTGGTTTTACTCCCCTGCTCAACAAATCTTTCCCCACAGGCAAAGGACACACCTTTTTTATCGAACTGGTGGCGCCCGGGCGTTTCGGCCCCGCGAAAAATTCGGGTTATACGCAAATCGGGGGATTGCATGTGGGGTTGGGGTTTTAGGAAAAGTGTATGAGGGTTGATGAGAGGGTATGAGGGATTATTAGGGGTAAAAGTGTATATTTTCCCCCTAAACCCTCATAAACCTTCCCAATGATCACCCTCAGACCCCCCACCATCGACGATTTGCCCCTGCTGCAACACTGGGACGAGCAGCCCCACGTCATCGAATCCGACCCCAACGACGATTGGGAATGGGAAACCGAACTGCTGCGCAACCCCGATTGGCGCGAACAACTGATCGCCGAACACGACCGTAGGCCCGTCGGGTTTGTCCAGATCATTGACCCCAAACGCGAAGAAACGCACTACTGGGGCGAAGACGTGGCCGACAACCTTCGCGCTATCGACATCTGGATCGGCGAAGAATCGGATACCAACAAGGGCTACGGTACCCAGATGATGCGCCTGGCGCTGGAACGCTGCTTTGCCGACCCCGCCGTGACGGCTGTGCTTATCGACCCCCTGGCTTCCAATACAGCGGCGCACCGCTTTTATGAGCGACTCGGCTTTCAGTTTGTCGAAAGACGCACATTTGGGGAAGACGATACTTTTGTGTACCGGTTGGGTCGGTTTTAGACTTTGCGTCTTTGCAATATTTGCCGGGGTGATGTGGTAGATTCCCTGTACCGACGAGCCGTGGATACGCTTAATAGTCTTGTACCCTATGAATTTTCTTTTGTCATGCCCGCAAGGGCATCTGCACACGAAACACTTGAACGGGCAAGTGCTAGCGCGATGTTGTAGATTCCCTTCGGGAAAGACAAAAAAGGACGATAACCGGCTATGCACAGACGACACTCGTCGGTAGCGGGAATTCAAGCGATTTTTGCCCGGAAAAATTCCGTGAAATCCAAAAAATCCGCGTAATCCGTGATTCAGACAGCGGTGTTAGAATCACGGATTCCACAGATTAAACGGATTTCACGGAAGGGAAAAACAAGTTGCAAAGAGGTAATCTTTTCGAAGCATGAGAAAAGGTGACATCTCAAACCTGATTCACTGCCCCCTCCCTTCGCCGGAGCTACCAGGCGGAGGTAGTGAAAGTTGGTATTAGATCCCAGGCGCTGGGGGCCAGGATGCAGGAGGAGCGACTGGACAGCTCGTACGCGCTACCGGCGTCCTTGGAGGCCGGCATTCGGGAATTGCGTGCTGTATTGGCAAGGCGAAAGCCGAGGTTGTTGTTGCGGTTGTCCGGGGTGTTGTTGTTCCGGTTAGCGCAACGCGCGTTGACGGGGTTGTTGTTCCACGACCCGCCACGGTTAACCCGGTTGGAGCCACTCACGCCGCTCACCCTTTTTCTTGAATTGCGGATTGCGGAATTCGGATTGCGGATTGATCAAGGAAAAATCCGAATTCCGAAATCCGAATTCCGAAATAGAAAATTGCGGATTTCGGATTTTGTCTTATTCCTCAATGCTATCATACCGCAGTAAGGCTTTTCGCAATTGGAGATTTCCGCCGTACTGCAAGGCGGCCCAATAGCTGTTCATACTTTGCAAAAAAGTCTCTTCCGAAATTTCTCCCTGATCAAACTCCTCTTTTCTGGCGGCCATACGCCTGGTCATTCGCTTCAAATTGGGCCGTGCCAGGCGAATGATGCCCGGAAAAATGCGCCGCCCCACAAAGGTCAGGCCGTTGGAAGCGCCGTTGATGAAGGTAGCGCCGGGTTTTAAGCGAAGGCCGAGTTCCGTCTCTAAATAGGCGACGACAGCCCGCCGGTATTCCCGCAAATCCGCTCTTCGTTTTGAAAACAACACAAAATCATCCATATACCGGATATAGCATTTCACCCGCAAGTTTTGTTTTACAAAATAATCAAACCCGTTGAGGTACACATTGGCAAAAAACTGACTGGTGAGGTTGCCGATGGGCAGCCCTACCCCATTGCAGCCGCCGTTGCGGATGACTCGCCCGGTAATGTCGAGCAATCCTGCATCTTTGACTTTTCGTCCGATCAACTCCATCAATTTGTCGTGTCGGATGCTGTCGAAGTATTTGTCAATATCCGTTTTTAAAAACCAGCCTTCGCGCTTCAGGTAGCGCTGCGCCTGCGCTATGGCGGCATGCGTGCCTTTGCCCTTGCGCGTAGCGTAGCTGTCGTGTATGAATGTTTTTTCGAAAATCGGCTCCAATATATTGACCAGCGCATGGTGTACTACCCGGTCGCGGAAAGGCGCTACCGAGATCGTGCGTTCTTTGGGGTCGTATATTTTAAAATAACGATACGATTGGGGCTGATAACTCAAGTTAATTAATTCTTCCTGCAACTGAAACAGTTCTTTTTCCAGGTGGAAGAAAAACAATGCCGTCTCCTCGTTGCGCCGCGTGCCTTTCCTGGCTTTGCGGTATGCCGACAGCAAATTGCCGTACGAAGCGAACTCGTCGAATAGCCCCCCTACCCTACGCATGGCCATTCTGGTTTTTCAGCCAGCCGCCGCACATCTTCCCTGCCTGGTTGATCTCCCGGCTGATGTATTCGTATTGCGACAAGCTGATATACCTGCGGTCTTTGCACAAGCGAAAGTACAGGCGCAACTTTTCCAGGTTTTTATTCACGCCGTGCAGCAATTGCTGACGTTCTTTTGTGTAAACGGCCTCCGCAATCCACTCGGCAATTTCAGTGGTCAAAGCCACCATTCTACCGCTGACCGTAAAGCGGATGTGTTTGGGCATGCGGTCGCAGCGGTCCAGAATCCAATCCATGGTGCGGTACCAATGTTCGAACAAGGGGTAATCGGTTGTTTTTGCCATACGCGTATTTTTTATTCAAATGGAAGCGGTTCCTCTTCTTGTGAAGGCAGAGGCTGGTCAGCTGATTTATCTTGTGTGGTTTTATTCTTGTTATCTTCGTAAAACCCCTTGATTAACTCCACGATGCGTTTGCCGTATTTTTGGGTGCGTTGCTTGCCGAAGCCCCGCACGTTTTTAAAACTCTCCAGGGCCCGGCATTTGAGCCTGATCATCTGGACGAATTGCGCATCGGTAGCTACCAGGTAGGCCGGTATACCCTCTTTTGCACTACTCTCCTTCCGCCATTCTTTGAGTTTTTGGAAAAGTAGCTTTTGGCCGTCATCCAATTCCCGCAATTTATCGGTTGCGGCCAGTACCAGTTCGTAGTGTATGGCCACCGACCAATAAGGTCTGCCGTCTTTATTAAAAAACTCCGTTTCCAGCCGTAACACTTTTTTATTGAGGCAAAATTCACTGATGATCTCATCAGGAAATCCCTCTATCTCCTCATCAAATGCCAGGGTGAATATCTTTAACAGCATGGGTTTTGACAGTTGATTGCTATATATGTGCCTGCGGCATTTATGCGTAAGCTGCCCGCGCAAGAAGTATATATGCTTATATCACCGCTTTCCCTCCCGCGTTACCCCCCTCCTCCGTCCTTTTTGATCATTTTTTTCAAAAAAAACCAGGGGTTCCAGGCAATCTGCCCAAAACCCCTGATGCCACGCATGGCCGAAAAAGGCTAAAAGGATAAAAAGCTACAAACTAACGAGCCGCCCTGGCAAGGCGAAAGCCGAGGCTGCTGAAGCGGAAGTCCGGGGTGAAGAGGTTCCGGAGAGCGCAACGCGCGTAGACGGGGAAGCTGTACCACGACCCGCCACGGTAAACCCGGCGGGAGCCACTACCGGGGCCTTGGGGATCGGTTTGTGGAGAAGACGGATAATCGCCTTTCCAATCGGCACACCACTCCCATACATTGCCGCTCATGTCGTAAAGGCCCAATTCATTGGGTTCGAAAGAGCCTACCGGGGCGCTATAAACATAACCATCCGTATATCCTTCAAATATAGTCCAACCGGAATAACGCTTTTTAGCAGTTTCATCCGCTACATTTCCTCCTTTTTTACCTGATGGCAGACCATTGCCCCAGGAATACTTTGTATGCTTTACGCCGTTACCGGCGGCATACTCCCATTCTGCTTCGGTAGGAAGCCGATAAGGAAGTCCTGTTTTAGCACTCAACCAGTCGCAGTATGCCTTAGCGCCATACCAGGAGACAAATATTACCGGGTATCTTTCATAACCGGATTGTACTGAAAAAATAGAACTGTTTTTGATAATCCGGCATTTTTCGTCATCGTAGGCGCCCGACAAATCGATCCACTCTACCCCGCCTTCGGTCTGGTTGCCTTTAGCGTTCAAAAATTGGCAATATTCTTCATTGGTCACCTCATAAGGGCCCATGTAAAAACTACTCAGTGTGACGCTATGAACCGGTTTTTCATCACTATCACCTTCTTCGCTGCCCATTTGGAAGGTACCGCCTTCGATTTTTACGAAGCGGTCAGGGGGAGGGGTATCCTGGGGCGGTTTTACGACGGCGTCGATAGGTTTTGGTTTATTGTCTGTTGTAGCAGGTTTCTTATTGGGTTTAGTTTGCGCCGGGGTCGTTTTTTTTGGGGTAGGTTTTGGTACCGGTTTGTTTTTTTCCTTTTTTGCTTTTGCAATCAGATTATCCAGATCTTTACATTTGGCGGCGTCGGAGCAGCGTTTGGCGCTTTCCCATTTCTTAATGGCCGAGTCGTAGCGCTTGGCGTCAAAATCTTTTTGCCCCAGGGCGCGGGCTTCGCAGCAGCAGCAATCGCTTTGGGCATTGACTTGAGCAGTTACCAACAAAAGTGAGATACAAAACAATAGCAATTTAGGCATACGTTGTATAGCTTATTTATTTTCAATAGATTGCAATAAAGATTTCGCCTGCTGATTATCCGGCCAATGTATCAGCGCGGCATTGAGGTATCGGCGGGCGGCGGCGTAGTTTTCTATGTCTATTTGTACTTGCGCGTCGTTGAGTTTGTCGCTGAAATCCTGCTCCAGGCGACTCAGCTCTTTTTGCGCGTCGGCGTGATATTGTCCGCCGGGATAGGTATTGAGGTAATTGCGCCAGGCGGGAATAGTACCCTGTGTCCTGGCTTGGGTGTAGGCATCGCTTTCGGTTGGTTGTGTGTTTTCTTCAAGCGTTTGGGGAGTAGACGTTTTATCATTGCCCCTGTTCACCGCCCATATTGCCACTGCTACCACAATGACGGCCAATACAGCCACTAGCACATATATGCGGGTGGGTGCGAGGGGTGTATTTTCCCGAACCGGGATATTTGTAGCCTGCTGTTGCAGTTGTAGCGCCGGCTCGTCTCCCGGTTTTAATCGCAGTGCCAGTGCCGCTTCGGCGGCGGCTTTGGGCCAGGCCTGGCGTTGCAGGTGGCGGCGGGCATTGTCGATATGCCGGACGTAATCCGCTTCGCGTTGCAGAGCCTGGTCGCACTCAGCTATTCGACCTTGCAGTGTGGTGGAGGCGGGTTCAAACGAGGACTGCCACAGGGCTAATGCATCGGTATAAGCCTTGCGGGCTTCGCTCCAGCGCTGCTGCGCATACAGGTGGTCGGCGGCCTTTGCTGCGGCGGCGTATTGCCGGCGTTGTTCTTCAATATCCTTTAATTGCTGGTTTTGCTCCAGCAGGCGTTTGGTAATTTTGCCCAGTGATTTGGCCACATCGGTGAAGGCTTCGTCCTGCGAGGGCCATTGCGTCACCGGTTTGGCTTTGGTGGGCAGCGCTTCGAGTATGCTGATGGGGGTGTCTTCCCACAGGCAGGGGCGCAAGATGACCGGCACCACCACCGCTTCGCCTTTGGTATGGCGCTGGAGCGAGACTTCTACCTCTTTGCCGTAAAAATAATCGGAGTCGAGCGAATCGGGACTTACCAGCAACAGGATGACATCGGCGCCGTAAAGCCGCTCTTTGATCTCGGCCTCCCACTCGCGACCGGCTTCGATGTCGCGATCATCCCATACTTTCACTTGCCCGGAATTGAGCAGCGGGCGCATGAATTTCTTCAACTGGTCTTTGTAGATCAGGTCGTTGTGCGAGTACGCGATAAATATGTCTATGGACGTTTTCAAGGGGCCGATGTAGTTTATTGGGCTTAAATTTAGCGTTTTTATGGGATAGACAAAATTTTCCGGGGGGAAGGTGACGTCCGGGTAACGCCTCCGGTGGTGACAAGGTCAATAAATCACCCTGTCACTGTGTCACCATGTCACCTTGTCACGTATCTTTGATATCAATCATAACCAATGCGCATGATCTACAAATACACACTGCCTCTGGCAGCCGCCATTTTCCTCGCCTTCAGCGCCCAGGCCCAACCCGACTACGCCGCCATGGTCAACCCCTTTATCGGCACCGGCGGCCACGGCCACACCTACCCCGGCGCCAGCCGCCCCTTCGGCATGGTGCAACTGAGCCCCGATACCCGCCTCGAAGGCTGGGACGGTTGCTCGGGTTATCACTATAGCGATTCGCTGGTGTACGGCTTTAGTCATACTCACCTCAGCGGCACCGGCGTGCCCGATTATTGCGATATTTTGCTGATGCCTGCGGCAGAAGTAACGGGAGTTTCAGGCATAGATTACCGCTCGCCGTTCCGCCACGACAAGGAAGTAGCCCGACCTGGGTATTATTCCGTTTTGCTGGATAAAGACGGCATTTTGGCAGAATTGACAACGACGAGCCGCGTGGGCAGGCATCGCTATACCTACCCCGCAGATGCAGATCGCGCTTTGATTTTGGACCTGGAACACCGCGACGAGGTGCTCGAATCCTATATCGAACCCGTGGGCAAATACGTGGTACAAGGCTACCGCCGCTCCAAAAGTTGGGCCGCCGACCAGCGTCTGTATTTTTATATGGAATTTAACCAGCCCGTCCAGGATATTCTTTTTTATGAAAAAAACACCCTCGTGCCGGCAGTTACCAAACTACGCGGCCAACACGCCAAGGCTGTATTGCGTTTTGCCGCCGCTGAGGGCCCCCTGCAGGTCAAAGTAGCCCTGTCGGCAGTGAGCTCCGACGGCGCCCGCCGCAATATGCAGGCCGAAGCGCCCGGCTGGGATTTTGACAAAACGGTGGCCGAAGCCCACTCCGAATGGAACCGCGAACTGGGCCGCATCGCAGCAAAAGGCGGCACGGCCGAAAAGCTTACCATTTTTTACACGGCCCTGTACCACGCTCTTTTACAACCCAACCTATACATGGACGTCGACCGCCAATACCTCGGCGCCGATTTGCAGGTGCACCGCGCAAAAGATTACGACAACTACACCGTCTTTTCGCTGTGGGATACCCACCGCGCAGAACACCCCCTGCTCACCCTGCTCGACGAAAAGCGGACTTTAGATTTTATACAAACCTTTTTGTCATTTTACAAAAAAGGCGGCTTATTGCCCGTGTGGGAACTATCGGCCAATGAAACCTTCTGCATGATCGGCTACCACAGCGTGCCCGTGATCGTTGACGCCTACGCCAAAGGCATCCGCGGTTTCGACGCCGAATTGGCCCTCGAAGCCATGCAACACAGCGCCACGCGCAGTCACCACGGATTGGCGGCCTTGCAGCGCTACGGCTACATCCCCGCCAGCGAAGAACCCGAGTCGGTGTCAAAAACCCTCGAATACGCCTACGACGACTGGTGCATCGCCGAGATGGCCCGCATGCTGGGGAAAGAGGACGAGCAAAAGACCTACCTGCGCCGCGCACAGGGCTACAAAAACCTCTTTGATCCCGTCACCAAATTCCTGCGCGCCCGCACCAACGGCGGCTGGTACAACCCTTTTGATCCCACCGAAGTCAACTTCAACTACACCGAAGCCAACGGCTGGCAATACAACTTCTACGTACCGCAGGACATCAACACCCACATCGCCCTGCTCGGCGGCCCGGCCGCCTACGAAGCCAAACTCGACGAATTATTCACCACCACGGCGGGCATGACCGGCCGGGACCAGGCCGACATCACAGGCTTGATCGGCCAATACGCCCACGGCAACGAGCCCAGCCACCACATGGCCTACCTGTACAACTACGTAGGCAAACCCTGGAAAACCCAGCAGATGATACACCGCATTTGCCGGGAGATGTACGGCAACCGCCCCGATGGACTGGCCGGCAACGAAGACTGCGGCCAGATGTCGGCCTGGCTGGTGCTCAGCGCCGCCGGTTTTTACCCCGTAACCCCCGGAACTGATCAATACGCTATCGGCACGCCCTTGTTTCCTGTCATGGAAATCAAGACCGGGCGCGGTAATATTTTCCGCGTCGTGGCCAAAGACATCAGCGAATCCCATTTCTACATTGCCGGAGCTACCCTAAACGGACAGCCGCTGACGCGCTCCTTCCTGCGCCACGACGAAATCGCCAACGGCGGCGTGCTCGAACTGGTGATGAGTGATAAGCCAAACCTGGAATGGGGCGTTGGCGAAGGCAACCAACCCGTTTCCCAAATTACTGCCGAGTCCATCGTGCCGGCGCCGTTCATCGAAAGCCGGGGTCGCACCTTCACCAAAAGCAACCGCCTGAATTTGGGCTGTTCGGATCCTTCAGTCCGCCTCCACTTCACCCTCGATGGCAGCGAACCGGGTGAGCAGTCGCCGGTATACAAAAAGCCCATCGTGCTCACCAAAAACACCACCTTAAAGGTTATTGCCATAGCGCCCGGCCGCGGCCAAAGCAGCATAGTCACCGGCCAATTCTTCAAAATCGACGGCAAGCGCAAAGTCAGCCTTTACAGCAAATACAGTCGTCAGTACACCGGCGGCGGCGACCAGGGCCTCATCGACGGCATCCGGGGCAGCGAGCACTTCAGTCTGGGCGCCTGGCAGGGCTACGAGGGAATCGACTTCGAGGCCGTCGTTGATTTGGGCAAAGTGCAGCCCGTGAATAAAGTCAGCGTGGGTTTCCTGCAGGACGTCAAATCCTGGATTTGTTTCCCCCGGCAGCTCGAAGTCTCCTTCTCCACCGACGGCAAAATATTTGGCGAAAGCCGGATCGTTCAAAACGCCATTCCCGATACCGATATGACGCTACAGATCAAGGATTTCACGGTTGACAAAGCCGCTAAAGCGCGCTACGTCAAAGTCAAAGCTATCAACCACGGCCCGCTACCCGAGTGGCATCCCGGCGCCGGCGGCAAGGCCTGGATTTTTGTGGATGAGGTGGTGGTGGAGTGAAGATCAAAAAACTCGATCTATTGTAATTGTGTTTATTAGATAAACTACATTAATGAGCCATCCAATCGAACCTTCCCACATATTCCTACTTAATGCGAGCATCGAATACGCCGATCAATCCGTGGTAAGCAAAACCATTGTAAAAAAGCCGACCGGCAACATCACTTTATTTGCCTTTGATAAAGGCGAAGGGCTGGCAGAGCACAGCTCGCCCCATGAGGCACTGGTACAACTCCTCGACGGCAAGGCCGAAATTACTATCGGCGGGAATCCGAATATGCTTGAAACCGGCCAGTGCATTATTTTGCCCGCCGATATTCCGCATGCGATCAAGGCCGTCGAGCGGTTCAAGATGATGCTGGTGATGATAAAAAACAACCCTCAGTGAAGACAATAATACAACTGTGCGTGTGTTGCACGATATTTAGTATATCCTGCTTCGGCCAGCAGGGCCCCTGGAATAACCCCCTCAGGATGGCCTGGTCCACTAACGGCATTACCTTTGACACCCCGGCCATATTCCAGGATTCCGCGGGCGTTCCCTCCGCAATCAGGTGGAAGGGCGATACGCTGATCGCCGCTTTTCAGTGGTTCCGGTTGCCCAACCCGTCGCCGACCTGGGACCGGGTGGCCGCCAAGTTCTCCTATGACAACGGACTCACCTGGACGCAACCCACTCCTATCGTTTTTTCAGGCCTCCCTGCCAATTACCAACGCCCCTTTGACCCCACGCTCACCATTTTTGCCGGCGACAGTATCCGCATGTATTTTTCTTCAAGCGAGGGCTTGCCTATGGGTGGATTAAATGCCAGCGTAAATACCTATTCTGCCAAAAGCGCCGATGGCATTCACTTTGTATTTGAGCCCGGTCCCCGCGTGGATGTAGCCGACAATCGCGTGATCGATCCGGCAGTTATTTATTTCAATAATAGCTGGCATTATGCCTCGCCTATCGGCTCGCCACAACAAGGGGCATATCACTATGTGTCACCCAATGGGTTGAATTTTTCTGCGGTACCCAATATACCCTCCGATAATAGCCACAATTGGACGGGGAATTACATGGTCGAAAGTAATGAGGAATTGCGTTTTTATGGCAGCGGCCCTTTTATCTGGTATAATTCCAGCCCAAATGGAGGAATGTGGAATGGATTCGTACATACAAATATTCAGGGAGGAGATCCCAGTGTGGTGAAGATTTCACCCAATAATTACCTGATGATATTTGTAGGGCAGCCTTATGTTACCGCTACTCAAGAGGCATTTGATGAAAATATTGCCATTTTCCCAAATCCGGTTACAGATCAGCTGAATGTGCAGTTGCCTGAAAAAACAGGATATAACGATACTTATCTAATTTTATATGATGCTACCGGTAAACAAATTATACAATTTCAGTTTGAAAATAAACACACAACTATTGACACGGAGATGCTAATGAATGGGCTATATTTTTATCAAATTTTAAGCGGCGGAGCAATTCTTCAGTCTGGAAAAATCATAAAAGAATAGGTAATTTAGCTAAACCCAACCGCTAAACCCTAACGCTAAACAGTTACAAAAAATAGTCCTACAACGCCCTATCCAAATGCACATACCCCCCATCCACGTGTATCAACTGCCCTGTGGTATGGCTGGAACAATCCGATAGCAAAAAAACGACCATATTGGCGATTTCTTCGGCGGTGGTCATGCGCTCTTCAAAGGGAATTTTATCGGTGATAGATTTTAGTTTCTGATCGGGATCGGGGAAGGTTTTAATCCATTTGTCGTAGAGCGGGGTATAGCATTCCGCCACAATCACAGCATTTACTCTAATGCCATAAGGCAAGAGCTCCACCGCCCATTCGCGGGTAAGTGCATTGCGGCCGCCGTTGGAGGCGGCGTAGGCCGAGGTATTGCCCTGGCCGGTCTCGGCTGTCTTGGAGCCGATGTTGACGATAGCGCCTTTGCTCGCAATTAAATCGGGCAGGGCGTAATGCGCCATCAGGTAGTAGTGGATCAGGTTTTTGTGCAGAGAGGCTACAAAATCCTCGTAACTGCCGCTTTGCAAGCCCACGCCGTCGTTTACCCCGGCGTTGTTGACCAGGCCTTCTATGCGCCCAAACTCGGCTCTGACGGCCTCTACGGCTGCTTTGCAGGCCTCATTGGAGCTCAACTCGGCCACTACCTGGAAGGCCCGGCCGCCCATTGACTTTACCTTCTCAACTACAGCTTCATTGTCGACCTTGTTGCGGCCTACGATCACGGGGATGGCCCGCTCTTCAGCCAGTTTGAGCGCGATGCCTTCGCCGATGCCTTTGGCGCCGCCGGTGATAATTATTATTTTATTTTTTATGTTTAAGTTCATGTTAATTAAATATTTAGTAATTACGGAGGTTAATTAACCACGGAGTTACACGGAGTTTACACAGAGTTACACGGAGTGAAATAATAAACTCTGTGAAACTCCGTGTGTACTCCGTGTAACTCTGTGGTGAAAAAAAACTCAGCCCTAAATCTCACAAATCCGCTCCATCAACTGCCATTTTTCACCGGGATTAACCCCGGGCAAAACCTGCTGGTAATTCCACATCAATTCCTCCCAGCGCAACACATGCGGGTTGGCCTCATCCATTTGTTTTTTTATTTCAAACGAAAAATCATCTTCCGTTTCCAACAACATAAAAAGCCGGTTTTCCCAGCGGTAAATATCCAGCGAAATAATGCCGGAATCTTTTATGCTTTTTACTATTTCATCCGGCACGTTTTGGTGGTATTTTTCGTATTCCGAAATCAATTGCTGATCGTTTTTTAAATCAAGCAACAGGGCGTATTTTTTTGCCATAATCACTAATTAGAAATATTATAAAACCGGCAAGCCGTTTTACCCATGATTTGGTTTTGTTCGCTTTCGCTTAATGCCTGGATATAGTTTTTTACCAAATCAAATGTACGTTGATAATCGGCGGCCAGCAGGCACACCGGCCAATCGGAGCCGAACATCAACCTATCCGGGCCGAAGGCCTCCAATGCGACATCCATATAAGGTCTGATATGGCTTTCCTCCCAAAACGCATGATCGGCTTCTGTGACTAACCCCGATAATTTGCAATACACGTTGGGCAGGCTCGCCATAGCTTGTATATGTTGCTTCCACGGTTCTATTTCCTGTTTTTTGATAAAAGGTTTGGCAAGGTGGTCGATTACAAAAGGCTGGTAGGAATAGGTTTTGGCCAAATCGTATGCGGCCGGCAAATGATGGGGGTAAATGAGCATGTCGTAGGTGTATTTCAACCTGCACAAGGCGCCGATGCCGTTCCTAAACTCGCGGGTGGCCATTTTCTCCGGCGGTTCCGCCTGCAAGATATGTCGAAAGCCGGCCAATTTGGGATTATCCTGCCATTGCTCCAACCGCCTGTCCACGTCGGGCGCACATAGGTCGACCCAGCCCACGACTTTTTTGATAAAATCGTTTTGCTCAGCTAATTCCAGCAAAAAATTGGTCTCATGCTCCGATTGGTCGGCCTGCACTGCCACGCAACCGTCGATGCCGGCTTGCTGCAATAACGGCGCCAGGTCGGCGGGCATAAAATCGCGCTGAAGCACAGCCATGCTGTGGTCTATCCAGGCATCCCGCACCGGGTCGAATATCCAGAAATGTTGGTGGGCGTCGATTTTCATTTATTTTTTTATTTCACCACAAGGTTAAACGGAGTTACACGGAGTTTTTTTCTTTACCGCGAAGTGAACGGTAAACGTTCACCCTACAATCCCACCCTCTCACCCTCTCACCCTCTCACCCTCTCACCCTCTCACCCTCCCCTCACCACCTGCCGGGCCGTTCCCAGTCCCTCCACGCCCAATTCTACCGTATCACCGGCCTGCAGGTAGCGCGGCGGCTTCAGCCCCATACCCACACCGGGAGGCGTGCCTGTAGAAATGACATCACCCGGCAGCAGACTCATATATTGACTGATATAACTCACTAACCTGGGGATGCCGTGCACCAGGTCGGACGTATTGCTATCCTGCATCATCACGTCATTCACCTTGAGCCACAGCCGCAACTTGTGTGGGTCGGCAACCTCGTCTTTCGTGACCAGGTAAGGCCCCAGCGGCGCAAACGTATCGCAGCTTTTGCCTTTCACCCATTGTCCGCCATGGTGGAGCTGAAAATCGCGCTCACTGATGTCGTTGTGCAATACATAGCCGGCCACGTAATCCATAGCCTCCGCTTCGCTCACGTAAGTAGCCTTTTTGCCAATTACGATGGACAGTTCGACTTCCCAGTCGGTTTTGACCGAATTTTTTGGAATAACGATATCGTCAAACGGCCCCACGATAGCGGAAGTGGCTTTCATAAAAAGCACGGGTTGCTCGGGGATTTCCATGCCCGATTCCTGGGCGTGCAGCGAATAGTTGAGCCCCACGCATATTAACTTGGAAGGGCGCGTTATCGGCGGCCCCAGGCGGGTATCTTTGCTGATCTCGGGGCAATTACGCTGGTTCATTTTCAGCCAGGCAACCAGGCGATTCAAGCCGTCACTACCCAGGAATTCTTCCGACCAGTCTTCGCCGAAGGCGCTGCAATCCAGCCATTTGCCATCCGGGGTTTCTATGCCGGGTTTTTCTTTACCTGTTTCTCCAAACCGTATTAATTTCATGGGTGTGTTTTTTGGTAACAAGGTGACGCGTGACAAAGTGACGCGTTATTTTAGATTAATAAATCCCCCATCCAGGGGAAAATTGCAGCCGGTGACAAACGCGGCCTCCTCGCTGCAAAGATACATTGCCAGCGCGGCCACCTCCTCCGGCGTTCCCATCCGGCCGATGGGTTGCGTGGCGGCTAATTTGGCAAACATCTCCTCCTCCTGGCCGGGATAGTGTTTGGCTAAAAAACCATCTACAAAGGGGGTGTGAATACGCGCCGGCGAAATGGCGTTGCAGCGTATGTTTTTGTCGATATAATCGCGGGCAATGGTCAGGGTCATATTGAGCACGGCGGCTTTGGTCATGGAGTAGGCAAAGCGATCTGGTATGCCCACTACGGCGGCAATAGAAGCCATATTCAAAATCACTCCCCCACCCTGCTCTACCATTTGGCCTATGAGGGCTTTGCTGCAATTGTACACGCCTTTGATATTGATCTGATACAGCCTGTCGAGGTCTTCTTCGGTAGTTTTCTCCAGGTTGCCGATATGCGCTACGCCGGCGTTGTTGACCAAAATATGGATGGGCGATTTTACCCGGGCCACCGCCTCCGTCACCTCCTGATAGTCGGAAATATCGCATTGCACAAAACCCACGGGCAGGCCTTCTGCTTGTAATTTCAGGGCTGCTTCGGTGCCGGTTTCTTCGTCGATGTCAAAGATAAAAACCCGGCCGCCGGCCGAAGCAAAACGCTTAGTGATGGCCAGTCCGATGCCGCTGGCGCCCCCGGTGACGATGATGTTTTTGTTTTTCATGTATAGCTTTTTTTTAACCACAGAGTTTCACGGAGTTTACACGGAGTTCCACAGAGCGAGATTTTGTCTCTGTGTAACTCAGTGTTTTCTATGGTTAATTTATCCAAGCCGGCCCCTCCGGAAAAGCATATTCCTCCATCGACGACCGCTTCATTTCGATACTGTACCCCGGCATACTGGGCGGCATATACCTGCCTCGTTTAATCACCACCGGGTCCACAAAATGCTCGTGAAGGTGGTCCACGTATTCTATCACCCGGCCTTCCATTGTGCCGCTGATGCAAATGTAATCAATCATCGACAGGTGTTGCACATATTCGCAGAGGCCCACACCGCCGGCATGCGGGCAGACGGGTATGCCGAACTTTGCCGCCATCAGCATAATGGCCAGGTTTTCGTTCACCCCGCCCACCCGGCAACTATCTATCTGGCAAATATCGATGGCTTTTGCCAACATCAACTGCTTGAATATGACGCGATTCTGGCAGTGTTCGCCCGTGGCGACTTTGATCGGGTGTACAGCCCGGGCTATGGCGGCATGGCCCAGGATATCGTCGGGACTCGTAGGCTCCTCGATCCAATAGGGCCGGAATTGCTGCAAAACCTGCATATTGGCGATGGCTTCGCCTACGTCCCATTTCTGGTTGGCATCCATCATCAGGAAATTGTCGTAGCCGATTTCTTCGCGGATAATCTGCGCCCGCCTCACGTCATCATCCAGATTGCTGCCCACCTTCATCTTGACGTGCGTCCAGCCATCCTGAATAGCTTCCCGGCACAACTGCCTGATCTTGTCGTCGCTGTAGCCCAGCCAGCCGGCAGAGGTGGTATAGCCGGGGTAGCCGTTGGCCAGCAGATAATTAATGCGTTCCTGTTTGGTATCTTCATGCTTTCGCAAAATATGCAGTGCTTCTTCCGGCGTGAGGGCATCGGTGATGTAGGTAAAATCGATACAGGCCACCAACTGTTCAGGTGTCATATCGGCCAGGAGGCGCCACAGCGGTTTTTTTTCTGCTTTCGCAAATAAATCCCACACGGCATTGACCAGGGCTCCGGTGGCCAGGTGTACCACGCCTTTTTCGGGGCCCAGCCAGCGGATGGGGCTGTCTGTGGTGAGGGTTTTCCAAAAGCCGGCCCAATCGGAGGTAATGGTCTCCAGGTTTTTGCCTTTGACGTGGTGGGCAATAGCTTCCAGTGCAGCGCAGCAAATTTCGTTGCCCCGGCCGATGGTAAAGGTCAGTCCGTGGCCTTCCAACCCCGGCTGGTCGGTAGTCAAAATAACATACGCCGCCGAATAATCGGGGTCGGGGTTCATGGCGTCGGAGCCGTGTTTGTACTTGCTGGTGGGAAAGCGGATGTCTTTAATTTCGACGTCGAGGATTTGGATGGGCATGGCGATGGAATTGAGTAATCAAAAGTCTATAAATAAACTTGTTTTTTTGTAACCGTTTAGTCCAATTGCAGGAATTGCGCCCACTTTGACGAAAAAAGCTCATCGAAACCTTCTAAATTTGTTGTGCCCGCTTTTCAAAAACGACCCCTAAATATATTTCAACCCTTTACAAACTCCGGTTATGCTACAAAAACAACTTTTTGACCTGGCCATGCCATTATTTTACTATCGGGGAATTGTAGTAGAAGACCTGGTAGTCAACTGATACCGTTTTTACCGAAATACGAAAAAAGAATCTTGACGCTGATGGTGAATTGTCTTATTTTTGCAAAAAAAAGATATGCCCACAGCACTTCAGGAAGCAGGAGCATTGCTCCCCAAAATGTCTCTCTCAGATAAAGCTCAGTTGCTGCAATGGGTCATCAGCGACCTGACCAACGTGTTTCCCGGTATAGAAAAAACATCCGGTATTTGTGGAGGGGACGCGTGCGTGGCAAAAACCAGAATACCGGTTTGGTCCTTGGTGAATTCTCGCAGATTGGGCATGAGCGACAAGGAAATTTTGTATAATTTCCCGACGCTTACACCAGAAGATCTGAAAAACGCCTGGAACTACTATCGCGCCAACCAGGAAGAAATTGATAACCTGATTACTGAAAATATTGATTGATAATTACTTACTCAGCACGGAACTATTTAGTAGGGTTTAGCGATTGGGTTTAGCTGTATGTTTAGTTAACTAAGCCCTATCGCTATACCGCACGCCGTCAAGTTATAGGCATAACTTTTCCGGCTTAGCGCCCCGCTTTTGGCGGGGTTCGCGCCCGAGCCTGGATCATGCTCAAAACATAGCCGCGCGAAGGATAAACTGCGCATGCACTAAACCCTACTAAACAGTTACCTCAAGACTTTAAGCGCAACACCTCTTCATTTTTCATCTTCAGCCAGTTAAAAGCCTGGATGTTGCGTTCATTTTCCAGTAGCCTTCCCGCTTTCTTGACATCTTCTCCGGTGCCGGCATAAAACCTGGCCAATGAGCGGCTTATTTGCACAAACCGCAGGAAAGAGTCGGTATGGGTGATTGACCGCAGCTTTTTCCTGCCCAGCCATTTTTCAAAAGAGTCAAGGAAGTCGAAAAGTAAGGGCTGGAAGGAATCGTCCCGGAGGTACAGGTCGAAATACGCCTGGGCAGCGAGCACCCTGCCGACCAACTGAAAGTCGGGCGAATGGAAATGATAACCCTGCAAAACAGCCAGGCAGGCCTCCAGGTCTTTTTGCCAATAAGCCGTATGCGCGCCGGCCCAGTGCACGCAATCGTCCCTTTCGTTTTCGTTGAGATGGAGGGAATAATCTTCCACAAAGCGGGCGCTAAAATCGAAGGTTCTTTTGGTATTGCTGGCGGTCACGATCGTCATAAAGGTATTGGCGCTCAGTTTGCCATAATTAAAGATAGCGCCCGTTGTCAGGCCCAACTGATAAAGCGGCAGGCACTCGGTGATATCCAGGCTGCCGGACTTGATGAGCTGCTTGGCATCGTTGATCAAAGACAACAGGTGAATTTTTTTGTCGCGTTCGTTCAGCGCAGCCAGGTTTTCCATAAAGGCGGCCTGCAGTTCCTGGTATCGAGACAACGACAATTCACCTCCGTAGGAAAAGCGCAATCGGTATAAGTCGATGCCGGGGTGGTGGATACCCTCGGCTGTCGTGCGCCATTTGTGCAATGCGGTAGCCACATCGTAGTTTTCCGTTTTGAAAAGCCGGTTTCGGGTAATCATTTCGTTGATCAGGGCGGCTTTCTCCAGCAGGTACAGCAGGTCGATTTGTTCGCTCATTTTGGCAATCATACCCTGGCCTGACTCCAGGCGCGGCGCCGGGTCGGGATGTTGATACACCCGGCGCAACATTCGCAGCAGCTCGAGGTGGTCTCTCCAGTCGGATGTTTCTTTTGCTTCGAGGCGTTCTATTTTCTGTTGGGCTATGCGGAAAAACCAGTCGTCGAGATGGCGTTCCAGGAATTCCTGGGCCAACAAGCCCTGCTGGAGGCCGTCTTCACCTGCAAAACGCTGGAAGGCAAGAAATCGCTCCGCCGCCAGATAGGCTTCCGAAAGCAGGTTGTTCATGCGCCGGTCGCTGAATTTCCCATCGGGGAGCACCTGGCGGAACAATTTTTCTTTGCTCAGTTTTTGATCCGAAAAGTCGGGATGGTAGGGCTTCAGGCGTGCCAGCAGCCGGGGCAGGTTTTTGTTGCTGTTGCACCAGGGGGATTGGAGCCAGTGTTCGAAGGATGCTAATTCCTCCGGGGTGAAGGTTTGGAGGAGGCGGGTGAATTTTGATGTAAAGAGAGTTGGCATGTTGTGTTATCAATAGATCAAAAAGCGCCTGAACTTTAAAAATCCGATTGCTCCAAAACCGGCAAAAACAACCGTACCTTTTTTTCATCTGTCGGATAAAACAAGAAGTTGCGAACGTCTTTTACCATTTCTTCCATGTCCAACTGCTGACAAAGCTCCCTTACCCGTTCCATCAGTTGGGCTCGGTTGGATATCCCCAGTTTCATTTCTAAAAAGGCGTAATTAGGCTTCACCGACTTAGATAAAAGAAAGACAATGTCGAAAAAATCGCGCCCCTTGTTTTTTTTGCGTTGGCAAAGTGCAGTGAATTTTTGCGCCAAAAGGATGTCCAACGGCGTAGTGAGGATTTGGGTGGTCACATCAAACCGGTTTAATATATAGCGTTCGGGCTCAAAGTTGAAATGTTGGGGTTCGGTATCCAGTTGAATAAGGATTTTTTCTTCGCGGTAACCGCTGAGTCCTTGTTCGAACAACAATCCGGGAAAACGGATATAACAATGGTACGCTCCCCGGATGACTTGTTTCATTTCTACCTGATACCCCTGTTGTTCCAGGCCAATTCGAATAGATTCGGACACCTCGCCGAATTCGGATTCGGTAACCTGAAAATTGTCAAAATCCAGGTCTTCTGAAAATCGGGAATTGTGGTGAACCAGGCGAAGGCAAGTACCGCCCAGGAAGCAAAAGCGACTGGCATAAGAACCTTCAAATAATATTTCCAGAATCTTGCACTGCAAGTATTCTCGAAGGATGAAAGACCGGTGCACGCGAAGTGCTTCCGGATAAACCTCCAGTAGTTCAGGCAGGTTCAGCATGGTAAAAGTAGTTTTTAAAGATTTGAACCCGTTTGGACAGGGCCGTGGAATCAAATAGCGTGCAGTAAATACTTAGTTTTTCCCAATTTATGTCATTGCGCATTTGGTCGAGATTCAGGCGAAGCGCCTCAAGATCAGCTATAGTTGCGATTTTGGGGTGCAGGTAAAGGAAATCGAGCAGGGCTTTCTCCGGTTCGGCTATTTTTGTGCCATAGCCCTCCGTTTTCAACAACCGGTAGCCGAAAAAAAGCGATGGTTTCACACTGGAATAACGGAAATAGCCTACCGGCGTGTCGAATACCTGTGTTTTACGGGTAGAAATAGACGTAACGGTGAATACAGCCTCCGGAATCCAGCCGTAGTAGGAAAAGGCAGTCTCCAGCGATACGTAAGAGGGGTGGTATATTTTATTGGCCACCCAGTATAGGTGTTCCTCGATAGTAATACGACCTTTTACGCTGTACCACCCATTCCGGATTCGCACGATGTACCCCTTTTTTTGCCAGTTGAGCAGGTTTTCCCGTTCAAATCCGGGATATAGTTGCTCCACCTCGCGGACTGAAAAAACGGGCGTTTTTTTGAACCTATCTAAAAATTCGAGCAATTTCATTGCCGTTTTTCCTACAAAATTAGGTTTTTTAGAAATAAAATACAAATAATTAAAAATTATTCTATTTTATGTGGTAATAATTATTTGTTAAAACTAATAAAATCAATTATTTAAATGTATTTTTTAATAAAAAAAGTCGTGTTTTTTTGTGGTAAGTATCTTAAAATGTCTTTGGGAATAAGATGGTGATCAAATAGGTTTACAGAGAGGGATAAAAGAAGAGTGTAGTCCTATATACTTCACAGATAACTTTAACGCTTATAACGACTTTCTGATATGCCGATGATCGAGGAGTACGCTTCGCGCGAACGAACTGTCAAGGGAATATTTCAATCTTCCCTGGAGGATCCACTAAGTGTTTTCCAGCAATTCAATACTGCCGGGATTGATTATAAAGGGCAAATATCGAGCGCCTATTTTGCAAATGGTGTGGCGATGCAAATAGGTGCAAGTGTTGATGTGCTGGGATTGTTGGGTTTGGCAGCAGGAGTTCCAGCTATACCTGGGGTAAGTATTGACGTTGGGTTGGAGCTTAAAGGGAACCTCTCCAAAGAAACCATGGTGATCATGCAGCGATTTCCTCAACAAGCTTTTGAATTTCGGGTAGGATATTATTCATATACAGATCCCCAAACCAAGATCCCAACCTGGTATTACGGGCGACTCACTAATCCAAGTCAAAAACTGTGGCCTGTTTTGAAAACAAGCACCCCAATCACCCTCCTTGTATTGGGTGGAAGGGCCGCAGATATTGCGATCACGCTCTCTGCCGGCATTAGTATCGGCCTGCCATTCTCTACGGACGAGCTAGGTTTGACGCTTAATCCAAAAATTTCCGGCGCTATCAACGGGCGGTTCATCCGCCTGAAAGACAACCAACCACTAAGTTATCCCAGTCCTGGAGACGGATTTGTGTTTGAGTTTGCCAAGGCAAGAGTTGTGGAGGTATTAGAAGCGCAAGGTGAGCCTAAACCCGTTGATTCCGTTGGGGTTCTAAGAAGATGGGCAGAAAGAATAAAACTACCATCCAGCAAACCTCCTCCTCCTGTTCCAGTTCGTAATATACCCGGCTATTTTCATTTGTTTGCTTTTTCGGGATTGATTGGCGCCGATGTTACTGTAAAAGGTAGTGCAGGAGTTCCTTTCTTTGGAACCCTGGCGCCTTTGGCATCCGCAGGGGCTACGGCTGGGGTTAGTGGGGAAGCGGGAATAATGTCCTATCGGGTGCAAACGGTAAATGACCCGGTGGTATATACCCAGGATACCTGGATCACTAACCGATGTATTAAGGCTGCGGCTAAAGTGTTCGCAAGTTTAAGCCTCGGTATTGCAGATTTTGACCCAACAATACGCGAGCAATCGTTAGGACCGGAATACGCTTATTATACCATGTCCTACGAGTCTGTATGCCGCTATTGGAATCGCAATAAAAATCCCTGGCAACTTCTCAATGGAAGTGGTGTGTCGTACGGCATGTCTGTATCCAGCAAAAGGCTAATTAATTGTATAACAACTCCTGGCCCCAAAAGCCAGGCGCTTATTAGTAGTTTAGCTAAGCAGCTTCGCGTTTCCACATCAACTATTCAGGATTTTATTAGTAAAGCGGGTAGTATAATTAAGTCGGATAAACTTCCTAAATACGTGTTTATTGAATCCAGTTTTGGATTTCCAAGTGAGGTCTCGCAACAATTGAACCAAAACTATGAGCCCGCTAATGGACTCCAGGATAGCGGAATTATAGCGTTTATGAATAAAATTAATAGCGGATATACTGATCCTCTGGAGGCTATCAGGATCAGATGGATTTCACGATCACCTCCTGGCGCGCCTGCGCACCCTCAAACTGCCGGTTTATGATCCCTATGAGGACAATTGGGATAAGCCTGATACCTCCACCTGGGGGCAGGTGGCCCGGGGTGTGGGCCGGTATCAGCCGCCGATCCCCGCTGAATTGGACGAAGCCGTAAAAGACGGCAAGAGCTTCTTTAATCCCATTCGCAATGGGTTCGTCGCCATCAAACAAATCCGGCTGATTGACGCCTTCGGGCAATACCGCGACATCGACCTGGGTACTGCCGCCATACTTCGGCCCCTGGATTTGCAGCCTGAAAACCGATCACTGGATGCACAGTTCCCGCCGGTTAATATTTCAGGTGTAGCGCAGAACCATCTATTCTGCCTCCCGCCCCGCATCGTGCAATCCTGCCGCCTGAATTTCGACTGGCTCTCGGCCTCCAATGATACTATAGAACTGAACGCGCATCCGGCCTCCTCTCCCGTCTGCGGCTGGGTATTGCCCAATCACCTCGACGACAGCCTGCTCATCTACGACCAGTCCGGGCTGCATCTGGGCGCTCTACAAAGCTACGCCGACAACACCGAAAAGGTAGATTGGATACCGGCGCGTGCAGCTGAATCTGAGCGAATTGGCAACCCGCACCTGAAAGCATTTGTCGCCGGTTTCCTGAACGATACATCCGTCAATTTCAACGCCTTCCGGTCGGCCATCGACCGGGTATTGCTGACCATAGAACCCGCCGACTACCGGCAACACAACGCCCGGGCCGTTTTGTTCGGTCGTCCGCTGGCCCTGGTACAGGCCTCACTGGAATTAGAACTGAAAGGACTGCCTGCGCAAGACTGGTCGGAGCTCGCTTTTGGCAATCAGGTTGATCAGTTCAAAGACGGAGTACCGATGCCGAAACTACCCGACCAAGCCTTCGCAAAAGTGCAGTTCCCCGTGCGATTGGGTGATCTGAGCGAGTTAAACGACGGCCTGGTGGGGTATTTCCCCTACGATGGCCAAAACTATACAATCAGCAGGAGTACTTTCCAGGCTGAAGACCAGGTCGACTCGCTATTGCTCAGTCCGGCCGGCGGCCCCGTTCGGCTGCTTATGCTCATCGACCCCAGGGCCGAGGTACACGCCACCACAGGGGTATTGCCCGTTGCATCGATCGAAATACCGCCCGACCAATACAAAGACGCCATGGAAAACCTGGAATTCAGCTTCCTGGTCAACCCGGTGCTCAGTCCGCAGGACCAACTCCGCTTACCGCTGCCTGCCGAAACGACGGGGCAATGGATGTTTATAGGCGGCAATGCAACATCCGTCATACCGCAATCATCGAGTACGCCGGCAGCCTTTTATGATAAAATGCCCGCCTTTTACGAGGGCCGGCTGAAGACCGGCGTCGAGGAAAATGATAATTCGAAAACTAACTAAACATTCAACACAACATGAAAAGGCCATTATCCATATCCTTCAACAATACTACTTCACCGCCCCAGATAGAGACACAACAACAATTTATGGCACGCTCTGCCAGGATGTTTATGGCGATGAATGTTGTAACATCACAGCCAGATTCCAATGCCACATTATATGCACAAACGGACAAACCGGATTTTGTCAATAAGGTGGAAATAGGCTTTACAAATAATAAAGTCGATCAAAATTTCGCAACTGGCGATTATTTGGAATTGAATTTTACGCAACTTCAATATAATAACGGAGGGCAAATTCAGGGTGTTGACGCAACTAAAATCACTTTGGCCGATGCGTCGGGCGACTGGGTAATTCCGACAGGTCAAACCGGCCCCAAAATCAAGTTGCAGTGCGCCAATGCTTTCACCTGGAAAAAGGACGAAAATCGTTCGGTTGCGCTAAATATCCCGGTTAATCCCATTACTGATCCGGTAAAAAAAATCGGCGACTTCGCCGTATCCGACGCCAGCCATTTTGGAAACAACAAACCCTCCAACGAATGCGTGGTCACCACCGCCTCGTTCGGGGCCAAACAAAAACCCCTCCCCGTCCGGGCTTATTTTGTTGACCCAGAGGTAAAAGTACCCGATATACCGGATAAACACGATGACGTGGTATTCATCACCCCCGCCGGCTTAGACGACATACCGAATAAGCTGAGCTTTGAGATAGATTATTCCAGCCTAACCGGCAATGGAGACCCGAGCAAACTGGGCGTGCCGGAATTGACCCTGTCTATACAAGCCGGCGAAGATGACTGGGACCTGGCGCCGCCCAACAGCGCGGAGAATATAGGACTGAATATCTCACACGACGTAGATTACGGCACAAATCCGCAGTGGTCGATCAGCCATGTAGACAACGAAAACTTTATCCAGTTTAAGTGCGTGCCCGAGGTGGAGACCTCATTGCTTCCGCTGACCGGCGGAAAAAAGATCCGCCTCGAGCTGTCCAATATCGTTACCGCTTTGTCCGACGGCACTGTAAATATGACCTTACAGATCAGTGGCATAGACGGATTTTCCGATTGGTGCTGGTTTTTGGTGATCCAGAAGGAAGAGCCGAAGCCGCAGATAGTGTCGTTTGATATTGCGAGTCCGACGAACGCTTTACTTTCAGTAGGACAAGCCGTTAAATTGACATGGCAGACGTTTGCCATCAAAGCTTTGGAGCTTAACTATATTCCTTTGGTAGGGAGTCAGGTTACAGAAAAACTTACCGGTAAACTCACGGAAAAGGACGGTTATGAAGTTGTGCCGGCTGCTACTAATAGCAATATTCCGGATGATTTTACAAAAACACAAGCGCTACCCCTTAATTTGGTAGCAACAAAAGCTGACGGCAATACTATTTCACGACAGGTCGTAGTAACGATGAAGGCGCCGGCGCCGGTGCTTGAGATTTCTAATGTGAATATGCAGGTTGAGAATAAATGTTTGAATTTTAGTTATATGACCCGATTTACAAAGCAATTTGCATTGATGCAAAAAGGTCATGTTCTTTTGGATATGCCTGTCAGTAATGGCGCCAAACAATCTACCCAGATGGGTCGGTATAGTTTTGACAGAATCAGAGATGATGGCCCCCTTTCAGATGGATATCACTGGCCCGCTGATAGCCAGAGCCAGGGAGGAGATTGTAAAATTGTACTTCTTGCTACTAATCAGAATGGGAGTACCTCAAAGGATTTGTATTTCGACAAACTATATCAAGATCATCTGGGAGGAGATGATGGTGGCGTTTTTAATCCCGTGATTGTTCAATCAGTAGCTATCCGGCATGGAAATCATATAGATGCGATAATTATTAATGGCACACAACATGGAGGGGGAGGAGGAAGCCTGACAGATACGCTAACGCTTGGAGATGGAGAATATATAAGCAGCCTCGAAGTTCGCGCTAATTGGTTTGATCTTGGTGGTACTTTTACTACTGATTGGAAACAGTTGGTCAGATATATCAAAATTGAGACTAATCTAGGCCGTTCAATTGAAGGAGGAACTACAGGCGACGACGACGGCACAGGTACAGACTCCGGCAGAATAATCATGCTGGGCGGTAGATCCGGTAAGTTTTTGGATGCTTTGGATGTTTATTATTTGCCAAAGCACTAATCCCTTATTAGGCGCCAATCCCGATTCGTAAATCAAAATCAACCTAAAAAAATGATGGAACTGCAGGCCATTGGCGCCCGCGGGTAAGGCTCAATCAAACAATACATCCAGGGTCAGGTCCTGCGCAACCGTCGCTAAAAAATGCTCATTTCGCTTTGCCCCAAAAACGGTGAGCAGGGTGAGGAATACATTTTTTCGGGTATGCGTGTGTTGTTTGAAAACTTCGACCTTTTCGCGCAGATGGCCGGCATATTCTTTAGTCACCTCGAATTCGGTGTTGTGAAATTTCAACTCAAGCAAATTGATACAATTATCGCTGCGGTCAATGATAAAGTCAATTTGTGCTCCCGGCGTCGTTGCGTTGCCCTTTTGGGCCCAGGAATATTCGTTCGAGACAATGCCGTGAATCCCCAAGGCTTTTTTGATCTGAAAAACGTGTTTGAAACAAACGTTCTCGAACGCATAGTCTGTCCAGTTTATAAACGCCGGCGTGGCGGAAATCTGTTGCCAGCTATCTGTTCCCTTCTTGTTGTGCAGAAAACGAAAATAGAACAACGAAAATTCGTCCACCAGGCGATAGAGGCAATCTTCGCTGACCTTTGTGAGCGGGTAGATCCGCTGGATAAATCCGCACTGTAAGAGTTCTTCCAGTATCAGCGTGAGTCCGCCGCCACTGGTCATGCCCGTCGCTTTGATAATTTCATTTCGTGTCAGGCCTTTGTTTTTTTTAGCTAATGCCTGCACAACGGTTTCGTGGCCCTGATTGTGTTTGAAAAGAGCGGCATAAAGGTTGGGGAACTCGTCTTTGAGCCTTGCCCCGCTGCCAAGTAACAACTCATCCAATATTTGCGCGACACTTTTACCGGGGCGTATATCTTTGATGTAAAACGGTATGCCCCCGACGCACATGTAGAGTTGCACAATGTCTTTTATGGAAAGTCGTACGTTTTGCGCCTCCAAAAATAACTTCACCTCGCCAAGGCGGAAAGGCATCAATTGCAGGTGTTGTGTGATGCGATTATGCACCCCCCCCCTGTCGTTGATGACCTTTTGGATGATCCATGACGCCGCAGAACCGCAAATAACGAGAATGATGTCATCGCGTTTGGTACAGAACTGGTTCCAAAAATTGTCCAATGCCGCTAAAAAGCCTGCACGAGGCGTCTCAAACCAGGGAATTTCATCCAGAAAAACAACTTTCTTTTCGCCCGAGGGCAGCTTTGTCAAATAGCTCCGCAATTGGGCAAACGCCTGGAGCCAGGTTTTGGGCGGGAGGCCTGGTTTCTCCATTTTGTTGTATTCGGCGAGCGTGAGCCAGAAATTCTCCAATTGCTGCGCCATGTCTTTTTGGTGCAGGCCACTACACTCGAAAACAATCCGGTCGGCATAAACCTGCCTAACCAGATAGGTCTTTCCGATACGCCTCCTTCCATAAACGGCCACAAATTCCGATTCATCCTTGTGCAGCAGGCTATTCAGCAAAGCCGTTTCTTCAACCCTTCCTATCAATTTCATATGAGGAATTGATTTTATAGTTCGCCAAATATACGATTATTTTTTAAATTTGGCGAATTATATTTTTATAACTCGCCAAATAAGCGCTAAATGTAAAAAAAATGGCGCGTTCAAGAGAGAAAGCTCTGCTGTTGTTTTCTATCCAAATAACCCTTCCATCGAAATCTCGCTATCTACCTCTTCAATGTAGTACTTGTTTTGCAAGGCGGGGTAGGTAGTGAGCAAAGTAGTAAAAACCGCCTTTTTAGTTTGGGATACCTGCTTGAAAATGGTTTTGCGAAGCCGCAATTGAGCGGCAGCGTCTTTGTCCATCGCGTAGTTTTCTCTGGTAAATTTAGCCTCGCACAAATGAATGATCTGGTCTGCCCGGTCAATGATCATATCTATTTGCGCACCGGGCAGGCTATCATCTCCGCTGAATTTCCAGGAACTATGCCGCGTGTAAACGCCGCTGATGCCCAAAGCTGATTTGATCTGGTCAATGTGCATCATACAAATATTCTCAAATGCATAGCCGCTCCAGGCGGTATAGGTATTTTGCCGAGACAATTGTTCCCATATCCTGCTACCGGAGCCCTTATTCGCTTGTATAAATTTGAGGTAAAACAGTGAGTATAAGTCGGTAAGTTTATAGATGGTATCTTTTTTCCTTTTATACAGAGGCTGTAGCTTGCTGATAAAGTCGCTTTCACATAATTCTTCCAGTATTGTGGTCAAAGGCCCTTCGCTTATGCCGGTAGCTTCGTAGATCGCTTTGCGGGTCATGCCCTGCGGCCTGTTGGCCAAAACCTCGACTATGGCGATATGGCGCTCTGCGTTCCGGAATAGCGAATGGTATAACTGGTTGTATTCTTCCTGCAACAATCCTTGCGGCGAAAAACAAATGGCATCAATCAGTTGCGTGGCGCTTTTGCCTTTCTCTGCTTCTTTGAGATAAAACGGTATGCCGCCCATAACCATGTATAATTCGAGTATCTGGTATTGCGGCAACTGCACGCCCATGTGCTGAAGAAACGATGCCGTTTCGCTTAAAGAAAAAGGCGCCAGTTTGATCCGCTGCGTGATCCGGTTGTACAATCCACCCCGGGCGTTCACCAGCTTTTTTCTGATCCACGACGAGGCCGAGCCACAAGCAATGAGTAGTACGTGATCCATCCTGGATACGTGTTGATTCCAAAAGTATTCCAGCGCAGAAATGAATTCCGACCGGGGGGTGTCCATCCAGGGCATCTCATCCAGAAATACCACATGTTTACTTTCAGGCCGGGGTAAGCCCAGCAGATAGTCAGCCAGATACTCAAATGCCTGAAACCAGGATGCAGGCGCCTGCGTCTCTTTTTGTCTGCCGGCACGCCGCAGGTACTCCCCAAAAAAGTTGAGTAGTTGCTGTTCTTTGGTTCCCTCTTTGGTGCCGGCAAGTTCAAATACAATCTGGTCGTTCAGGTGCCGGCGAATCAGAAAAGTTTTACCAACTCTTCTCCTGCCGTAGATAGCCAGAAATTCTGCCTGCCCCGACTGCATGATTTTATCTAATTTTTCTTTTTCCTTTTGTCGACCAATAATTACTGAAGCCATGATGAATACTATTATTCGAGAAATGATGGTAAATATACGAGATTTCTCTCGGCAAAAGGTGTTAACTCAGAGAAATCTATTCTTTTTCAATAGATTTCTCGCGTTATATCTTCCTGAACACTAAATCTTTGTGGTACTTCGTGCCCTTAGTGCCTTAGTGGTAAAGATTTTCGGCGCCACATTTTTTTTAACACAAAGGCTCGAAGAACACCAAGTACCACTAAGCATGTCTCTCATTTCGAAAAACACAAAATTGCAGTGCTTATTGGTTGGCAGTTGGTATTTTCTTATATTTAAAACCCAAAACAAAACCATACCCGCCATGCGCCATACCCGCCGCCAATTCCTATCCCAAAGCGCCGCCGTTGCTGCCGGCGCCGGGCTTGCTACGTTATTTCCGTTTCCGGCTTTTGCCAGCCGCCGCTTTATGCTCAACGACACCATCCACTACGGCGTCATCGGCTGCAAGGGCATGGGCTGGTCGAACCTGCGGGCGCTGCTCAACAACGTGCCCGAGGCTACCTGCATCGCCCTGGCCGACGTAGACCAAAGCGTACTCGACGAGCGGGCCGCCGATGTGGAGAAATTGCGCGGCAAAAAGCCGAAGTTGTTCAAGGACTACCGCAAGATGCTGGAGATGAAAGAATTGGACGCTGTGATCATCGGCACGCCCGACCACTGGCATTGCCTGATGTTCTGCGACGCCCTGTCAGCCGGCAAACACGTATACTGCGAAAAACCGCTGGCCAATTCTATCGAAGAATGCAACGTGATGATGGCCGCCGCCAAACGCCACGGCAAGATGGTGCAGATCGGTCAATGGCAACGCAGCGGCTCGCACTACCAGCAGGCCCACGAATTCCTGAAGACCGGACAACTCGGCAATATACGCCTGGTGAAATGCTGGGCCTACCAGGGCTGGATGAAATCGGTGCCCGCAAAACCCGACGGCGCGCCCCCGGCAGGCGTCGATTACGATATGTGGCTGGGCCCGGCCCCCAAACGCCCGTTTAACCCCAACCGCTTCCACTTTACGTTCCGCTGGTTCTGGGATTACGCCGGCGGACTCATGACCGACTGGGGCGTGCACGAAATCGATATCGCCCTGTTTTTTATGGGCGCCTCGGCGCCAAAATCGGTGATGGCCTCGGGCGGCAAACTGGCCTACCCCGACGACGCCACCGAAACGCCCGATACCCTGCAGGCCGTGTTTGAATACGACGGCTTCAATATGCTCTGGGAACACGCCTTAGGCATCGACAACGGCCCCTATGGCCGCACCGAAGGTATCGCCTTCATCGGCAACCAGGCTACGCTGGTGGTCAACCGCCAGGGTTGGGAGGTGATCCCCGAAACACAGCGCAATAACAAAGGTGTAGTGGAATACAAAATCGCCGACCTGCCCGACCAGCGCAAAGACGCCCAGGTCGATTACCTGGCCGAACACCACAAAAACTTTGTAAATGCCATGCAAGCCAACGACGCTTCGCTGCTCAAATGCGGCATCGAAACGGGCGCCGTGGCCGCCATCAACGCCCACATGGGCAATGTGGCGTTCAAAACCGGCAGAAAAGTGTACTGGGATGCCGCCACAGGTCAATTCAAAAACGACGCAGCTGCCAACGAGTTGATCAAGGCGAATTATCAGAATGGGTGGGTGCTGCCGACTTTATAGAATTCAATTAATAGAAAAAAATCCAATCTCGTCGAGCGTGTTAACTTTGCGTTTTTGATACCGCTCAAAACCGCGAATACATGGAGTTTTTTATCATTATCGGGTTAGTACTCATAAACGGCGTTTTCTCAATGGCAGAAATGTCGCTGGTGTCGTCGAGAAAATTCAAACTCGAAAACGCCCTGAAAAAAGGCCATAAAGGCGCTAAAACCGCACTCGAACTATCTGAAAACCCCAGCAAATTTTTGTCGACCGTTCAAATAGGCATCACGCTCATCGGTATTTTGCTGGGCGTATACAGCGGCGAGAACCTCACAAATGATGTGGAGGGTTTTCTCCTGCAATTCGAATCGGTCAAACCATTTGCCAATACAATCGCCGTAGTGACAATCGTTATTTTCGTGACCTACCTCTCTATCGTGTTGGGCGAATTACTACCCAAGCGCCTGGGATTGACTTTTCCCGAACCCATTGCCATGATACTGGCCCGCCCGATGAACTGGATCTCGGTGGTCACTTCTCCTTTTGTATGGCTGCTTACTATTACCAACGACCTGCTACTGAAAATTCTCGGCATCAGAAACAACATGGACAGCAAGGTGTCGGAAGAGGAAATCAAATCCATCATCAAAGAAAGCGCCGACGGCGGCGAAATCCAGGATATCGAACAGAATATCGTTGAACGCGTGTTTGAACTGGGCGACCGCAAGGTTAATTCACTGATGACCCACTGCAACGACCTGATTTATTTCGATGAAAAGGATGATCTCCACAAGGTCCGCCAAAAAGTGGGCCAGGAAAAACACTCCGCCTACCCCGTCTGCAAAGACGACGATATCGACCAGGTGCTGGGCATCGTATTACTCAAAGACCTCTTTGAAGCCAATGCCGAATCCGGCTTTAGTTTGAATAATTATCTCAAACAACCGCTTTTTGTCAACGAGACGATGCCCGCCTATAGGCTGCTCGAGCTTTTTAAAGCTGAGCGGCTGCACTACGGCATTATTGTGGACGAATTTGGCGCCACAAAAGGCATGGTCACTATGGACGACGTAGTAGACGCCCTGGTAGGCGACGTCAGCGAAGCGCATGAGGCCGAATACCAGATCACGCAACGCGACGAAAATTCCTGGCTGGTGGATGGCCAGTACCCGATCTCCGAATTCTTAAGGTATTTTAACCTCCAGATCGAAAAACAACACGAAGGTAAATTCCTCACGGTAGCCGGGCTGATGCTATCCAGATCCCATGCCCTCCCACAGGTAGGCGACAAAATTTCGCTCGACAGGTATCAACTGGAGGTCATCGATAAAGACGGCCAGCGCATTGACAAAATTATGGTAACCAAAACCTGAGGTCAACTCGCCGGATTTCTTACCGGCTCCCCGATCGAACACAGTCGCATGCCGGGTCTTCCGGGCAAACCGGAGATGCTCCATATCGCAGGGTATAAAACCCTAGGCTATGGAGCGCCGCGCCGGCAGCGTCTTGCACCGATAGTTCAGGCGGTGATTTGAGATCACCACCTGAATTGACGGGGTCGCATAGTCGCATCGCCCCCTTCCCCCGCTTCCTCCCGCGAAGCTACCGTTTCTTTGCACTTTCATACACTTTAATATTTTTTATAATATAAAATACTGCTTATCCCAAGTTTGGCATGGCTTTTGCTTTTATCTTATTATAAATAATAAATATGTGTTTACACCTTCAAACCAGCGACAAATCACACATATTATTATTTTTTTAAATTATTAATTATTACATTTGCTCATCCGAAGCCTAGCCCGACGGAGGATGACTAAGCCTAAAACTACATCGAACTATGAAACACTGTAACACAAACACAAACGTATTGTACAACAAGCCGCGGGGAATCAAGCTGGAAAGTATCATCCAACTGCTACTGCTCTTCATCGGGTTAAGCGGCGTAATGTACATCAAAGGCTCGCATTACCCAAAAAGCGATTGGACGGAGGCTGCCGCGGCTTACAGCCCGGCGCCCCCAATCGATCAGGAAACTTCCGAAGCGAGCTTCCGCATCGAAGGCGCCCAGGAAACAGGCTCGCCGCTCCTGTTCATTTTAAGCGAATACGATGAAAACCAACAGTATGTATTAGACACCGGCGCCGGCAACAAGATCGTATTAGAAGACAAAACCGCCACGCTGCGATTTCCGGCAGCGGGTTTGTACGACGTCAAATTATGGAAAAAAGAAGGCAATACCTGGCGCCTGGCTTACCGCGAAAAACTACTCATCGAAGACCACGTGACCGTTGTCAGCAGGTAAGAGGCTTCCGTTACGCCGGAAAACCCTATCTTGCAGCCATGTTATACCTGGCAAAAACACTGGCAGGGCTGGAAGAAGTACTGGCCCATGAACTCGCCGCTTTAGGAGCACAAGACATTACGCTCCTAAAGCGCGCGGTGCAATTCAGCGGCGACCAAAAGCTGTTGTACCGCGCCAATTACGAATTGCGCACCGCCCTGCGCATTTTTCAGCCCATCGCCAACTTCCGCGCCCGAAACGAAAACGAACTTTACCGGCAAGTCTACGATATCAACTGGCCTTCTATCCTGCAACTCCAGGATACTTTCGCCATAGACGCCGTGACTAACTCCGACATCTTCCGCCACTCCAAATACGCAGCTTTAAAAACCAAAGACGCCATCGCCGACCGGTTTCGCAACCAAACGGGCCGGCGCCCCGACGTGGATCCCAAAAACCCGATCAAGCGCCTCAACCTGCATATCTACCAGGAACAATGCACGATTTCGCTCGACAGTTCGGGCGATTCGCTCCACAAACGCGGCTATCGCGCCGAAGCCCTCGAAGCGCCTATCAACGAGGTACTCGCCGCGGGCATTATACTCCTCACCGGCTGGCAGGCCGATCGGCATTTTATCGACCCCATGTGCGGCTCGGGAACGCTGCTGCTTGAAGCCGCCATGATTGCCCGCCAGGTCCCCCCCCAAATGAAACGCCGCACATTCGGATTTATGCGCTGGGCCGACTTCGACGCCGGGCTCTGGATGCAGGTGAAACGCGAAGCCAAAGCCCGGATTAAACCCTTTGAGTATCTGCTCTGGGGCGCCGACAACGACCTGCGCGCTATTGCACTCACTCGCAGCAATGCCGCTGAAGCCGGATTGGAGCAATACCTCAGCCTCCAGGCCGCCGAATTTGAGCAAATACAGCCCCCCGCCCCGCCCGGCATCGTGGTGATGAACCCGCCCTACGACGAACGCCTGCAGGTGGACGATGTCACCCAACTCTACAAAAGCATCGGCGATAAACTTAAATCCTCGTTTTCGGGTTATGAAGCATGGATTATCTCTGCCAATGCCGACGCCGTTAAACATATCGGCCTGAAAGCCTCTAAGAAATATACCCTGTTTAACGGCCCACTGGAATGTAAACTGCTGCGATTCGATATGTACGAAGGCAGTAAAAAAATATCAGTCGAAACGGAAGAAGAATGAAACGGTACCGGTCTCTTAGTATCATCTGGCTGATCGCCGCTTTTTCGCCGGCTTTCTGCTGTCAGGCATCCGCGCAGGCCGCACTGCGCTGGCGCGAACCTGCACCGCCCGTTTTCCAAAAACCTTTTGCCATGCCCCTGCCCCCTGCACAAACACGGGAAACACGGGCCTTGCGCGTGGAGCTATTGCGCCCGGCTTACCGATATGAAGACCTCGCTTTTTTCTGCCGCCTCGAAGTCAAAATGGAACAAGCGCTCCGATTCCCCGTCAAATTCCGCCTGGGCGACGTCCCCTATGTGGATTGGCTGGAGGGAAAAAGGAGGTAGCGTTGTCGGTTATCCGTTGTCGGTTGTCGGTTATCCGTTTCTTATCTTTGCCAATTAAACTTAACAGAGAACAGAGAACAGAGAACAGAGAACAGAGAACAGAGAACAGAGAACAGAGAACAGAGAACAGAGAACAGAG
>JABWBR010000028.1 GCA_013360405.1 Saprospiraceae bacterium
GGCTTCCAGATCGGAGTAGGTACACAGTCCAATGCTGAAATTGTCCAGGAGTAGGTAGTAAGAATTGGCAGCTTCATCATAAGAAATCGGAAAAACTACCAATTGGTCAGCCGTGCTGTTGTCGGGTACTTGAAAAGTAATATCTACCAGCGTCCAGCCGCCATAACTTTCGAAAGATGCTGAATAAACAAGGTCGCCGGAGGGAAGCGATAAACACAAACCCAGGTCGCTGGTGGTCGGTGCATTTGTTAAACCGGAAGTGAAATAGACATTTAGCTCCAGTGGACTATCATACGGATAGGGTGAAACGGTAGAGGCGTAAAATTGCAGGCGATAGCTTAATCCCGGTATCAGATCCAATTCTTGTACAATAGCTTCGTGGAAGCATTCATGTGTTGCCGGGTAGTTATAAGCGGCGCAAAGCGCAAAATAATCACCTTGTTGTGGTGTGACCGTAGAAGAGCCCGCAACGCTAAACTCCTCAAAAATAGTCGGGGATTGACTCCCGGCAAACCAATCATCTACACAGCCGTAGGCGAAGGCGTCAAGGGGGGCGGTACAGGGATAATCGCCCGATTCAAAGCTGCCGTTGACGATGGCAGGCGCAGGTGGCAGGCACTGTGCAAGCAGGGTTTCAGGTCTCAAAGCGATAAGATTAAGTAGTATAACAATTAGAATACAATAGGGGGGGGGGTAACTAAACCCCGGGTGGAAAGCATACAATCAAGGTTTTTCATGGCAATACAATTTTAGGCTGCCTCCTGTCAAGGAAGACAACTTGATGAAAAGGGTTGAAATAATATAGCGCGCTGAGTAGTTAACTACGGTCTTTCCGGAACGACTATCGCAAGGTAATATATTTACAAGACAAATGCAAGCCGTAATATTGTTAAAGTCAGGAGTTTATTCTTCGCGCCTTCATCCTCTACATCTCAGATAAAATACCGGCTTCGACTCACCTTCTCCTTCACCACGGGCTTCAGGCGTTCTGCGGCGGTGAGCAGCATGGCCTCGTCGGTAGGGAAGGGTAGGGGGCGGTTGCCGATGCGCTGGGCGGTTTCTTTGCTTAATGCGCGTTTGTCGCCGGTAAAGGTAGAGGCATAGTTTTCAAACAGCGCATCGGCGGCGATGGGCTGGCTATCGAGTAATTCGCGGGTATGGGTGTCGAAAAAGTCGATTTTTCCGGCCACGGTAGCGGATTTGAATTGATACGCTTCGATAACGCGGGCGCGGATGAGCACTTTTTTGGGTACTTTGATGTCGTTGCCCAGACTGTCTTTCATCACGTTACCCCGACTGTCGAGCACGTATTCGAAGCCTTCTTCGATCTCTTTGGTTTCCTCAAATTCGCGTTCTTTGACCAGCGCGGGTTGCATTTGTATTCTCGTAATGCGCATCACCACGCGGTAGTCGATAGGCGCCTGGTTGGTATTGCGGTTGTAAAAGACGGTCCACTCGGTGTTGAGGTCTTTGACGCCCATGCTGGTCACGATCTCTTCAAATTCGTTGGGTAATACGACCGGCGCTTCGTTTTCTATAGTGAGTAATACGCGGACGGTGCCCAGGTTGCGGGCTTCCTGCATGAGTTCGCGGCGGTCTTTGTAATCCTGGAAATATTCGGTGATTTTTCCGAATTCATTGTACGCAGCGCGCGCCGACGATTTGCTTCCCCGCCGACCTTCTTCCAGAAGTTCTTTGCCGCGGTCGTAGTGGTGCGCAGCGGCATTTTCGCGGGCTTCTTTTTCCAGGTCGTTGGTGCGCACAAAGCGAAATTCAGCTTTTACGCCCCTTTCGTCTACCAACGGCAGCAGCGGACTGATCATATCCTGCCGGCGCCGGATGCGCTGGTATATGTCATTGATACGAGCCCAGTTTTCCGGGCGGTTTTCGCTCTTAAGCCGGTCGGCTTCTTTCATATCGCGATCGGTTGCCTTAGCAAAAGCTTCCTCCAGCGCCTGTACGTATTCGGTTTTTTTCTTTTTCTTGCCGGCGAGTTTGGAGACGGCTACAGAAATGGTTTCGTCGTAGTTGCCGGTTTCGAGCAGTTTTTGCGGCGAAGCACAAGCCCCAATAGTGATGATGATTACGGCTGCAAAGATTTTTGCGCTTAATCGTGGAAGGGTGATGGTATGCATGGTGTTTTTCGTTTTTAAATGGCACTCAGCACTCGGCACTCGGCAGTCAGGTCATAGTAGCTGACTGCCGAGTGCTGACTGCTGATAGCTGACCGCTAAATTACCGCCGATTTTCACACGCCGAAACTAAGAAATCGTTAAAGCTAAACCTAAGATGGTTAAAGATTCTTAAATTGAGGCGCCCGCACAATGCATAGGTATGAAAATTACCAAAATAACTGTCAATAATCTCCATTCTTTGCGCTTGCAAGCGACGATAGACTTCTCTTCGCCGCCGCTTTCGCATGCGGGACTTATTGCTATCACCGGTGATACAGGCGCCGGTAAGACGACGCTGCTGGATGCAATCACGCTGGCGCTCTACGGCCGTATTCACCGCAATAAGGACGCCAAAGACGTGATGTCGTATGGGGCGGTGGAAAGCCTGGCAGAAGTGGAATTTGAAACGCACAAAGGCTTATTTAGAGCGAAATGGAGCATCTGGCGGGCTCATAAAAAAGACGACGGCGATATCAAGGGGCCGCGTCGCGAGTTATCCCAGTGGAATTCCCAGCGCGATGCTTTTGAGATTATTGCCGAAAAGGCGAAAGAAGTGGACGAACAGGTGGAGGCCGTCAGCGGACTCGATTACGACCGGTTCTGTCGCTCGGTGCTGCTTTCACAGGGCGATTTTGCGGCTTTTTTGAAGTCGGGAGAAAAAGAGCGAAGCGAATTACTCGAACGCATTACCGGCGTAGAGATATACAGCCGCCTGTCGATGGCCGCCTTTGAACGCAATAAGCTGGAACAACAACGCCTCGAAGATTTGCGCCAATCACTTGAACTGACCCAGGCGCCCGGTGATGAAGAGATGGCCGCCTGGGATCAGGCACTCACCCGCTACCAGTCGGAAGGCGAAGCGATCTCCGTGCAACGCGATCAACTCCAAAAGCAAAGCCAATGGTTGCAGCGCCTGAAAGAACTGGATGAACGCCAGGTTTTACTGCAAACAGAACTGCAAGCTACCGAACTCGAAAAAACCGAAAATGAAAGGCTGAAAGTCCAATTGCAAAATGCCCGGAAAGCGGCCGCATTTCAGCCCGACCTGGCGCTGCTCGAATCTTTAAACCAGCGAATAGATCAGTTGAAAGCCGAAATTGCCGACTTCGATATCCAGGCACAAACGGCGCGGCAAAAGCTGGACGAATCGCAGCAGGAAAATGAAGCCTTGCAGGAAACGCTAAGCGCCCTGCAAGCTGATTTTCAGATTAAATATCCCCTTTGGGAAAAAGCGCTGGCGCTCGACGCCGCTATCCAGGAAAAAGACTCGGGTTTGCAAGCCCAACTTGCCCAGCAGGCCGCACAAGAAAAAACCTGGACCGAACTCGCCCAACAGTTGGAGGCCCAGTCGGCGCAGTTGAAAGATTGGGAAAATATAGCGCAAACCAGCGCCTTATGGCTGGAATCCCATGCCTCCTGGCAATCGCTGCCCCAACAACTCCCGCTTATGCAGGATAAGCGCAACGAGCTTCGACTGCTGTGGAAGGAATTGCAGGATGCCAAACAAAAAGAAGAGCATACCGAAACCCAACTGGCCGATATCACCCGGAAACTGGACACTGCATTACTCGCCAGGCAGGAAGCCGAGGAAAAATTGCAGCAACTCCAAACGGAATTCGAGCGGCTGGCTCCCGAATACTACGCGCCCAGCCGCCAGGAACTGCTGCATCTGTTGGTGCAGGAAATAGAAGGTTTGAACGATAAACAGGGACAACTCAAGCAATGGGCCGACATCCAGTCTGTTTACCAACAGAAATTAAAAATGGTGGCCGATATGGAGGACCGCCTCAGTCATTTGCAGTTGGAGGAAGAAGATGTCAATAAAACGCTGATGGTAGCCCTGGATGCACTCGATGACTACAACCAACGCCTTCAATATGCCGACAAGATCTACGACCAGCAGCGGCAGATCGCCAATTACGAAAAAGACAGGGAATTACTAGCGGAAGGCGAACCTTGTCCACTCTGTTTCTCTACACATCACCCTTTTCGCGCACATGCCGTAAAGCCTATGGTCGACGAGGCCCGGGCTGTGCGCGACAAAGCCCAGCAACAATACAACCAGGCATTGGCCAGGCAACAGTCACTCCTGCGCCGCCAAAACGAGTTATACAACGAAACCAAACGCTTGCGAGGCAGTGAAGAGGGCCTGGAACGCCTTCGGCTCGACCTGCTCGATATCGAAGCGCAACTGGTTTCGGCGGAATCGGCCGTCCTGCCCGGGTTTGTGCGACCCCAATCGGCGAAAGGCATCGCTGAACTCGTTAGCAATATATCCGAATCGCTGGCCGACAAGCGCCGGCGCCGTGTGCAATTGATGGAACTCGACAAATCGATAGCAGCGCTCGAAAAATCAGCGCAACTGGCCTCACAGGCTTATGCCGAGGCCCAGGGCGCCCATATGCTGGCGCAGGAACGGGGGCAGGCCGCATCCAAATGGCAAACGGAAATCAACGCCAAATGGGAACAATCTGTGGCGCAGATCAATGCCTTACTCCAACCCTACGGTCTGACTTTTGATGTAGAACAAGGCGCCGCTATTTTTGATACCCTGCAGGAACGAGCCACTGAGTACGCGCAACAACGCGCCAGGTTAGAAGAAGCGCAGAGAGAAAAAGCCGCCAAAGCCCAGCGCACCGAGCAGTTGAGCGAGGAGTTGACGAGGTTGCAAGAACGGCTGGATGCGCTCAACCTGTCGGTGGCAACTCAGCGGGCAGTCCTGGAGGAATCCGTGGCCGAACGCAAGGCTGTTTTGGGCGACGAAGATCCACAGACGGCCAGGGCCTCTTTGCAAACGGCCATAGCTCAGCAACAAGCCCTGTGCGACCAGGCCAGGGAGTCCCGAACAGCGCTTGAAAAAGAACTCGAAAGTCTTCGCCGCCTTCACCAGGGCAAAACGAATGAACTACATACTGCCTCAAACAACATGGAGGCGCTGCAAAAAGAATTGCTGAAAAAGCTGAAAAAAGCCGATTTTGATAGCATCGAAGCCTTGCAACAAGCACTGCTGGAGCCGGATGTGCTACAACAAATGGAAGAAAACCTTCAGGAGCACGAAAAACGCCGATTCGAATTGGAGCGCCAATGGAAAGAACTGCTCCACAATCAGGCCCAGGTACGGGCAAAATCGCTCACAACTGAAACCGCAGAAACTATAGCAGAATGGCTTACCGGCGTCGAACTCCAATACCGATCGACCATGCAAGAGATTGGGGCCCTGCGCGAGAAAAAAAGCCAGGGCGAACAACGCAGGCAGGAGGCGCAATCGCTTTTAGAGCAAATAGCGGCGCAGGAGAATACATGTTTGCGCTGGTCGAAACTCAACGACATCATCGGCCAGGCCGACGGCAAAAAATTCCGCGTTTTTGCGCAGGGATTAACGCTCCAAAAACTCACTTCGCTGGCAAATAGGCACTTACAGCAACTCAATGGGCGTTATATTATACACAAAAGCCAAACAGAAGACCTTGCACTTGAAATCATAGATACCTACCAGGCCAACAACAAACGGTCGATGAGCACCCTTTCCGGCGGTGAGAGTTTTCTGGTGAGCCTGGCCTTGGCATTGGGCCTGTCGGATCTGGCGGGCAAAAATGCCCTGATAAAATCGCTCTTCGTCGATGAGGGTTTCGGCACCCTCGATGATAACAGCCTCGATCTGGCCATCAGCACACTCGAAAACCTGCAAGCAAGCGGCAAAACCATTGGGGTAATCTCGCACGTAAAAGCCCTCAAAGAACGCGTTTCTACCCAAATACAGGTAAAAATGAAAGGCAACGGATTTAGCGAAATTGCCGTAAGTGGGTGATTTAATCGGTTGTTGAGCCCAGAATATCGAATTTTGCCGTCACCTTTGTACCTTTATGCGTTTATTTGTAAAAGTGATTCAATAGCTTAAGTGAATATGCAAAAAAGTTTGAAAACCATTTTTGGCAGCTACCACGGACTGGATGAAAAAAGCGTGGAATTTCTCACACAGGCCCTCGAGCGCAGCAACTTGCCGGGATTTGATTATCTCGAGTTCAAACAGTCGCTGCTGGCACTCGGCGAAATGAACATTGACGAAGCAACGGCTATCAAGTCGGCTTTCGCTACGGCCTCTACGGTGGGACTTACCAAAGACAAACTCATCAAAACCGCCGAGCACTATAAAGGCGTGTTAAACGCAGAAAAATCTCAATTTGACGCCGCGCTTCAAAAACAAATGCAGCAAAAAGTGCAGGGCAAACTGGAGGAAGTCGACAAGCTCAGAAAACAGATAGACGATTACAGGCTGAAAATCCAACAGCTACAGGAAAAAATCACCAGTTCCCAAGCCATTATCGATCAGGCCGATGAACATATCCGGCAGTCCAAAGAGAAAATTGAACAAACGCGAGAGAATTTTGAAAATACCTGGCAGTCTATTCAAAACCAGATCAACCAGGACGTAGATAATATCAACCGGTACCTTTAATCAAAAACACTTCTTACGATGGCTGATAATATGCAGTTTGTAAATCCGGAATTCAAACAAAAATCTTTCTGGAAACGCCCGGAAGGTATCACCGGCACGCTTTTTATGGCCGCTTTGGTATTCGGCGGCGGCTATTTGTTGTATACGTTTATGCCCATTTTGCTCACGCTGGCATCCAATATATTGTACCTGAGCGCTATGCTCGTTGCGCTTGGCGCCCTGTTATACGTCGTGCTCGATCCCAAGATGCGCAACCTGATATGGTATGGCTATAAAAGTGCCATGCGCTGGATTACGGGCGTGTTTGTAAATCTCGATCCTATCGGCATCCTCAAAACCTACGTGGAGGACCTGGAAAATAACCTGGGCAAGATGCGCAAGCAAATCGGCATCCTGCGCGGCCAGATGCGCAAGTTGCAGACGCTGATGGAGGATAACAACAAGGAAATCGACCAGAATATGAAACTGGCCGGCGCGGCCCGCGATAAAGGCATGGACCAGCAGATGTTGCTCTCTTCGCGCAAAGCCGCCCGACTTCAAGAAAGCAATTCAAAATACCAGGCGCTGCTCCAGAAAATGGAGCTCTTAAACCGAATCCTGGTGAAGATGCACGACAATTCCGAGATCTTGCTCGAAGATACCCGCGACCAGGTGCAGTTGAAAGAACAAGAGCGCAAGGCGATCCGCACCAGCCACAGCGCCATGCGCTCGGCTATGAGCGTAATTAGCGGCGACCCCGACAAACGCGCCATGTTTGATATGGCCATGGAAGCCGTAGCCGACGATGTGGCCAACAAAGTGGGCGAAATGGAGCGTTTTATGGAAATGTCAGCCAATTTCATGAATTCTATCGACCTCCAAAACGGCGTCTTCGAAGAGCAGGGCATGCAGATGTTGGAAAAATGGGAGAAAGAAAGCACGCTTATGTTGCTGAATGATACGAAAAAATCGTCTTCGTCCAGCGATATATTAGACCTGAACAGCTTGCCGGTTTCTCGCGCGGAACAACAAAAACAAGGCGGGAATTCTCAATACGATAATTTCTTTAGCTAAAATAAGCTTCAAAGGTAAGTGCTCAGTAAAGTTTAGTGCATTCGCAGTTTAGCGATTGGGTTTAGCTGTATATTTAGAAAACTAAACCCAACCGCTAAACCCTACTAAACAGTCTATTTCACCCCTTCCTGTTCTACTATCCCCTGATTGACAGCATACAATACCAGCTCGGAAGAGGTATTTAGCTGTAGTTTTTTCATGATATTTTTGCGATGAGTATACACCGTATGCGTGCTGAGGTTGAGCGTGCCGGCAATTTCTTTAGCAATCAATCCTTTCGCTACCAACCTCACAATCTCCACCTCGCGGGGCGATAGCGGCATCGGCGCACAACTGTCGTCGTTTTTGGAAAAAGAACGCTCCAGTATAAAGTCCAATACTTTCGAACAAAAGAATTTATCGCCTTTCGCCGCCGCTTTTACAGCGTCCACAATTTCCTGCTCGCCGCAGGTTTTTGTCAAAAAACTGTTGGCGCCGTATTCTAATACCTGGTAAATAGAGCTTTTGCTATTGTCGGAACTAATTATCAGGAGGTGGGCCTGCGGGGCCAGCGTTTTAATCAGTTGAACGGTAGAGGGCTTGAAATAAGGAGGCTGGTGGTAGTCGAGCGTGACTACATCCGGGCGGTGTTTTTCCAGCAACGCGATGAGTTCTTCTTCATTAGCAGCTTCAGCTACAATATCGAATTGCGATTGCCCCGACAGCAGGCGCCAAAGTCCTTGTCTGACCAGGTATTGCGAGTCTGCTATGAGTACGGCAATTTTATTCACGCGGCTGTTGCATTTTTATTGGGTGTTTATTCTTCTTCAAGCGTGGATACTTTCTTGACCTCGCTTTGATCGTCGCCTGATTCCTCGGGCATTTCTATGTCGCGGGGTGATTCTCTGAATTTAACGCGCAGTTGGTAGTTGCGGTTCATGGATTTCAGCAGCGGCCCGAACATCGTATTCATCAACTCAATGGCCTGGGTGCGCGATTGATCCATGATATCGCTCTCCTGTGCTTCTCGCCGGAATTCTTCGCGCAGCGCATTGATACCCGAGTTGAGGTTGATACTCTTCACTTCCCGCATCCAGCCTATGTCCAGTTTCTCAATTTTGGGATATACTTCGTGCGACAAGATGGTGGGCTCCGGTAGCGTGATACTTACAATATTGGTTTTGGGATTCAGGCTGATATTGAAATACTCGTCGAGGCGAAAGCCTACTTTGAGGATGCTGATGGCTGTGATTTCCACATCAGAAGACGACACCTGAAAACCCCATATTTTGGTTTGCATCTGCTTGTTGATGCCTTTTTTATCGCGCACTTCCATGGTGGCCAATTCGGCAATGGCCTTTTCTACTTTTTCCTGTAATAAACCTCTTGAACGGCTGAAATCTTCGATAGCGGCTCGTTCTTCCATTCTTTTGAGTAAAGGCGTAAGCGCTTCTGTCATGGCAATACCGCAGGGCGTATCCACATCGGAACCGCGGGCGTAAATGCTGCCCGCTTTGGTTTGCACCAGCGTAGTCATAATTTGGGTAACCAAAAAACAAGTGTATTTGGAGGCTATCTCGCGCAGGATGTCTACGGCGTTGGACGACTCATTGTCGTACCAGGATTGGTATAGATTGGAGGTGGTGTCTTTAAGAGAAACGAAATCGTGGTAGTATAGGTTTTTCAGATATTCGTGGTGTTTTTCGTATTCCGGCCTGATTTTGCTTTTGTTTGCATCATCTAATCCCATGCGGTTTGCCACATGCATGAGGATCGACATGTTTATTTTAAATACCAGGTCGTTGAATTCCTTTCTGTTGCGCTGGGGGTTGGACAATATTCGGAGCGCTTCTTCTTCATCTACATTGGGGCTGTAATCTGCGGGGATGTAATTGAGCTGCAATTCTTTGGGGATCATGGTGTAATTTTTCCATTTCTTGGAGGTGTATTTAAACACCACTAAACCCGCCAGGCAAATCAACAGCGTAAAAATCAGCAGTCTGCCGGTATTGAGAGGTTGCTTAGGAGCCGGGCCTTCCGATGGGTATCTTCCTCGCGACATGCTTTGTTCGTTTTTGCAAAATTAGCTTAAAAATCGCCCTTTAGGGCATAAATATTCCGTTGAATAATGATAGCTATGCACTATCAAAAAGTAGCGTGTATGCTAAACCCACAATTAACATTGAACATGGGCGGAAAGTTGCTTAGTCTGCACCGCCCCGTTGTTATGGGTATTCTCAATACCACTCCCGATTCTTTTTACGCCGGAAGTCGTGTGCCCGGCGAAAAGGATCTGATGGAGTCTGCTGCATCTATGCTGGAAGAAGGCGCAGCCATCCTTGATGTAGGCGGGGTATCCACCAGGCCGGGTGCAGCAGTGGTGAGCGAAGAGGAAGAGCGCCGGCGCGTGCTGCCTGTTATTGCCGCCATAAAACGACATTTTCCGGAGGCGCTGATTTCTGTGGATACATTCCGGGCCTCAGTTGCAGCGGCAGCCATGGCAGAAGGCGCCGTGATGGTCAACGATATTTCGGCGGGCCGCCTCGACGAGGCGATGTACCGCACCGTAGCTGATTTGGAAGTGCCCTACGTGCTTATGCACATGCAGGGTACGCCACAGGACATGCAGCACAATCCCGTTTACGGCGATGTGGTATTGGAAGTACTCGACTATCTCATTGCCGAAGTGGGCAAATTGCGGGAATTGGGCGTAAAAGATATCGTAATCGATCCCGGTTTTGGTTTTGGAAAAACCATCACACACAATTTTCAATTGCTGCGCAGCCTGCACGTACTCGGCATCCTTGAATTGCCGGTACTCGCAGGTATTTCCCGCAAGTCGACAATTTATAAAACACTGGGAGTGACGGCGCAAGAGGCTCTCAACGGCACTACGGCCTTGCACATGGTAGCCCTGCAGCAAGGCGCCAGAATACTGCGCGTACACGACGTAAAACCAGCACAGGAAGTGATCCGCTTGTGGGAAGCCTTGTACAACGAGTAATAAAGTAGTATTTTCGGCTCGTGGAAATTCTATCGGAACAGGAAATAAAAAAGCGCGCGGTTAATTTTTTGCGGGCTTATTACCGTTACCGGCCCTTTTCGGGTTCGGTGCGTTCCAGTACCGATATGCAGGGCGAAGGAGGCATTAAAGCCGACGGCTACCTGGCGTTTGAACAAAAAGACGGCTCTACTTTCCTGGCCACCGTAGAAGCTACCTCTTACGGGTCGGTAAAAGAAGTGCGCTATACCCGTCAGCGGCAACAATTGCGTTGGGATGCGGCGGCGGTATCGGCTATGGGTACCTCCGGCTTGCTCTTTGGCGTGTACGTGCTGGGCTACTATTTTTCGGTGCGCTATAATATCCTCACTGGCATGCTGGCCACGCTGGGCGTTTGGGTGGCGGGTATGATGCTTTACCAAATGTTTTTTCGCAAATACCGGCGATATCGGGCTATTTATGCAATAGAGCAATTCAAACAATACCACGCCGACGAACAGTGGATCGCCATCGGAGAAGACGTTTTTCCCAGTCTGGAAGACGAATACTACAAGGAACTGCGCAGGCAATGCGTGTTTAACGGTTTTGGTATGCTCATGATTAGCCGCCTGGGGCAATCGCGGGTATTGGTAACGCCTTCCCCTCAGGAGCTATTCGAACATTCGCGCCGCCGTATTGCCTTTTTGCCGCTTGACGTGCTGTCGCAGCGCCTGAAGCAAGCGGGAGAAGCGGGGTGGCTCAAGCAGTTTTCGGGCAAAATAGCCCAGGGCATCACCTGGCGCGGCATGAAAATTAAACCGCCGCAGTTAAAAAACTACAACAGGCCATATTTCAGGCAGTTTCTATTAATTGCGCTTTCTGCGTTTATTGCAGGGGTCGTATTGTGGCTCGACTGGCAGCATAGGCCTATACTTTATGTGAATGAGAATTATTACGAAAAAGAAATGGTCGCCCAATCCCAGACCATGAAAAGCGAAGCCAGGGAATATATTCTCGACGTGCCGCCTATTCCCTTTGATTCTATCCTGCCGCCGCCCTGGGAATCGTTTGTAGAAGAACAAGCGGCTATTAGCGATTCATACGTCAAACCAATAGGAGAGGTAGCCATTATTACCACCGATAGCAAAGGCACAGGATGGGTGATGTACTTCGATTGCGAACGATTCAGCCATTATACCGGAGCCCGTTTTATGATTCGTGATAAAAGCGTAACCGATCTGGAGGCGGCAAAACGGCGAATCACCGCGCTTCGCAAAGCAGGGGTGCCGGCAAGCGCCATGTCGGCTACATGCGCGCCGTTTGATGCCGGAGAAGGCTTTCTGGTCTATCTCGATCTGTTGCAAAGCGATAGCCTCTATGCCGCCGGGCGATTAAAAATATACCAGCAGCGATTGCGCAAAGCAGACCTGCCCGCCTCACTCCGCATCGTGCAATTTTCGACAGGTTTTAGTGATTAATTATTCCATTTTTTTATGCCTTATATTGATCAATCTGGTTATGAGCCGCCCTTTATTTTTCGAAACGCACATCTCAATACCCTCTACGCCGCCTTGGGCAGAAAAGTAAAAGGCGTTGCTTTTCGCAGGGAGCGACTAACTACACCCGATGGCGATTTTATAGACCTCGACTGGTCGGAAGTAGGGAGCAGCCGGCTACTTATCTTGCTGCACGGCCTGGAGGGGAATTCCGGCAGGCCATACATATTGGGTATGACCCGCGTGTTTAATGCCCAGGGATGGGATGTGGCCGCACTCAATTTCAGAGGTTGCAGCGGCCAGCCCAATCTGTTGCCCCGTTCCTATCACATCGGCGATACCGGGGATCTCAGGCAGGTAGTCCACCATGTATTAAACCGGGGCGCTCATCGCCAGGTGGCATTGTCGGGGTTTAGCCTGGGGGGGAATGTCATACTCAAATTCCTGGGGGAAGACCCCGATGCCGTTCCCGGAGAAATATGTGCGGCAGCCGTATTTTCGGTACCCTGCGATATCGCTACGGCCAGCGTAGAAATCGACAAGTGGGAAAACCGCCTCTACCGCTGGAGATTTATGCGTTCGCTCAATGCCAAGATGAGCCGGAAAGCCGAGCTATGGCCCGACCTGGTGAAAATGCCGACGGCTAAGCCCCGCCATTTTCGCGATTTCGACAATTATTTCACAGCGCCGCTCCATGGATTTGCCGATGCCCATGATTATTGGACGCGCTGCGGCAGCATTAGCTTTATATCTCGTATCAGGGTGCCTGCATTGATGGTGAATGCCCAGGATGATACTTTTCTGAGCCCGGCCTGTTATCCTGTGGAAATAGCCGAAAAACACCCCCTTTTCTATTTGGAGACACCCGCCTATGGCGGACACGTAGGTTTTGTCACGTCAAGCCGGGATGGAGTGTACTGGTCTGAGCGCCGCGCCTGGAAATTTATCAGCGCACAGGCGCGCGATATAGGGATTGAACACCGGCAATAAAATGGTGTTTTGAAGAGTTTAACATTTCTTTGTGCAAATTAATACAGCTATTTTTGCGTAGGAGCGGTCTTTAAAGAAGCGCTCAAAGCCAACGGGGAATGAACGAAAAATTGTCAAGGCTGCTCTCTTTTATCAAAACCGCGGTACTTTTTGTACTTAAGTGGACGGTCAAGGGGTTTGCCTGGCTGTTGTGGCTGTTCTTGGTTTTTAATGTCGTATTGCAATTTCCTCCACTCCAACGCTGGGCTTCGGGGTATATCGTGGAGGCAGCAGCTGAAAAAGCAGACACGGAGGTGAAAATAGACGGTTTCTACCTCGGCTTTTTCAACCGGTTGGTGATTACCGGGTTGTACGTAAAAGATTACGAGGCCGACACCCTGCTCTTTGCCCATAAACTGGAAGCCACCGTAGCGCCTAATCCGCTTATTTTGCTTCGAGGCGGGCTCAATATCCAGAAAATTACCCTCAGAGATGCCCAGTTTAATATTCGCCAACTCGAGAAGCAGGACAAACTCAATACTACTTTGTTTTTCGAGCGGCTATTCCCCTCTTCGGAAGATACCAGTGCTTCATCTCCTTTTACCTTATTCCTCAGAAAGCTGCATCTCTATAATGTACATTTTAAAAAAGAAGACAAAATTGCCGGCAACAGGCTTTTGATCGATCTGGCAGAAGGACATATCCGCTTGGGTGAAATTGCGCTGCCCGACAGGATAGACATACAGGATGTATCGCTCAGAGGCCCCAATGTGAGTGTAGAAGATCACCCTTCGCTTCCGACTTACGTGCAGGTATCCGAAAACGAGGAAGAAGACCTTCCTCCTGAGCCGGGAGACACGTCTGCGCTGGCTGTCACGATAGCGCATTTTTTGTTGGAGGATGGCCGTTTTTCGCTGCACAACTTCCGGAAAGCACCTGAAAAAATCACGCCTGACGATGAGCTTGATTACCACCATATGGAGGTTTTTAATATCAATGTCGGGGTAAATAATTTTAGTTTTGTCAATGACTTGTTTAAAGGCCAGGTAGACCGTATCGCTTTTAATGATAGCAGCGGATTTCAATTAGAGCGGCTGTCTGCCGACGAGGCGATGGTGTCTCCAAAGGGGATTATCCTCAATTGCTTCGAATTGGTAACCCCCTATACTTACCTGGGCGATACCCTGGCATTGCGATACAAGACATACAGCGACTTTGAATCATTTGTGGACGAGGTGCGAATTCACGGACGGCTGCACCACAGCTTTGTCGCCCTGCGCGATATCATGGTATTTGCGCCCGCACTCAAGCAAAATGCTTTTTTTAGCAACAACCGCAACACGACGCTGCGTTGCCAGGGTGACGTACGGGGGGAAGTCAACAACCTGAGGGCGAGAGATTTGTTTATCGAACTCGATGACGGCAGCGCGCTGAAAGGAAATTTTAGTTCCAGAAACCTGGCCGTCAAAAACGAGGAATTTGTCAGCCTGCGCCTCGAGCAATTCAATACGCGCATGCAAACGCTTCGCGAATTAATACCGGGTTTTAATCCCCCCAATAATTTTGACCGGCTAGGCGCCCTCAATTTCAAAGGCAGTTTCGACGGGTTCTTTGCCGACTTTGTAGCCTACGGCGATTTGAGTACCGACATAGGGCGGGCCGTGATGGACATGCGTATGAACCTCAAACCCGGTAGGGAAAAAGCCAGTTACTCGGGTAAGTTGTCGCTGATCGATTTTAATGTGGGCAAATGGTCGGGGAATAACGACTTTGGAGTAGTCAACTTAACCTCCGAAGTAAAAAACGGCATAGGACTTACCGGCGCAACGGCCAACGCGGAGTTGAGCGCCAATATTAAAAGTTTTATTTTTAAAGGATATAATTATCAAAATGCCGTTTTAACGGGTAAACTCAATAAATCACTATTTGACGGTGATTTTGCAATACAAGATGACAATATCGACTTCCTGTTTGCCGGCGAATTAAATTTCTCCGATACGGTGCCCTCCTATAACTTTAATGCACTGGTCAACCACCTGGATCTCAAAGCCCTGAATCTATCAGAAGAAGCTTTAATCTTAGCCGGAAACGTGGAACTTAATCTGAGGGGGGGGGATAAAAACAGGGAAATGGACGGCCATGCGCGCGTCACCGACCTCTTGCTCACCCATGACGAGGTGGATAGCTATAAAATTGATTCCATCGTCGCTTCTTCTACCTTAAACAGCCTCAACGAACGCGTTTTGTCGGTGCGCTCCGATATTATGCAGGCAGACATAGCCGGGCGGTTTAAAATAGAAACCATTCCGCAGCATTTTTTGCAATATGTCAAACGCAATTTTCCCGGCTTTGCGGAGCGCCTACGCATCAAAGACGCCAAACAACCCATACAAAAACAAAGCCCGGATTATTTCTCCTACGACCTGTCGGTTTTTGACTCCAAAGGCCTCAACTGGCTGGTGAGCGGCAAACTAGGACAACTCAAAGACGTGCGGATGCAGGGGTATTTCAGCGGCCCCCGCGATTCCTTGACGCTCGATCTGGAAGTCCCTCACCTGCAATACGATAACATAGACCTGGCCAATATCCTGGTGCTGTTCAACGGTCAACGCGAAGTGGGCAACCTGAATGTGATTGTCGACTCTACTTATCTCAACGGCAAACATTTTTTGCCTACGCTCACCATGATGAATCAGATTGACGGTGATACGATCAGTTTCGGCATCAACTACCTCGAATCTTCGTTTGGCATCCTGGATAAACTTAACCTGAACGGATCGCTTTTTCTGGTGGATTCCAGCAGGTATGAAATTAGCTTTAAACAGTCAGACCTCGTCATTCTGAACGATATCTGGCAGATCAATGAAAACAACCATATCACCTTTGGAAAAAAATATTTTGACACCAAAAACTTCTTACTGATTCACCAGGACCGGCGCGTTATTCTCGAAAAAATAGGCGAAAACGGCGTGCAATTGGGTTTGTTTAATTTCGATTTTCATTTTATCGATACTTACTGGGATTATGACCAGCTCGATTTCAATGGAAAATTTAACGCCAAAATAAATATCGGAAAGGTTTTCGATTTCTCTCAGATACAAGCAAATATTACGGCCGACAGCTTTTTTATCAACAACGATTATTACGGCGCATTAACACTGAACGCCGTGGCCCCCAACTTGAAGAGTAAGCTGGAATCAAAACTGGATATCAAAAAAGATACTTCGATACTCACTGCCACGGCTACTTACAACCTGGCCGACCTCGAAACCGTGCGCACCAATAGGACCCCTTCCGAATTGCTGGCTAAATATTTTGACCTCGGCATCAATATCAAAGGTTATCCCCTGAACCTGGCAAGGTATTTTTTGGGAACGGCAGTGCGCGATATCGAAGGCAGCTTTGGCGCCAATCTGCATATTTACGGCATGCCCGCCCGACCCGAGGTGGAGGGCTATATCAATGCCATTAATGGCGCCGTGACCATCGATTATTTAAAAACGCGCTACCATTTTGACCGGAGCTATATCAAAGCCGGCAATTATTTATTCGATGCCTCCGGCACCATTCTCCGGGATAAGTACGGCCACCGGGCATCGATTTATGGCGGCATCAGCCACAACCGCTTAAAGGATCTCGGCGTGAAGGCGCGCCTTCGCACCGAACGCTTCCTGGCGCTCGATACAAAAAAAGGAGATAATACAGTGTTTTACGGACAAGCGCTGGGCAGCGGAGAAGTCAGATTTTCGGGGCCTTTCGACCAGGTCGATATTTATGTAAATGCGACGGTAGGCGATAGCTCTAAGTTGGTCATTCCAGTTAGTAGCCAACGGGAAGCCTCGGAATTAAACGTGAGGTTTGTCAACAAACACGAAAAAAAGCGCACCGGCCAGGATCAGGCCGAAAAACGGGCCTCACTGGAGGGCGTCGATTTGGAAATGGATCTGTCTATCCGGGAAGAAGCCCAGATGGAGTTGGTATTCAATGAGCAAACCGGCGATATCATTAGAGGTTCGGGGCGTGGCAATATTCGCATCCTGGTGCCGCGAGGGGGCGATTTTCAGATGTACGGCGATTATACGATTTCCAGGGGTAACTATTTGTTTACCCTTTACAACGTGGTCAACAAGGATTTTCGCATCAAACCCGGAGGCGTTATTCAATGGTCGGGCGACCCCTTTGGCGCGCAAATACACCTGGAAGCCGAATATAAAGACCTCAAGACGTCGATGGCCAATTTTATTCAGGAATACCTGATCAATGCGGAAGCTTCTATAAAAAACGACGCCAGCAAGTCGACCAACGTGGTCTTATCGCTCGAGTTAGAAGGCGAACTACTGCACCCCCAGATCAGTTTTGATATTTCTTTTCCGGCGCTCACCGGCCAACTCCAAACCTATACCGAAAACAAATTGCGCCTGCTCAAGCAAGACCAAAACGAACTCAACAGGCAGGTATTCGGACTTATCATAATCGGACAATTTTTGCCGGCCGACTTGTCTTTCCAGGGCACGGACATAATCTATAATACCGTAAGCGAATTCGTATCCAATCAATTGTCCCTGCTCGTCACCGAATTGCTGTCGGAAGCCCTCGGCGAAGAAAGCGTATTGTCGGGCCTCGATTTCGACATTGCCTACAACCAATACCGGAATGTCAATCTGGGGGAAGGCCAGGATTTTACCGGCGGCGACGAATTCCAGGTAACCATTAGCCAGAATTTCCTCAATGACCGCCTAACCATACAGGTGGGCGGCAATGTGGATTTCGGCAGCAGTATTCGCGCTACTCCCGAAGCCAACGGCACCTTCATAGGCAACGATGTCGTCATAGAATACGTACTCAATACCAACCGAACCCTGAAACTGCGATTGTACCAGCGCTTGCAGCCGGATATCGGCGGCGGCAGACGACTGGAAGTGGGTACGGGCTTGAGCTATCGCAAAGAATTTGATTCCTTCAGTGATTTTTTGGCTGGATTTAAGCGGTCGGCCAGAAAATTAAAAAACAACGGATCTTGATCATGGGGGCTTTAACACAACCTGCGCTGGATTTTCTGCGCGACCTGTCGAATAACAACAACAAAGACTGGTTTACGAGCCACAAATCGCGGTTTGAAAAAGATTTAAAAAAGCCGTTCGAGCAGTGGATAGGGGAGCTCATCCAGGCTTTCCATGCCATCGACCCCGCTATCATGATCAAACCCCAGGTTTCAGGCTGCCAGGCCGTTCAACGACTTTTTGGTAGAAGCGCTCACTTAAATCTTTGTATTTCAATTCTTTGTGTGCAGAATGCTACATCTTCCTCCACATTGGAAGCAATAACCACCACTCTGTCAGCATGATAAGTGGAGAGCAGCGAATTATACCAGGCAGCGCCCTGCCGGTCGAGGTTGGTAGTGGGCTCGTCGAGTAGCAAAATAGGTGTATCGGCGCAAACGGCCAGCGCCAATTTGAGGCGTTGTTTCATGCCTGAGGAAAAATGACGGATGGGCTTATTACGTTGCTTATTCATATCGAGCACATGGCTCAGTATTTCCTTGGGATCCAAGTTGGCCACATAGGGTTTGAAGCCTCGCTGAAACTCCAGCGCTTCTTCCAGCGTAAATTCTTCGATCAGATCCATGTAAGGAGCGGCATACGACAGATAGCGGTATACTTCCGAAACGGGTAAGGGCTGATTTTGGTAATCAAAAGAGATTTTGCCTTTAGACGGCGTTAAATAACCGGATATCATGCGGAGAAGCGTGGATTTACCGGCGCCATTTGGGCCTACCACAGCGTAAGACGTATTTACAGCTAAAAGAAGGTTCACCTCCCGCAGCACCCATTCTCTGCGGTAGCGTTTGGCTGCACCTGTCAGTTCAATCTTCATACACCGTATTGCCATTCATATGGCCGAACCCTTTGATCACGCCTTTTACTCTACCTTCGGCCGAATTGCGGATAAAAGACAGGATTTCTTCCCGTTCGGGAGATTGGTCGAATTCGGTTTCCACCTTTTCGAGTGCGGTACTGATATTGTGGCCTTTTACAAATATAATCCGGTAAATATCCCTGATAAGTTCAATTTGTTTGTCTGAAAACCCGCGACGCGCAAGGCCTACTTTATTCACCCCGATGTAGGAGAGGGGTTCTCGGGCGGCGCGAATAAAAGGCGGTACGTTGGTGCGAACCAACGAACCGCCGGCTATAAAGCTGTGTTCGCCCACCCGCACAAATTGCTGTGCGGCCACAAGTCCTTCCAGTATCGCCCAGTCTTCTACAATGACGTGGCCGGCGAGATTGACATTGTTAGCCAGGATCACGTGGTTGCCCAGCTGACAATCGTGGGCCACATGCACATAGGCCATCAGCAGACAATTGCTGCCCACCACCGTTTTGTTCGCAGCCGAAGTGCCGCGGTTTACGGTCACGTACTCGCGGATAGTCGTATTGTCGCCAATTTCAGCAGTAGTAGATTCGCCCATAAACTTGAGGTCCTGTGGAATACCCGAAATCACCGCGCCGGGAAAAATGCGGCAATTTTTGCCGATCCTGGCGCCTTCAAATATCGTCACGTTGGGGCCGATCCAGGTACCGTCGCCTATCTCTACATTTTTATCAATGTAGGAAAACGGGCTAACGGTGACGTCATTGCCTATTATGGCATCCGGATGTATATAGAATTGTGGATTCGCGTGATTCATTTTAGGAACGCTTAACGATTTGAGCAGTTAACTCCGCCTCTGAAACAATTTTATTTCCGACGTATGCAGTTGCCTGCATTTGACAAATACCCCTGCGAATGGGCGCCATTAGTTCAAGTTTAAACAGTACGGTATCGCCGGGCAGTATTTTCTGTTTGAATTTGGCATTTTCAATTTTGAGGAAATAAGTGTCCCAATTCCCCGGATCATCTACGGTTGACAGCGCCAAAATGCCTCCCGTTTGTGCCATGGCTTCTATTTGTAATACGCCAGGCATCACTGGATTGTTGGGAAAGTGCCCCTGGAAAAAATATTCGTTGAAGCTTACATTTTTTACCCCTACTACGTGGTGATCCGACATTTCGATGATTTTATCCACCAGCAAAAAGGGATAGCGGTGTGGCAGCCATTGGGCTATTTGCACACTGTCGAAGAGGGGTTCCTGATCGGGGTCGTATTTGGGTTTGCCCTTCAGTTTGCGTTGTTCCTGGTAGTATTTCTTCAGCAATTTGGTGAATTCCACGTTGGCTTTGTGGCCGGGTTTGGTAGCCACGATCTTGCCTTTGATGGGTTTGCCCAATAGCGACAAATCGCCAATCACATCCAGTAGTTTATGCCGGGCGGGTTCGTTGCTGAAATGTAGTTTTACGGTATTTAAGATGCCTTCTTTGTCAACCTTTACGCTAGGTTTGTTGAGTTTTTTGGCCAGATCGTCCAGTTCGGGTTGTTTCATCACCCGGTCGACGATCACGATGGCATTATCCAGGTCGCCGCCCTTAATCAGGTTTTGGCTAAAAAGATATTCCAATTCGTGAAGAAAAACAAAAGTGCGGCACGGAGCGATTTCTTTTTCGTAATCGTCCAGGTTGCGTAGCGAAGCAAATTGCTGTCCCAAAACGTCTGAGTTGAAATCGATCATGGTGATCACTTCAAAATCATCGGCGGGCATGGCCACCAATTCGGTGCCGGTAGCTTCGTCGCGGTAGGTAATCGGTGTTTCTATTTCGAAAAAATCGCGGTCGACTTCCAATTGTTCAATCCCTGCTTTGCGCAAAGCAGATACAAAGGGCATAGCGCTTCCATCGAGGATAGGTACTTCGGGGCCGTCGAGCGAAATCAGTACGTTGTCGATGCGCAAACCGGCGAGGGCAGATAATACGTGTTCGATTGTACTAACCTGGGCTTCTCCAAGTTTGATAGTAGTTCCTCTTTGTGTATTTACAACCCGGCTTACGTCAGCGCTAAGCACGGGGTGGTCTTTAAGATCAATTCGCTGAAATTTGATGCCATGATCTGCTGGAGCCGGATGAAAAGTAAGTGTAACCGTATTGCCTGTATGTAGACCTACGCCTTTCAGGGTAACCGGGTGTTGAATCGTCTGTTGCTTCATATTTTAACGACTGAGAAATAATGGTGCAAAGATAGGTTTTTTAGTTATTTTGAAAGATGCAGCAGATAGGCTATTGCAATAGATTGTTATTCAGGTAGTTTTGGTCTCAGTTATTGGGAGGGGTGGGCGAAGAAGTGTCGGTTGAATTCGATTGTTGACGCAGCAAGGCTTCAAGTTCATTCAAGCGTTGGTATATTTCAGGTAATTGCCTGAATAGGGCGAAAGACCGAAAATAATCTTTATAGGGAATAGCCGGCGTTCCCACCCAGTTAGCATTAGGGGTTTTGATGGTTGACATGACACCAGTCTGGCCGCCAATTTGCGTGCCGTCAGCTACACTGAGGTGCCCTGCAAAGCCTACCTGCCCGCCTATGCGGCAGGATTTGCCTATTTTCGTGCTTCCCGCAATACCGACAAGTGCTGCGATTACGGTATTTTCGCCAATTTCTACGTTATGACCCACCTGAATCAAATTATCAAGCTTGGCGCCCTGCCTGATAATGGTAGAGCCCATGGTCGCCCGGTCCACGGTGGTATTGGCGCCTATTTCTACATTGTCTTCGATTATCACATTGCCCACGTGCTGGATCTTTTGATAGATGCCTTCGGCGTTGGGTGCAAAACCGAAACCATCGCTTCCGATCACTACATTGGGGTGTATGATGCAGTTGTCGCCTATCTCCGTTTTTTGCATGATGCGAACGCCTGCGTATATGATGGTATTATTTCCCACCTGTACATCCTGACCGATATATACCTGGGGGCCGATATAACTGCCCTTGCCGATATGCGCATTAGCTTCCACTACGGCAAACGGCTCAATGGTCACCTCTTCGGCTAAAACGGCGGAAGGGTGGATAAAAGCCTGGCTGGAAATACCGGTGTTTCGGGTTGTAGATTTGCCGAATTGTTCCAACAATATAGCAACTGACGCATACACGTCATCCACCTTAATTAAGGTAGCGTTTACGGCCTGACGTGGCTCAAAAGAGCGATGTACCAGAAGTACGGAAGAAGTGCTTTGGTATACGTAATCTTCGTATTTAGGATTGCCCAAAAAGGAAATAGAACCCTCGCCCCCTTCCTCGATTTTGCTGGGGCGATTTACTTTGACATCAGGGTCTCCTTCTATCGAACCGTTTAGTATTGCGGCTAATTCTCTCGCTGACAGTTGCATGCGGCAAAGGTAGAAAAAAAAAGTTGAAAGGTAGATTGGCTAAGAACTATCTTTGCCCGCAAAAAGCGCATACTTTGACACAGAATATACGCATCGGTACCCGTGGCAGCGAGCTGGCTTTATGGCAGGCACGCCACGTACAAGCCGCTTTAGCCGCTTTGGGATTAACCAGCGATCTTGTTATTCTTAAAACGAAGGGTGACAAGATCCAGGATCTCAGCTTCGACAAGATCGAAGGCAAGGGTTTTTTTACTAAAGAACTGGAAGATGCCCTGCTGCACGGTGAAATTGATATGGCAGTGCATTCGATGAAAGATTTGCCTACCGATACGCCCGACGGACTCGCAATTACCGCCGTGTCTTACCGCGAAGACCCCGCCGATTGGCTGCTGATGCCCCGATCGAAAGCCGCTTCGCCTCATTTGTCGCTATTGCCCCAGGGCGCGGTGGTGGGCACTTCCTCCGCCCGCCGGAAGGCACAATTACTGCATTTCAGACCCGATTTGCAGTTGGCGGATATCCGCGGAAATGTGCCGACGAGACTGCAAAAACTTCGCAACGGCGATTTTGACGCCATCGTGCTGGCCGCTGCAGGACTTACCCGGCTGGCACTCGATTTGAGCGACTTGCAGGTCGTCAGGTTTAATGTACGCGAGTTTGTGCCTGCGCCGGCGCAAGGTGTCCTGGCATACCAAACGAGGCGCGACGATACGGAGATACGGCGCGCCCTACAGCGCATTCACCACCCGGATGTGGCGGCGGTTACCAATATTGAAAGAAAGATTCTTCAACTAATGGAAGGGGGCTGTCATATGCCCCTCGGCGTATACTGCGAACGCGACAACTCGGGTAACTACCACGTGTGGGCAGCCATGGCGGCAACCTGGGATGCCCCACTCATACGCGTTCAGCATTCTGCTTCTACAAATTTTGAATTGGCACAAGTCGTGGCGGAAGCCCTGCACGGCAAGGCATCGTAACCCTATATCATGCCATTCGTCGATTACGGATGGCCCGCTGGCGCTGGGCGTTGAATATACCGTACAGCAAAGCCAGCAGAATGGGGAGCCCAACGTTTACCGCTTTGAGCATATTGCGGGCGCCTTTAGCTTCGTCGCCCAGATAAGACTGGTCGATCGGGCGACTGGCCACGCCTTTGGTGCGCAATTCAATGAGCCCGGTGTCGTCAGAGAGCCAATCAATGCTATTGACCAACAAGCTCACATTGTCGGGTTGCACGCGGTTTTGGCCGCTGACGGCAAAATCTCCGTCGCCGAAAACGACGAGTTTTGACGGCGTATTTCCAGCCAGATTGCCTTCGAGCACGCCTCCTACGGCCATGCCGCCAAGCGGAAAATCAGCAGTAGTCCATTTTTTCTGCACATCGAACACCGTTGGGGCATTTACTATCCCCGACCGGGCAGAACTAAACGCGATGGGCGTAAATCGAATGCCCTGGTTGCCGCCCACAAAGCTGATAGGGCTGGCAAAAGGCATCATCACTTGCTCGATGCCTTTAACGGCCGGGTGTTCCCTGAAATCGCTGATGAGTGGCAAAAAAGGAAACTGTACGGGGGTGTTTATCATGAAAAACCCCTGCTGCTGTTGCAGTGTTACACTTCCGCATTGGGCGTCGATAAGAAATCCGGGTTCTATTTTTACGCCTTTTGCCGCCAACCAGCTTTCGAGGCCTGTGCTGACCGGGGTACCCTGCCCGGCACTAAGATCTCCGTTTACCGCATTCACTGCCAGCACGAGTTTGCCTCCCTGTGACAAATAGGCGTCCAATTGCTGCAAATGCGCGGGGGGGAATGAATCGCGGGGAGCTATTACGGCTACTGCGCGAATGCTGGGGTTGATGGCCGAATCGGCTGAAACCGGCGCGATAGTGTATAATATGCTGAGTTGCTCGTATACCTGCCCCATTTCGTTGAGCGCAGCTTCGCCGTGTCCTTGAAGAAAACCAATGACCGGTTTGTCTGTTACCGATAGTTTTTTGATGCTGGTTGACAAGGCGTATTCCATAGCCATTTCGGGCTGTATAAATGGAATGGGCTCCTGCCTGTCGCCCATTCGCACCAGTGCGCCCATGTAAGCTTGTTGTTGCTTGACCTGGTCTTTCTCGCGTACGTTGATCATCAGCGGTTGGATACCCTGATCGGTGGCTTCTTTCTTCTGGGCATCGTCTTCGGGGCTGATGAATTCGAAGCGCACGTCGCCTTTCGAGATGTTGGCGTATTCTACGAGCATGTCCTGAAAATCCCTACGCGTTTTGGCTACGTCGGGGGGCAGGTCGTCAGAAAAATAGGCGGTAATCGTAACGGGCTCGTCGAGATTTTTTAAAATATCTTTTGTAGCCCGAGACAGGGTGTATTGGCGCCCCTCGGTGAGGTCGGCCCGTAGGAAAAATTTATTGCTTAAAATATTGAGCAGCAACAATATGGCTGCAAGCAAAGCGATAGATAAAGCCGTATTTTTCATAGCGCGTTACTATCTTTTTGAAATGCTGATTTCTGATAAATACAATCCCAGCACCACAATTGACAAAAAATAGATGAGGTCTTTGGTGTCGATTACGCCTCTTGAAATCGATTCAAAGTGCATCGACAAGCTCAGCGTACTAAAAAGCTCTCCGATAAATCCGGTCATTCCGCCCGCTATTACTTCAAATAAAAACTGAAAGAAAATGCCGATAGAAAGGGCAAGCAGAAAAGCCACGATCTGATTGCCGGTGATACTGCTGGCGAATAAGCCAATGCTAATATAGGCCGCACTGAGCAGCAATAAACCCAGATAACCGCTCCAAATAGCGCCGTGATCTACCTTGCCCAGGTAGGTTATGGTGATGTAGTAGGGTAGGGTGAGCGCGAGCGTAATGGCGACCATCAGAAAACACGACAAAAACTTGCCGAGGATAACCTGCCGGTCGGTAACGGCTTTGGTGAGCAATAACTCAATTGTACCCGTCTTTTTTTCTTCGGCCAGCTGGCGCATGGTGAGCGCCGGGATGAAGAAAAAGAGGGTCCACTTGGCTACCCCGAAAAAAACGTTGAGGTCGGCCTGCTTGCGGAAGAAAATATCGCCGTTGCCGGCAAGCCAGGTAAAAAAACCGCTGAAAGACAGAAATAAGACGATGATAAAATAGGCTATCAGCGAGTCGAAATAAGCGTTGAGCTCTCTTTTGGCAATGATCCATGCGGGTTTCATCGCTGTTGTTTTTTATCGTTAAGACTAGTTTACGGTCAGGTCGCGGAAGACGTCTTCGAGTTTAGTCTCCAGCGGTATCATTTCGGCCAATATCCAATGGCGCTGCACGCACAATTCAAATATTTCGCGATTGGATAAGTGCTCGGGATGACTCTGCACGTCGAATCGCAATTCGTCGGGGTTGCTGATCTCTACGGCAGATACGCCGGGAAGGTTAGCCAGGGCTTGCCGGGCGTCTTCCACGCCGGCGTCTTCGAGCCTGATCTGCAATACCTGCCGGCCCTGCGCCTGTTTGCGCAAGGTAGCTGGGGCGCCGTCGGCTACTATTTTTCCTTTATTGATAATCAAAATGCGATCGCAGGTCGCTTCTACTTCGGGGAGGATATGTGTGCTGAGAATCACCGTTTTTTCCTGTCCCAGTTTTCGAATGAGTTCCCGGATTTCGACGATCTGGTTGGGGTCGAGGCCCGTGGTAGGTTCGTCGAGTATCAATACGGCCGGATCGTGAATCATGGCTTGTGCCAAGCCCACCCGCTGCCGGTATCCCTTCGACAATTCGCGGATGCGCTTGTGTTTTTCGGCGCCCAGCCCGCATACCTGTACCATGTCGAGTACCCGGTTTGCAATGGCGCTTTGGGGCACACCCTGAATAGCCGCGCAAAAAGCGAGGTAATCCATCACGGGCATATCCAGATAGAGCGGGTTGTTTTCGGGTAAATAACCGATTTGCTTTTTTAGCGCGCCGGTTTTTACCGACTGGCCGCCGATTAGTACGTCGCCCAGGTCCATCGGCAAATAACCGGTGATCATTTTCATGGTGGTGGTTTTGCCGGCGCCGTTGGGGCCCAGAAAACCCAGGATCTCCCCGGTTTTAACTTCAAACGAGATATCGTCTACGGCTTTCTGCGGGCCGTAACTTTTGTTGAGGTGTTGAATCAGGATATCCATCGCTTCCGTGTTAATTTGAATAACGGGATGCAAAAATAAACATCTGCTTGATTTTTTTTGACTCCAACCTATGCATTATTGTGTGTGCTGTCGATCATTCCTTAGCTTTACGCAAATTTATTGTAAAACCGAATTTCTCATGCAAACACGTTCTAGCCTGTTGGGTGGTTTATTGTTAATGGCGCTTTTGGCCTGCAATAAAGAGAAAACGCAGGAACTTCCTGCCGAGTGGAAAGCATATCAACTGGAAGAATTAAAGACTGTAAGCGGCGCGCAACGGGCAGTAAAACTGGACAGTAACGGAAAAATAGTGGAAGAGGGCGTGATAGTCAACGGTCGTAAATCGGGCGCCTGGCTTCACTATGAAGGCCTGAATTCTAATTTTCCTACCCGCATCGAGACTTATGTCGACGGGGTGCAAAACGGTCCCTATCTCGAACTTGGCCCCAACGGTCAAATCAAACTGAAAGCTTTTTATAAAGACGACATGCTGCACGGCAACTGGACCCAATACAGCTTCAGCCGGCCGCTTATCGACGCCAATTATCAAGATGGAAAGCTGCATGGCGTCTACCGCGAATTCGAATTGCGGGATGGCAAAATCAAAAAGGAGATTAATTATAAAAATGGAAAACTGGACGGCCCCTACCGGTTTTACAATCCCGAAGGGAAAATTACGCTGGAGTACTTGTATAATAATGGCGAGCAGGTAAGTGGCGCTATCATGGACACTACTAATACGAATGCCCCCAGGTGACCAGGCATAGGGAAGCAGCCGCTTTCAAAAACGACATTTAATGATGAACCCGCAACAGACGCCGGCAGATAGCCGCTTATCCCCCTACTTGCAAACACTGATGCAGGAAGGACCTCTCTTAGATATCACCCAACTTCAGGGTTCTGCCGAAGGCGTTTTTTGGGCTTATTCCTGGCTCGATGATTTACTCCACCGGCGCGCCTTGCGCATGGAAATCAGCGCTTCGCATGATACGCAAGAGACGCTGAAATCTTTGTTTTTTGAATACCGCAACGCCGAACGCCTGCAAGGGGCTAAAACGCTTGGATTTGCCTATCCGTTTCTGGTTCTGCATACCGATGCCGGAATCCATACTGCGCCCCTGGTAATATGGCCGGTACAGTTGGAGCCCGACCCCCAAACCGCTAATCACTGGTGGCTGAGTTATTCGCCCGACTATCTGCCGACTGTCAACAAACCTCTGCTGAATTGGCTAAAAACGCAATGCGGCTGGGAGGAAAACTCGGAGTGGTTTTCATTGATGCAACCCGATGCGATGTCTTCGGGCGCCTTAGCTGTTTTTTGCGATAAGCTGGCCACACATCTCAATATCAATAATCCGAGCCAGAGCGCCTCTATAATGCCTTGTCCCGACCCCAAAATGCTGCTTGAAAGCCGGCAACACGACGCTATTTATTGGTCGGGGGTTGTAAGTATCTTTCCTGCTATCACAGAAGAAGCCGATCCGGCGGCCTGGCAGGAGGTAGCCAAATTATCTGTCGCACCTAAAGGAGACCATCCGTTTGGCGTATCTGTATTGGATCCGTGGCAAGCCACTGCGGTTGAAGCCGTGCAACAGGGAGGCCCCCTGCTGGTGACGGGTAGTTCGGGGGCTGGAAAAAGCCATTTAGCCCAGCATTTGATTACCAGCACCCTAAGCAATGGGGGCAAATGCCTGGTGGTGTCGCAAAGCATGACGGCCCTGAAAAGTATACAGGACCAGTTAGTGGCCTTAGGACTTGAACGATTGCAATGGCTGTTCAGAGATGCCGTAATCGACAAAACGGTATTGCTCGAAACTTTAAAAACACTGGCAAAAACCGAAACAACCGCTTTGCCGGCTTTTGACGCCGCGGCTTTTCGACGGCAAGTAGACAAAGCGCTGAGAGAAAAGGGAAGACTGGATCAACGCTATCAGTCGGTGCGCAATAAAGTATTCGGCGCCTACGATTGGTCGGAGACAGTAGGCCTCTTTTTGTCCGCCACACGGAGAGAAGGCAAAGAACTGCTCAGCAGTCAGCTCAATCCGCAAGACTTTGCATTTCATTACGAGGAATATTTGTTGGTGAAAAATGCAGTGAGCAACTGTTATCCGCTTTTCCAGCGGATTAATACGCTCAACCACCCTTTGCGAAACCTGAATGCAGGTATTTTTATTCACAAATCTAAAGAAGAAGGTCTCGAGTTCATACAGCAAAAGCAGGAGGAATTTATTGCGAAAGCCCAGCAACTGCAGTTGGAATATATCGCCACGTATAACGCGTATGGCGATCAGTTGATGAATCACTACGAGCAATATTATGCTGCTTTGCAGGACCACAATGAACAAATTCACGATGCCATTCGCGACCATATTAGCAGGTTCGGCGAGGTATTTGCCCATGGAAGCCCGGCATGGTCGGGGCTGCGTAGTTTGTTTTCAGACAAATACAAAGAGATCAGGCAGGCCAGAAAATCTGTTGCCGGGCTGTATAAAGAGTTGAAAACGACCTTTTCCGCCTATAAATATATTGACTTTGCCTTCTCATCCTGGGATGAAAGCAGCCCGGTCACGCAGTTGGAAAAAATACTGGAGGGCTTTGAAGGCGCCCTGCGGCAGTGGAGGAAAGAACTCCCGTCGATCGTACAGGAAGAACTGCTCAGGCTCAACCACAAAACGGTTAATCCCCACGTGGACGGACACGATAAGGTTTTGGTAATCGAAGACAGCCTGACGGCCCTGGTAGAAGAACTCAACGAATCCGGGTTATACCAGTTGCCTTTTGAAAACAAGATGCTGACCGTTTCGCGCCAGCAAAAATACCTGGAAGACACCATTGATCAATTGGAGGTGACGCGGCTTAATTTGCGCGACTACGACGTTTTTTACGATTGGCAGCGCAACTGGTTCCAGCTACCCGAAAACGCCCGCAGAGTGGTCAGGGCACTGGCCAAAGTGCGCCCCCCTGATTGGGTTAGCGCTTTTGAAAGCTGGTATCTAAATAATTGTCTGGCAAAATCTTATGACGCTGCCCTGCCATTAAAAGATTTTGATGCCAAAACCTGTGTAGGCGCCATCAAAGCCGTCAGGGATATGCTGCCGGCTCAAATTTTGCACCGCTGGCAAGGTAAGAAAGAAGAGGCTTTGCGGGCTGCAAAAAGGGCCGGCCGCAATCAATATGAACAATTGTTCGGACGCCGAAACATAGAATCATCTTCGGGGATGAGCCTTTCAGCGCTTATGGGCAATGGAATTGAAGCCGTCACCGATCTGCTGCCGGTGTGGCTCACTACTCCCCAACTGGCTTCGCAAATCCTGCCGGCAGATGAGGCTTATTTCGACCTGATGATCGTGGAAGAAGGCCATATGCTGAATTCGGGGGTTATTACTCCGCTTTTGAGTATGGCTAAGCAAACGGTTGTATTGGCACATACCCAACTCATAGATGAAAACCAGCTCCTTGCCTTGCCAACAGCCATGCGCGGGGCTAAAATACGGGAAACCCGACTGGAGATTTGCCACCACTGGCGCCCCGGCGATCTGACGCCCCTGCTCGACCCCAATACCCAATGGGGCGCTTCGGCATTAAACGCGTTTCAATTGCGCTTCGAGCAAGTGGAGGGGCGCTACGACCCCCAAACCCGCACAAATGCAGCTGAAGCCCAACGACTCATCCAATTGCTGAATGACATTCAACCAACCCCGCAGCGGACTTATCCTTCCGTGGGGATCGTGTGTTGCACAACCGGCCAACGCAACCTCATAGCCGACTATCTGCTTCAAATTAAGCTAAGGCGTTTACCGGGAGTTGAAAAGATCCAACAATTGGAACGCAACGGCCTTTTGGTGTATACCACTGACGAAATGCCGGGCATTCACCCCGATATTTTGTTTTTTTCAGGTACCTTCGGCATTACCGGAATAGAAGGTCAAATTGAAGGATGTAAAGATTATTACGACGGTGGAAAAGGCCTCAGACGTTTATACCTGCTGATGAGCCGCCCCATCAAATCCCTTTATTTACTCAATTCTATTCCGGAGGTTCTGCTGGCGGATTGGTCGCATACGCCTCCATTGAAGGCGCTGTATTTGTTGAGCAATTATTATCACTACGCTGTGTACGTGCAGCAATCTCATGCCAAAAAACAGGATGAAGTGGTAGCAGGCTTGAGAAAAGGGATTGGCATTGAAAAACAACATCATACTTCGGGATTTGCCTCCGAGCTGGCACTCAGACTGGAGGCCTATATCGAACCCGGCAGACTCAGGCTAGATGTGCCTATGGGCGAATGGCGCTTCCCCCTGCTGGTTCAGCAAAAAGGCGATAGTGGAGAGGCCTGTTACCTCCAGCCCGACGGCTTTTTCGCCCAGGCGCCTTGCACAGATCATGTTTGGGAGATGGAACAACGCACCCGACTCGAAGAACTTCGCGTAAAAACGATGCCCGTGTGGTCGGCAGCCTGGTGGAAAAATGCGCCGTTTGAAACGCGTAAGTTAGCAGCGGCATTGATACAGGTTGACGAAGGTAAAGTGAAAGAGGAGGGTTAAACCCGTTTTTCTACTTCAAGAGGATCAGCACTTTGGGCCAAAAGCTCCGCATTGGACAGCAAAAAAACGGGGTGAACGAAGTCCGGCGCGATCTCTACCAGGGGCACTAACGCAAAATTGCGCTCCTGTAAAAGAGGATGGGGTATTTTTAGATTTGGATAATCTACAATTTGATGGTTGTAGTACAAAATATCAATATCGATTATTCTTTCCCCCCATTTAACAAGCCGGTGACGGCCCATTTTTTTTTCAATTGAAAGTATGCGGTCGAGTACTTCAAGAGGTGGGTAAGGGCTTATTAATGAGACAGCCTGGTTGAGAAAATCGGGCTGTTCGGTAATTCCCCAAGCCTTAGTACAATATATGGAAGAGGAACGCGATAGCGCGCCTACTTCCTCCAGCAGCAACTGCCGGGCGATATCCAGATGACGGATTGTGTCGCCCACATTACTGCCCAGCAATAAAAATACTTCTTTCATAGCATTAAAATGACGGGAGGGGTTCAAATCCCGAATTTTGTTTAATTTTGATCAATACTCTTTCATCTCAAACGAAACGCATCAGAATGAGATCACTTTTCTACGGAATTTTTTTTACGCTTTTTGGAACACTAGCAATTGCACAACCTATTAACGACGATTGTGGCGGTTTAATTAACCTGGGTATTCTTCCCGCTTGCCCGCCCACTATCTTTACTAACGTAGATGCTACGGCTTCCGATATCGGTTTTGGCAACAACCCTTCGTGTTTCAATGGCGGAAATACCCAGCGAGACGTCTGGTTCGCCTTTACTACGGTCGATACTATCATTGATATTACGATCACGCTCGTAGGCGTGCCCACGGGCCCCAACGGCGACCCAATCCAAAACCCCCAGATAGCGATTTATCGGGGTGATTGCGCCGTGGACGGCTTAGCCGAGTTGGCCTGTATCTCGGCGCCAAACGGCAGCACGCAAATAGAACTGGATATTTTGGGTCTTACGCCCAATGAACAGTATTTTATCCGCGTAAACGATTATTCGGCATCCGCTAGCCCCAACTCCGGCGATTTTACGCTTTGCGTAGACGAATACGTGCCGGCAGTTAATATCGGCGATGAACCCAGTACGACGGCTTGTTTCGGAACCCTCTACGACTCCGGCGGACCCGACGGCGACTACGGCCCGGGTGAAAATCATACGTTTACTATCTGTCCTAACGATATTCACCAATGTATCGAAATTACCGTGCTCGATTTCCAAATGGAGTCCGGTTTTGAAGATTTGAATTTTTATGCCGGCGATGATATCAGCGACCCGCTTATCGCCGGTTTGACAGGCTTTGGAAACGGCCAGCCTTTTATTATCCAGGCCAGTTCCGGATGTGTGACGGTTCAATTTACTTCTGACGGCTCGGTGCAGGACGCCGGCTTTGAACTGGAGTGGGCCTGTTCGCCTGTGGCCTGCGACGGCTCTAGTATCGACAACCCCACGGTGATCAATTCACTGCCGTTTAACCTGCCTTTCAGCACTTGCGACGATGCGGCTAACTTTGGAAGCAGCCCCTGCGGCAACGATGCCTTCCTGAACGGCCCCGAATACGTATTTGCCTATGAATCGCCCGGTGATATTTGCATAGCGGTTACGATTTCCAATGCCAATGCAGGAACCGGGGTGCTCATTTTGAACGGACCTCCAGACGACCCTAATACGCTTTGTGTGGCGCAAAGTACAACCGGCATGATTAATGCGGCCAACCTTCAACAGCCAGGTACTTATTACATTGTGGTAGACAATGCCAGCGGTTGTACCGACTTTAATATTCTGGTACAGGAAACGGATTGCCAGTTATCTCCCGGGTTGGCTTCGGCATTATGTAATCCGCTCAACGGCTGCATAGAAGAGGGTGGCGTACCTTCTATCTTTTTCTTTGAACAGGGCTTCCAGGATATCGACGTACCCAACGGCGCCAACGACGGCTGTTGGCTGGGCGTGGGCGTTCAGCCCAATTTTTATTGGTTTACCGTGCAGGCACAGGCCGACGGGCCTTTCGGATTTATTCTGGAAAGTGCCGACGTACCCTCAGATATAGACTTTAGCGTGTGGGGGCCATTTACCCAACAGCAGGCCTGCGAAAATCCGCTGTCGGTTATCAATTTTGTGACAAACAACCAACCGATCAGAAGCTCCTGGGCCGCCGGCGGCGATCCTACCGGCCTCGCCGATATTCACCCCGTGCTGGGTACCCCGGTTACCGACACCTGGGACTGCGGTGGTTTTCCTGGCGCCGGCGGCGATGACTTTGTAAGTACTATTGCGGCGCAGGAAGGAGAAGTATACGTGGTGTTGTCCAACGACTGGGGCAACCAGATCATCAACGGCGGTATTTCTATCGATTGGTCGCCCTCCAACCCCGATGTGTTGATTCCCGTGCCTACTGTGATTGAAGGAGGAGATACTACCGTTTGTATCGGTCAATCGGTACAGATTGCTATTTCGAGCGGAGTTAATAACATAGAATGGATTGAAGGCGTGTCTACCTTGTCTTGCGACGACTGCTTCGATCCCATAGCTACGCCAACGGAGACAACCGTATATAAGGCTATCGTGGAAAGCGTGTGCTATTCCGATACCATCAAAGTGGAAGTGATTGTATTTGATGTGACTGCCGGTGCTGATATTACCGTATGTACCGGCGAAGAATTCGGTATAGTAGCCGGGGCTGATTTTGAACCGGCATTGGCTACGTACTCCTGGACTACTCCGGCAGGCGTAGCCCTGAGTTGCGACGATTGCCCCAATCCTACAGTAACCGCAGTTTCAGCCGGAAACCACCCCGTAATCGTTACCCTCACGACACCCAACTGCGTATTGAGCGATACAACGGTGGTGACTGTATTGCCACAGCAAGCGCCCCAGGCAGTAGTAAATGACGACCAGCAGGTGTGCACCGGCACGACGGTAAGCCTCGGCGGCCCCCCAATTGCGGGAGTTTCATATAACTGGTCGTCGGTGCCCAGCGGTTTTACCTCTATTGTGTCCAACCCCTCCGTTTCGCCGGGTGAGACGACTACTTATTTTCTTACTGCAACGAACAACAGCTGTCCGCTTCCTTCACTCGATAGTGTGACCGTGATCGTGGATACCAACCCCTTGCTGACAGTTTCTTCTGATACGGCTATTTGCCAGGGCGTACCGCTGGTGATGGGCACAACCGTGCCGGAACCCAACACGACATATCTTTGGGATGGCCCCGCTATTATAGAAGATCCTACCGATCCCAACACGCTGGTGTATCCGGAGGGGGCAGGCACCTATACCCTTACAGCCACAAGGGGCGCCTGCATAGTCACGGCTACCGTTGATGTGACTATTACGCCCATTGCAATTGATATTATTCAACCTGATACGCTGCTGATATGCCGGGGCACTACCGTGAACCTCCAAACGTCCACTACGCCGTCCAATGTGCAGGCCACTTGGACGCCCAATAACGGTTCGCTGAATACCAATGTGGGCAACAGCGTTTTTGCCACCCCACAGACGATTACTACTTATTCCGCCACAGTAACCGTTCCGGGGTGTTTGAAAACGGCTGAGATTACGATAGTTGTTGATTCTCTGCCGTCTAATCTCACCGCTATGCCGGTTGATACCAATATCTGCGAAGGAGAAGTATTAGTCCTGACAACGCCGGTATTTGAGCCCAGCGATTTTCCGGATATATCCTTCCTGTGGCGCCCCACGGAAGGACAGCAATCACCTGATACGCTGTTTAACCTGGTGGTGACGCCAGATACGACAACAAACTACTTCAGGGTTACCACAAACGGAATATGCATCGACACCTCATATGTACTTGTGCAGGTAACACCGATACCCACCGTCATGTTGATACCAGGAGATACTACCTTATGCCAGGGCTCCTCGCTTCAACTCAATGCCGTATTTGACCCCGGCTTTGATGAAGTATCCTGGGAGCCTGCCGATGGGCTGAGCTGCACGGACTGTCCAAATCCGATAGCCACCCCCGGAGACGATATCACCTATCAGGTTACCGGAAAACTCGGGAATTGCCCCACCGGCACATCAATTAGTATAGACGTCATACTACCACCGGTGATTAGTGTGCCGCCCACCGTAGAAATTTGCGAGGGTGATTCAACGGGGCCATTGTTGCTATCCACACCGGAATTAATGGTGTCATATCTGTGGACTTCGCCCACTTTGCCCAACTTTATGTCTGACGATCCTATGCAGTTGTTTTCGCCGTCAACTACCACTACTTATTCGCTAAGTGCAACTAACAGCTGTTTTACCAGATCGGCGCAAACAACCGTGTTTGTAGTTAACGATGCTACCGTAAGTGTTAACGATGTCGTGATTTGTGCGGGCGACCCCCTGACACTCACCGCCGAAGGTACCGCCCCGGAAGGAGTTACGGAATCCTATAGCTGGCTGGTGAACGGCACGGAAATTCCCGGACAGACCATCACGGTGACCGGGTTAACCGAAACAACGGATGTAGTACTTACCTATACTTACGGCCCCAATTGCGGCGCCATAACAGAAACGTTTACTGTGAATGTGTTGGGTAGTGAATTTGCAGTCGGCATTGAAGTTGCCCCCAATGATTCGCTCATATCTTTCGATACCTTGTTGCTCACCGCCAACGTAGCTCCCCCGGATTTAACCGGACTGACCTATACATGGTATGAAAACGATGTGGAGATCGGCCAGACAACTTCGCCCTCCTTCAGCCATATCGCGCCCTTTATCGACCGCGAAATGACGGATGGAGAAGAGTTTGTTTATAAAGTGGTGGTTACTACGCCCGAAGGATGCGAACGCTTCGATCAGACCCCCGTGCGGGTATTGCCGGCTAATTATAGAATTCCCAACGTGTTTACGCCCAATGGCGATGAAAGAAACGATGTATTCAAGGTATTCTCCTCTCGCAATTTCGTCATAGAAGAACTGAGGGTTTACAACCGCTGGGGACAATTGGTATTTGATGGTAAAGGCAATAACGCCAGCTGGGATGGCAATTATAAAGGAGAGCCGGCGCCTTCGGATGTCTACATTTACCGCGCCTTGATTAAGCTGGGCAACCAGGAATTTGAGGAAAAAGGAGATGTGACGCTGATAAGATAGGGGTTGTGAGGGTTTATGAGGGTTTATGAGGGTTTATGAAAGTTTAGACCCTCATAACCCCTCATAACCCCTCATAAACCTTTATTTACTCGCTACCAAATTCACATTCAGATCGAATTCGTCGTAGATAGTCTTATCGCCGAGGTTGTCGAAGAAGCTGCCTGAGCCGAAACGGATATCAAAATCAGCACGGTCTACTGTTACTTTTGCAGAAGCCGTTACCTTGCCGCCATCTTCCTTAAGATCAGCGTTGAATTTGATACTCTTCGTGATCCCTTTGATCGTGAGGTTGCCTATCAATTTGTAAGCGCCGGGCGTGCCGCGGGAAATAACCTGCGTAGTTTCAAACTTAGCAATCGGGTGATTGGCTACGTTGAAGAAATCTTCCGATTTCAAGTGACCTACAAGTTTCTCGGCGCTGCCGCCGGTCAGGTCCGTACATGAAATCGTTTTCATGTCAATCTCAAAGCTTCCGCTGGTGAGCACATTGTCTTTAAAGTTGAGCTTGCCATTTTTCAGCTGCAGGCGGCCTTCGTGTTGGCCGGTCACTTTGTAAGCTTTCCAGTTGATGTAGCTCGATTTGGTGTCTACATTTGCGCTGACAGGTTTGCCAGGGGTGGTGAAGGCGCTGAGCGCCACGGCAACAACGCCGATTGAAAAAGCGATCAATTTGTTCATTATGTCTTCTTTTTGTTGGTTAAATAACTAATTGCGAAGACAAAGATATAATGAAGTTCAAACATTGATGTATGCACATTGAATTTTAACTTTTTTTTAGGATTCAATCTCTCAGCTTATCCAGGATAGTGTTGAGTAGGGTAGCCTCCTCTGAAGAAATGGCGCGCATATCCTTGTCGATAGCCTGATCGATGAGTGCAATAGCGGAAGCCAGTACTTCATGGCCTTTTTCGGTGATGATAATGTCAACCCGGCGGCGGTCGAATTCGCACGCATAGCGATCAACCAGTCCTTTCTGTTTGAGTTTTTCAACAAGCCGGGAAGCGTTTGACATTTTATCGATCATGCGCTCTGCAAGTTCTTTCACCGTGGCGGGTTGCGGATGCATACCACGAAGAATACGCAGTATATTGAATTGTTGCCAAGAGATATTAAACGGCTTTAGTAATTTTGTAGTTTGCTGGCTAAACCAGGCAGCCGTGTACAATACATTAATATGTGCTTTATGGAATTCGCTTGTAAAGCGCTTTTGCTTAATCGCATCTTCGATTTTCATGTGCGGCTTTTAAGATGAATTTAACCATGTGCCCGATAAACCAAGGGCGGTTAGTGTATTCAAAGTTACAATGTTATGCGTTAGTAAGGAAGAATACGATTTGCGAATGTGAACAGTCTTTTTAATAAAGGAAAAAGAAAATGAAAATACTAATCATAGGAGGAGGTAATATGGGTATGACCTATGCCGAGAGTTTTCTCCGTTCCCATATAACCAGTAAAGACGATATGATGATATTGGAGAAAGCCACCGATAAAACGTCCGGTTTAATAAAAATGGATATCGGTACTATCCATCTGCATCCCGAAGAATGTATGAAAAGGGCAGATTTGATCATTCTGGCCGTAAAGCCTCAAGACGCCCCGGCGTTGTTTGAACAGATAAAACCTATGGCCGACCCCCAACAAGTGTTCCTTTCTATTATGGCCGGCGTTAAGATACAAACTATCTCTGCAGGCCTGGGGGTGAAAAAGATCATCAGGGCCATGCCCAACCTGCCCGCACAGATAGGTATGGGCATGACGGCTTTTACTTCTTCTGATGAAGTTACGCGTATCGAATTGGTGATGGTGCAAAATTTGTTGAACACCACCGGAAAAACGGTATACGTGGAGAATGAATCAGCAATAGATGCCGCAACGGCTATCAGCGGTAGCGGTCCGGCTTATGTGTGGTATTTTATGAATGCGCTCATTCAGGCGGCTTCTGGTATGGGCTTTAATCCATCGGAGGCTGAACTGCTGGTGAGCCAGACTTTCAGGGGAGCCATCGAATTGTACAGCAAATCGAACCTCTCTTGCGAAGAGTGGATCGACAAGGTTTGCTCCCGTGGAGGCACCACCGAAGCCGCACTTCATACTTATCGCGAAAATGCAGTGCACCAGGACATCATGACCGGCGCCGTGGCCGCCCTGCATCGCGCAGTTGAACTGGGGAAGGGGGGGTAGAGGTTCTCTGTTCTCTGTTCTCTGTTCTCTGTTCTCTGTTCTCTGTTCTCTGTTCTCTGTTCTCTGTTCTCTGTTCTCTGTTTAAAAGAACTAACAAAGATAAAAAACCGACAACCGACAACCGACAACCGACAACACATTAAAAAGGCACAACAATCCATATATGAACAAAGCGCAAATTATTGCAGAAGCCAGGCGTTTGGTAAGCGAAGGGCAGATTGAAAAATCCTTAGTGCTGCTTTTAGACAGCATTCAGCAAAACCCCGAACTCCAGCCTTTCCGTAATCTGGCTTTACATGCTAAATCTTCGCTGGAAAAAATCCAGAGCGATGAATCGCGTGGGTTGGTCAGTTTTGACAACGCTAAACTGGCCTACAATCAGATCACCAATCAAACCCTACGAATTATCGACGGTATCGAAACCGGTAAAGTACCCAGGGAAGACGCCCCTCGTCGATTCAAATGGTGGTGGGTGGCGCTGCCGGTTATGCTCATTGGCGGTATTGCGGCAATTGCTCTATTGTTTACAAAAGAAGCGCCTGAAGACACTGTAATTGACATGGGGGGAATACCCGAATGCCCCGAATTTGATTCGGAGGCCTCGTTTAAAGTACTCGTATTGCCTTTCCAGCCCCTTGACGAAAAGGTCACGAAAATTCACACGGGTATTATTCAACGACTGAGCATTCTTAGCGAACAATACGGCATGTTTACCAGTGCCAGAACCTTGGAACTGGACGTAAACGACGATAATGCTTACCCTTCAAACGGCAAGCAAGCCGCTAATATCGGCAATAAATGCGCCTCGCAATTGATCATTTGGGGCACCACTGAGTCAAAAAACAACAATAATATCGTGCTTACGAGGTTTAAGTTTTTACACCTCGGCGAGCAATTTAAGTTTACCAAACTAAAAATATCAGAAGGCGCCAACGTTGATACCCTCTCGTCTATCTCCAGCATTACTACAGAGGGCGTGCTAACTGAGCAGGTTGAGGCCAACATGAGGCTTATCTTCGGCCTTATCGCCCGTGAAATGCACAATGAAGAATTAGCAACCAGGTTGCTCGCCTCGGTAGAACCCAAAGACTCCGCCGGCGTTTTGCTGCGAGGAATGGCACTCGCCGATACCTACTTGTCGCTGGGACAAACCGATAAAGCTATCGCTTCTTATAATGAGGTATTAGAAACACACCCCAATTACGGCTTTGCCCGCAACAACAGGGGAGTACTACTGCTCGAGCGGGGGCTGTTTGCTGAAGCTGCCACCGATCTGAGCAATTTAATAGCCCAGCAACCCAATAATCTCGAAGCCCGTACCGCCCGCGCAACAGCTTATGTAAAAGCCGATATGCTGGAAAAAGCGGGTAAGGAAATTGAAAGTATAGAACGAATTCAAAATACGATTAAAGATAGTACGGAAGGGCAAGTGAAAACAGCACCGAAGGTGCCAAGTGAGTTATTGGCGGCACTAAAAAAAGAATACCAGCAAAAGGTTAGCACAGAAGAATTGAAAAAAAACAGGGCCGAGCAGACTTTAAAGTCTAACCCTAATGATGTAAAAGCCATGGAACAAAAAGCGGTGTCAAGTCGCAATCTCGGCGATTACCGTACCGCTGCCCAAACCGCTGAGCGTATCCTTACCAAAGACCCCGATAATCCCAATGCCCACGCTACCTTAATAGAATCAAAAGAAGCCTTATTGCAGCCCGAAGCAGCTAAGCAAGCGTTGCAAAATGCCAGGGAGGCAGGGTTGACCAAAGAAAAATTGATCAAGATCAGACCCGTTTTGAAAGAAATCATTAAAGACCAGGATAAAAAGCAATAACACCGTTTTGTATTTTTTTGATGATAAAAAAGTACTTGTCGGCAAAAAATGTAACTTTATAGCCGATAAATTGACAGTTTTTTGGTGATGAATGATAGCAGGGAGGTGTCAGTTTTTGTGTGTTAAAAACCAGAATCATGTCTCCTGTTGCGCTTGGTTGGATACTGTTGGTACTTGGTCTGCTTACCGGCGGTTTGTTGGGCTGGTTAATAGCCCGGCTATACCTCCTACGGGCTATGACGCCTAAGTCCGACCTGGAACGGAATTTCGTGCAAAAACCCCTTTACGATGCTCTCCAAACCCAATACGACCTCTGCCGGGAGGACTTGCAGGAAAAGCTGGAGGAAATAAAGATACTCACCGGCCAAAACGCCGCTCAACAACAATCGCTAACTCATTTCCAGGAAAAACTCGCTACGCAAAAAGAGGATTTGCAGGCCCTCCAGGAACGCGCCCGGCTCGATTTTGAAAACCTGGCCAATCGCCTGCTCGAAGAAAAAAGCCAGAAATTTACCGCCCAAAACCAACAACAACTGGGCGATCTGCTAAATCCCCTGCGCGAAAAGATTAAAGAATTTGAAGACAATATCGACAAGCGTTTCCGAGAGGAAATGGAAGGCCGGGTTTCGCTTAAAAAGGAAATAGAACACCTCCGCGAACTCAATCATCAGCTCAGTCACGACGCCAATAACCTGGTATCAGCACTCAAAGGCGGCCAAAAGACGCAGGGCGACTGGGGAGAAGTGCAGCTGGAAATGTTACTCGAAAAAGCCGGCCTGGAAAAAAATGTGCACTACACCGCCCAAAGCAGCTTTAAAGATGAAGAGGGCAAACAAAAACGCCCTGACTTTATTATTCACCTACCCGAAGATAAACACCTTATCATTGATGCCAAGGTATCGCTGACTGCCTATGAGCAATTCTTTAACGCAGATACGCCCGAAGCCGAACGCCGGCACCTGAAAGCGCATATCGATAGCATTCGCAACCATATCAAAGGACTTAGCAGCAAGAATTATCAGCAACTATATCATATCAATTCCCCCGATTATCTGTTGTTGTTCGTGCCGATCGAGCCCGCCTTTGCTATTGCACTCAAAGAAGACCAACGTTTGTTTCTCGATGCGCTCGACCAAAATATTGTACTGGTAACTACTTCTACTTTGCTGGCTACGATGCGCACGGTATCCTACATTTGGAAACAGGAAAAACAAAAACGAAGCGTATTGGAAATCGCCCGCCAAAGCGGCCTGCTTTACGACCGCCTTTGCGCCTTTGTGGAAGACCTCAAAAATGTCGGCGCCCGCATCGACCAGGCCCAGGAATCCTGGCACGACGCAATGAACAAGCTCACCGACGCAAAACGCCCAGGTGATACACTGATTGGAAGAGCGGAAAAAATTAAGGCGCTGGGCGCCAAAACGTCCCGCCAGCTCCCCGACCTACCGGTCTGATCTACCGGTCAGACGGTTTGTAACCGTCAGACCGGTAATCGGAATAACCCCGCATCAAACTCCACCACCCCCTCATCCACCATATATTCAAGCGTTTGCAATACCATTTCTTTTTTGCCGGCACCTATCCGGTTAATGAGCTCTTCTGCCGTTTTGGGGCCATCTTCCAGAATTTGCAAAATTTGCCCGCTATAGGATTCAAATTCAAGGGTGGACAGAGTAGATTGTTTGCGACCCAGGCACACGTCGCATTTGCCACAGGCCGGCGCGTCTTTCTCACCAAAATAAGCCAGCAACTGCCGGTTTCGGCATTCCGGGGTTTCCGCGTAGGCAATGGCGCTTTTGATCCGGGCTTCTTGGCGTTTTTTGCGAAACTCGTACATCTTGTGGTCGATGCTCAGATTAGAGGCATCCACTCGTTCCTGTAAAAAAACAAGCTGGGGTTGGTCTTTTTGCGGCACATAGTGCAGAATACCATCTTTGTGCATCAGTTCGAGCGCTTTTGACAAATCCGCAACTTTGATATCCAGAAAATTGGCCAGTTGCCCTTCCCGCAGGCTGATATCTCCGGTAAAGGCGCCCTGATAGCTCCGAAGCACGGCTTTCAGGATGCGATCTAATCGGGGGTGCTTGAGCTGATAATCGTACAATTCGTCTTTATTTACCAATATTCGGATGGTGGAGGGAATATAAACGGCTTCGCTAAGGCTGAGCCAGCCGGCCTGTTCTAATACTTTGAGACAGCTTAGCGTTTTGGCGGCATCGAGTTTGTAGGTTTCGGTAAATTTGAGAAGATCAAAATCGTAGCTTTCCAATTGTCCCGACCCGATAGCAAGTTGGTAATAACTACCCAAAGCCCGGTATACCTGCCTGATCTCCTGCAGACTCGGAAATGCCAGTTCGAATTGCTTTTCCAGGTTGATTTTGTCGGTCACGTGGTATAATAGTACGGCGTATGCTTTTTTTTCGTCGCGGCCCGCACGGCCGGCTTCCTGAAAGTATGCCTCCAGGCTATCGGGCAAGTCCATGTGCACTACTACGCGTACGTCGGGTTTGTCGATACCCATGCCGAATGCATTAGTGCTCACAATAACGCGGGTATGGTTGTGTATCCAGGCGTCCTGCTTGTCGCTGCGCTCCTGGGGGGTAAGTCCGGCATGGTAATAATCGGCGCGAATACCTTGCTGCTGAAGCATCAGGGCCAATTCTTTGGTTTTCCGCCTGTTGCGCGCATATACTACGCCCGTACCCGGTACTTTCTGCAATATTTCAACCAGCTTTTGTGTTTTGCCTTCTTCATGGAGTACTACGTAGACCAGGTTATCGCGGGCAAAGCTTTTCTGGAAAACTTTGCCCTTGCGGAAGGCTAGTTTTTCCTGAATATCCGTGACAACTTCAGCTGTTGCCGTGGCGGTGAGCGCCAGTACAGGAGTTTGGGGCAAGCGTTCCCGCATCTGGGCTATCTGGAGGTAGGGAGGCCGAAAATCGTAGCCCCATTGCGAAATGCAGTGCGCCTCGTCTATGGCAAGCAGGTTGACTTTCATTTTGGGGATGCGCTCGATGGCTATGTCGGTGAGTAGCCTTTCCGGAGAAACATATAAAAACTTGATGTCGCCGTACACGCAATTGTCGAAAATGCGGTCTATATCCCTGTAATTCATGCCCGAATATACCGCCACAGCCGAAATACCCCGTTTTTTGAGACTTTCTACCTGGTCTTTCATCAAGGCGATAAGCGGGGATATGACTACACAAATGCCTTCCTGGCACAACGCCGGCACCTGAAAACAAATCGATTTGCCGCCACCGGTCGGCATCAGGGCAAGCGTATCCGTACCCCCCAACACAGATTGTATGATGTCCTCCTGCATGGGCCGGAATTGCTCATAACCCCAGTATTGTTTCAACACTTCCTGCGGAGTGGGCATGTATTTTGTTGCTGTAAGTAGGCGGGCACATGAACCAGGCCGGTTTATGTGCCCGCTTGACTTTTATGGTTTATTTAAAATAATTGCATCTACCGCCGCTGTTTTTACCAACTGGTTGAAAGCGGGTAGTTCTTCGTCTTTTATTTTGCGCCAGGCGGCTAATTGTATGTCAATAGCCTGGGTAAGTTCTTGTTTTACGGTGTACGATTGCGAAGTAGGCTTAAAATCGCCTATGCCGCTCAAACCGGCCACACCGCCCAATTTGTCGGTCAATTTGATCGGGAAGTTGAGCGGATCCTGCGAGCTCCGGTTTTTGGTTTGATACAAGGCTTCCTCTACCGCAGTCATGGCCTTGTCGATGTCTTTCGATTTGTCGACCAATCCTTTGTGTTGCTCGTTCGACTTTATCTTTTCCACCAGGGTGTTGATCTGCTTGCGCGTTTCCCTGATGTCAATGATGGCCTGGTGGGCTTCCGATACTTTGTTGTTGACTTCGGTAAGAAACTTGAATTGTTCCTGCAAATCAGCCAAACCGGAAGACGAACGCGGGTCTTTTACGATGTCAAATTCCTGCTCCTGGCTTTTACCGCCTATGCTGAGTTTTACCCGGTAACGCCCCGGTACGGCTTTGGGGCCGGCGGTTTCTGCACCCCACAATACCATACCTTCAAAGGATTTTACATCGGGATAACGCATATTCCAAACGAATAGGTTGCCACCTTTTTTGAGCTCGGTGAGCTTGGTGGCGTCTTCTTTTGATTTGGTTGTAAAAGCTTTGACCAGGTCGCCGTCTTGCTCGAAAAATTCGAGTTTGACTTCCACCGAGTCGACGGGTTTTTCTTTTAAATAAAAATTCACCATTACACCTCCCGGGTGGTTGATACCGGCATTTTTTATTCTTTTAGATTGAAATCCGCCCATTCGGTAGCTTGGAATGGGTTTGTAGAGGAAAAATTCGCTTTTAGCCATGCCTTCATCCAACTGATGCAGCGGCGTAATATCGTCCAGTATCCATAAGCTCCGCCCTTGGGTTGCAGCGATCAGGTTGTCGTTTTTAACGGCCAGGTCGGTAATGGGCACTATAGGCAGGTTAAGTTGGAACGGACTCCAGTTTGCGCCGTTGTTGAACGAGATATACATCCCCGACTCTGTACCGGCGTATAACAATCCTTTGCGCTTGGGATCGGCGCGCAATATCCGGGTAAAATGCTCGGCAGGGATGCCGCTTGTGATCAGGTTCCAGCTTTTGCCGTAATCGGTGGTATGGTATAAATAGGGGGCGTAATCACCGAGTTTGTAACGTGTTCCTGCCACAAAGGCGCCGCCCTTGGTAAACGGATCCGGTTCAATGCTGTTGATCATGGTCCATTGCGGCATACTTGCAGGGGTCACGTTTTCCCAGGTTTTCCCGCCGTCTTTGCTTACATGGATGAGTCCATCGTCGGAGCCTACCCATACCAGGTCTTTTTCATAGGGCGACTCGGCGCCGGCGAAAAGGGTGCAGTAGTACTCTACGCTTGTGTTGTCTTTGGTAATGGGGCCTCCCGACGGGCCCAGTTTGGCAGGGTCGTTGCGCGTGAGGTCGGGGCTGAGGATTTCCCACGATTCGCCGCCGTTGTAGGTAACGTGTACATGGTTGGAAAGTGCGTATAGCTTTTGAGGGTTATTGGGCGAAAAGAAGATCGGGAAGTTCCACTGGAAACGGTATTTCATGCCTTCTGCACCGTAACCCATCGGGTTGTCGGGCCATACGTTGATGGCGCGTTCTTCTTGTGTACGGTGGTTCATTCTGATCAGGAAACCGCCGTAGCTGCCGCCGTATACTACGTCGTTGTCCAGCGGATCAACGGCGATATGGCCGCTTTCGCCACCTGCGGTGCTTTGCCAGTGGCGTTCGTTGATGCTGGCGTCGTCGCTGCGGTGCTGGATACGGATGGTTGAGTTGTCCTGCTGTGCGGCGTATATGCGATATGGAAAAGCGTTGTCTGTGGTGACGCGATAAAATTGAGCGGTTGGCTGGTTGTGGTAGGTGCTCCAGTTTTCGCCGGCGTCAAAAGTTATTTGCGCGCCGCCGTCGTCGCCGATGACCATACGTTGATTGTCTTCCGGGGCGATCCAAAGGTCGTGATGGTCGCCGTGGGGGGCGTAGGCGCTCTTGAAAGTCCTGCCGCCATCGGTACTTTTGTGGTAACCTACATTCAATACGTATACAATATCTGCATCTTTAGTATCTGCATAAATGCGGGAATAATACCAGGCGCGCTGGCGCAGCGAGCGATCGTCGTTGAGTTTGCGCCAGGTATCGCCGCCGTCGTCGGAGCGGTATACGCCGCCGTTTTCGTTTTCTATGATTGCCCACACGCGGTTGGAGTTGAGCGGTGATACGGCTACGCCGGCAATACCCCAAATGCCCTGCGGCAATCCTTTATTGGCAGAGATGTTTTTCCAGGTGTCGCCGCCATCCGTGCTTTTCCAGAGTGCCGAGCCTTCACCGCCACTTTCCAGGCTGTAGGGGGTGCGCCGCACGCGCCAGGTGGTGGCATAAAGCACTCTTGAGTTGCCCGGGTCGATCAGCAGGTCGATGGCGCCCGCGTCTTTGTTGGCAAACAGGATCTTTTCCCAGGTTTTGCCGCCGTCTTTGCTGCGGTAAACACCTCGCTCATCGCTGGATTGAAACAAATCGCCCAATACTGCCGCATAGACGAGATCGGGGTTGCGCGGATGGATGCGAATGCGAGGGATATGCCTCGATTTGGGCAATCCCTTGAACGACCAGGTTTTGCCGGCGTCTTCCGATTTCCAGATGCCGTAGCCGTACGACACGTTGCCGCGTACTGTTTTTTCGCCGCCGCCGGCGTAAATGACGTTGTTGTCGTATTCACTGACGGCCACGGCGCCTATCGACCCGCCAAAAAAGCCGTCGCTGATATTTTGCCAGGTATTGCCTCCATCGCTGGTGCGCCACACGCCTCCTCCGGTACTGCCAAAGTAAAACAAGTTGGGTTTGCCGGGCACTCCTGTGACGGCTGCGCTGCGCCCCCCCCGCCAGGGGCCGATATTGCGCCATTCCATCGAGTTATAAAGTGATTCGTCAAAGGCGGCTTTGGCCGCCGCAGCCGGCGTCGCAGCGCCTGACTTCGCCTTTCTTTTTTGCGCCAACAAAGGCGAAAGGCTCGTAATTAGTAAACAAATGAGTAGGGTAATCCCCAAAAAGCGTTTTTTCATAAGTCGGTGTTTTTATTGGAGGTTTAATATAAGGGGCATTTTTCTAATAAAAAAATACAAACAAAAAAAGAGCCGACTCCACAGAGACGGCCCTCTCACTCATATCGTTTATACTTCGAACTTACTTGTTTAGCTGTTAGCGGTCAGCCGTTAGCAGTTAGGTCAGAGAAGCTGATAGCTAACTGCTAATAGCTAACTGCTAAATAATCGTCGACGACCGCAAATTGATTTTTTCTTCTTTCAGAAAAATCGCATCGGGCTCCGTAATCAGATGTGCCAGCATATCGCCGATATGCGAGCAGCTATGTGCGATGGGCAGGCCGAGATCGGGCGTGCCGACGCCTTTTTCAAGCAAACGCCATACTGCCTGACGGATAGTCTCCGCTTCTTCTTTCCAACCGAAAAATTCGATCATCAACGCAGCTGAAAGTATGGCCGCAATGGGATTGGCAATGTCTTCACCGGCAGCTTGCGGATAAGAACCGTGAATGGGCTCAAAAAGAGAAGTGTGCAGGCCGATGGACGCGGAAGGCAACATACCCAGCGAGCCCAGAATGACGCTGGCTTCGTCAGAAAGTATGTCGCCAAACATATTTTCGGTGAGCAATACGTCGAAATGGGCCGGCCATTGGATGAGCTGCATGGCTGCATTGTCTACGTACATCCAATCAAGTTCTACTTCCGGATAGTCAGTAGCCATTTTGGTCACGGTATCGCGCCACAAGCGGGAGGTTTCCAGTACGTTGGCCTTGTCTACCAGGGTCACTCTTTTGCGGCGGGTCATGGCATACTCAAATGCCAGCTTGGCAATGCGTTCGATTTCGTATACCTGATACACGCAGTGATCGTAGGCGCCATCGGCAGTACGTCCTTTTTCTCCAAAGTAGATACCGCCCGTTAACTCGCGCAGTATCAGCATGTCTACCGATTTTACTTTATCTTCTTTGAGAGGAGATAAATGTAAAAGGGTAGGATAGGTTGTTACGGGTCGAAGGTTGGCAAACAAGCCCAGCGACTTGCGCAGGCGAAGCAGGCCCTGTTCGGGGCGCACCTTGGCGTTGGGGTCGTTGTCGTATCGCGGATGGCCTATGGCGCCGAAAAGCACGGCGTCAGACTGGAGGCAGATATCTAAAGTGGCTTGCGGCAGCGGGTCGCCGGTTTTGTCTATAGCGACAGCGCCTACGTCGGCGAAGGTGTATTCAAACTGCCTTCCAAATCGCTCGCTAACGGCTTGCAATACTTTGATAGCCTGGTCAATGACTTCCGGGCCTATGCCATCGCCCGGCAAAACGGCAATTTTCTTCTTCATGGGAGTATAGTATTGGTGAAATAACGCTTTTGGCGTTGTTCAAAGTTTTCGATATCTGATTGAATGCTCAGCAGATAGTCGATGTCGTCGTACCCATTGATCATGCACATTTTGCGGAATGGATCGATGGGAAAAGAAGCCTGCGCACCACTAGGTATGATTGTTATGGTTTGTTGCTCCAGGTTTACCTCAAAAACAGCTTTTAGATCGGCTTCAATCGCCAGGAAGATATCGTGCAAAAAGCTTTCTTCGACCTGTACAGGCAATAGCCCATTGTTGAGGGCATTGCCTCTGAATATATCCGCAAAAAAGCTGGATACCACTACGCGTATGCCGTAGTCGTAGAGCGCCCATGCGGCGTGTTCCCGACTGGAACCGCAACCGAAGTTTCTGCCTGCCACTAGTATTTGGCCGCCGTATTGCGGGTTGTTTAACACAAAAGCCGCTTTGGGGCTGCCGTCGGGATTATAACGCCAATCGCGGAACAGGTTTTCGCCAAAACCCTCGCGTGTGGTGGCTTTCAGAAAACGCGCCGGGATGATCTGGTCGGTATCCACATCTTCGATGGGCAGCGGGATGGCGCTGGAACGTATTTGGGTAAATTTTTCCATCGGGCTTTGTTAGTTTAATAAGGTTCTTACATCTACGATTTTTCCTGCGATAGCCGAGGCGGCAGCCATCAGCGGACTGGCTAATATGGTGCGGGCGCCGGGACCCTGGCGGCCTTCAAAATTGCGGTTGGAGGTAGAAATGCAATAAGCGCCTTCGGGCACTTTGTCTTCGTTCATCCCCAGGCAGGCCGAGCAGCCCGGTTCGCGAAAATCAAAGCCGGCATCCAGGAAGATGCGGTCGAGACCCTCTGCTTTAGCTTGCGCTTCTACTTGTTTGCTACCCGGCACGATCCATGCGTTGACATGACCGGCTTTTTGTTTTCCTTTTACAAATTGGGCTACCAGGCGCAAGTCTTCTATTCTTGAGTTCGTGCAACTACCTATAAATACGTAATCTACCGCTTTGCCGAGCAGTTGTTCGCCGGCTTGAAAACCCATATATTCCAGCGACTTCCCAAAAGAAGCGGTTTGTCCGGCAGCGGTAGGGATATGCTCGTTGATTTTAATGCCCATACCCGGATTGGTGCCGTAGGTCACCATGGGGGCAATATCGGCGGCGTCAAAATGGTGTTCGACGTCAAATTCAGCGCCGGGATCGGAGTACAAAGTGCGCCAATAGGCAGCGGCGGCTTCAAAAGCTTCGCCCTGGGGTGCAAAAGTCCGGTTTTTCAGGTAGCTGACGGTTGTTTCGTCGGGGGCGATAAGTCCGCCGCGTGCGCCCATTTCAATACTCATATTGCAAATGGTCATTCGCCCTTCCATCGACAAGCTGCGGATAGCTTCGCCGGCGTATTCCACAAAATACCCCGTGCCGCCGGCAGCCGTGAGTTTGGCGATGATGTACAAGATGATGTCTTTTGCCAATACGCCTGGCTGCAATTGACCGTCAACGGTGATGCGCATGCGCTTGGGGCGTCGCTGTAGCAGGCATTGCGTGGCCAATACCTGCTCTACCTGGCTGGTGCCGATGCCGAAGGCTATGCAGCCGAAAGCGCCGTGGGTAGAGGTATGGCTGTCGCCGCACACCATGGTCATGCCGGGTTGGGTAAGCCCTAATTCGGGACCGATCACGTGTACGATGCCTTGATAGGGGTGGCCCAGGCCGTAGAGTTCAAGGCCGAAATCCTGGCAATTTTCCACCAGTTTATCCACCTGGAACCTCGAGAGTTCTTCCTTGATGGGAAGGTGTTGGTTTTTGGTAGGCACATTATGGTCGGCGGTAGCCACGGTTTGCTGGGGCCGGAAAACGCCTAATCCGCGTTTGCGCAGCCCGTCGAAAGCCTGTGGGCTGGTAACTTCGTGAATAAAATGGCGGTCAATATACAGTACATCCAATCCGCCGTCGGCTTGTTTGATCACGTGGGCATCCCAGATCTTGTCGAAGAGGGTTTTATTCATATTCAGCTCAGCTTGCATGGGTTGTTGATAATCAAACAGTAGCGGGTACTTCTATCGAAATGATTTGCAACAAATCTTCGTCGTTGACCTCTTTTTTACTATCGGCTACACTGAGAAAGCGGGTATACACCCTGTCTAATTCTTCTTTACTGAGGTTGTGGCCTATATTTTTTGCCCGGTAGGCAATAGCGGCCCGGCCGCTGCGTGCAGTGAGCACTATTTTAGAATGGTCGACACCTACTTCGAGCGGGTCGATGATTTCGTAAGTTTCGCGTTTTTTGATCACGCCATCCTGGTGAATGCCGGAGGAATGCGCAAAGGCATTGGCGCCCACGATAGCCTTGTTGGGTTGTACCGGCATGCCCATACGCTCGGATACCAATTGGCTGATGGGGTTGAGCAGGCGGGTGTTGATGCCGGTCTCAAAGCCCAGGTGGGCGTGCTGGCGCAGTATCATCACCACTTCTTCAAGCGAGGTATTGCCGGCTCGTTCTCCGATTCCGTTGATAGTGCATTCTACCTGGCGGGCGCCGTGTTGAAGTCCGGCGATAGAGTTTGCGGTGGCTAATCCCAGGTCGTTGTGGCAATGGGTAGACAAAATGGCCTTGTCTATGCCCTTTACGTTTTCTTTCAGGTAGCGGATCTTGGCGCCGTATTCTTCCGGAAGGCAATAACCGGTGGTGTCGGGTATGTTGAGCACGGTAGCGCCTGCTTTTATCGCCGCTTCGATCACCCGGGCCAGAAACGCATTATCGGCGCGACCGGCGTCTTCGGCGTAAAATTCTATGTCGTGCACGAAGCGCTTGGCGAATTTCACCGCGCCGACAGCCCGTTCGATGATCTCCGAGGGCGAACAGCGCAGCTTGTAGCGAATATGCATTTCGGAAACGCCGATGCCCGTATGAATGCGAGGGTTTTTGGCGTGTTGCAATGCCCTTGCGGCAACTTCTATATCGTTTTCCACTGCCCTCGACAAACCGCAGACTACGGCGTGTTTGACGGCTTTGCTTACTGCTTCTACGGAGGCGAAATCGCCTGGGCTCGACACCGGAAAGCCGGCTTCGATTACATCTACACCCAACTCCTCCAGGGCCCGGGCAATTTCAATTTTTTGTGCGGTGTTTAATTTGCAGCCGGGTACTTGCTCACCATCGCGCAGCGTGGTGTCAAAAATAAATACTCGAGGGTTCGACATAACAACTACTGTGTTTAATCTGTAGAAAAAAGTAAGTTTGTGAGGGCCAAAGTTATTTCGTTTGGCAAACCGGCAAGGCATCAAAAAATTGTATTAATCCAAACCTGAAACACTTTAATGTTGATTCAATTTAATGATTGTCAATTTTTTATACTACTTTAAATTACAATGCCAAAACAACGCACAGATGATTTAATGCAGCTCATCGAGTCGATGACGCGCTCGGAAAAACGCCATTTCCGCTTGTTCGTGGGTCGCAATCAGGCATCTGAGGACATGCTTTTTATGCAGTTGTTCGATTTTCTTGAACGATATAAGACGTATGACGAAGCGGAACTTTTGAAAAGACTGCCCGATATTAAAAAAGCGCAGCTGTCTAATCTAAAGGCGCATTTATACAAACAAATGCTCATCAGCCTGCGATTGCTTAATAAAAGCGGCAACGACGATATCCAGATCAGGGAAATGATTGATTATGCCCGCATTTTGTATAATAAAGGATTATACCGCCAAAGCCTGGATATTCTCGACAAGGCCAAATCTAAGGCCATGGAAACCCGCCATTATACCCTGGCTCTTGAAGTGGTTGAATTTGAAAAGTTAATCGAGGGCCAATACATTACGCGTAGCATTGCCGGTAGGGCAGAACAACTCACTTCACAAGCTATCGAACTCAATACACTTGTGGCTAGCACACACGCATTTACCAACCTCTCTCTTCAGCTATACGGGCTTTATCTCAAGGTTGGCTACGTGCGGAATAAAAAGGATTATTTTTATGTAAAAGAATTTTTCCAGGCGAGGATGCCCAAATTGAGTTACGATAAACTCGACCTTTGGGGCAAGGTATATTTTTGCCAGGCGCACGTTTGGTATTACCACATGACCCAGGAATTCGCATTTTGCTACCGATATGCCCAAAAATGGGTGGATTTGTTCCACGAGTCGCCCGACCTGATCCGGGTAAACCCTCCACTGTATCTCAAAGGTTTGCACAATCTGCTCAGTGCGTTATTTAACACCTTGTATTACAAGCGATTTGTGGAAGTGTTGGATGAATTGCTGGATTTTACTAAGCAATTTGATTTGGGTGAAGATAAAAATATCGCGGGTCTGTTTCAGCTCTATAAATTCATACATAGCATCAAAAAGCACTATCTCGAAGGCACTTTTTCTGAGGGGCTTGCACTGGTACCCGAGCTGGACTCGCTCATTCAACACGATGAATACAACTGGGATAACCATAGGATTATGGTGTTTTATTACCGGATAGCCTGTTTGTATTTTGGAAGCGGCGACAACAGCAATGCGATCCATTATCTCAATCTGATCATCAATCAGAAAAACCCGGACTACCGGGAGGATATCCAGGGTTTTTCTCGTATTCTCAGCCTGATCGCCCATTTTGAGTTGGGCAATGCGCAACTGCTGGAATACCAGGTCAAATCAGTATTCCGGTTTTTATTAAAAAAAGAAGACCTCAACGAAGTTCAAAAAGAGATTTTCCGCTTTTTGCGCAAAATTCCGCGTATGCGAGCCAACGAATTGAGGGGGGAATTTATCCGCCTGCGCGATAAACTCAGAAAATTGGAGAGCGACCCCTTCGAGCGGCGCCCGTTTCTTTACCTCGATATCATATCCTGGCTGGATAGCAAAATCGAAGGTATAAGCGTGCAGGATGTCATTCGGCAGAAATTCCTGGAGCGCCAGGCAGCTTCGGGCCGGGATTGACTTATACGTTGAAGCGGAAGTGCATCACATCTCCGTCGCCTACCACATATTCTTTACCTTCCACGTTCATTTTGCCCGCTTCTTTTACCGCATGTTCAGAGCCATACTGTACGAATACGTCGTATTTGATGACTTCTGCGCGGATAAAGCCGCGTTCGAAATCGGTATGGATCACGCCGGCAGCCTGTGGAGCCTTCATGCCGCGGTGGATCGTCCAGGCGCGCACTTCTTTTTCACCGGCGGTGAAATACGTGATCAGGTTGAGCAAATGATAGCAGGCTTTGATCAAGCGGTTGACGCCGGGTTCGTGCAAGCCCATCGTTTCGAGGAATTCCAGGCGTTCTTCCCGGGTTTCCAGTTGTGCGATTTCGGCTTCGATTTCTGCGCTGATCAGGATTACTTCCGCATTTTCGGGGGCTACCAATTGTGCAAAAGCCTCCGTATGTTTATTGCCTGTGAGTACCGAATTTTCATCTACGTTGCACACATACAAAATAGGTTTGGCAGTGAGCAGGAACATCGTCTCCACGAGTTGCTTGCCTTCCTCATCGAGGTCTGCTGAGCGGGCAGGCTGGCCGCTTTCGAGGTGGCGGAGTATTTTTTCTGCATTTTCAACCGCGCGGATGGCTTCTTTTTCGGCGCTTTTGGCCTGGCGGCGCAGGTTGTCGAGGCGCTTTTCCACTGTTTCCATGTCCTTGAAGATCAGCTCCGTATCGATAATCTCTTTATCGCGTACGGGGTTTACGCTGCCGTCCACGTGCACCACATTATCGTCGTCGAAGCAGCGTACCACGTGAACGATGGCGTCTACCTCGCGGATATTGGCTAAAAACTGGTTACCGAGGCCTTCGCCTTTGCTGGCGCCTTTGATGAGGCCGGCGATATCGAGAATTTCCACTGTTGTGGGGATTACCTTCTGGGGGTTCACCAGCGAAGCCAGTTTGTCGAGGCGCTCGTCGGGAACGGTGATCATCCCCACGTTGGGGTCTTTGGTAGCAAACGGATAATTGGCCGCCAGGGCTTTTGCCGAGGTGAGCGCGTTAAAAAGCGTTGATTTTCCTACATTTGGCAGTCCTACAATACCACACTTCAAACCCATGTCCTTGTTTTGTGTTTTTAAAGAGGCGCAAAGATAGCGCTTAATTTGTTTTGAAAAGCGCCTGGTCTAAAAATGAATATATAAACATGAATTTCCTCGCCCATTTTTTGCTGGTTCAACACAACGAAAGCTGGATAGTCGGCAATTATATCGCCGATTTTATCAAAGGCAACGCTATTTATGCGTATCCGGCCGATGTGCAGGAGGGCATCAGGGTACACCGGGCAATAGATACGTTTACTGACCAACACCCGGTAGTGCTACAGGGCGTGCGCCGTTTGCGCGAACGGCACAGTAAATATTCGCCGGTATTGGTGGATGTGTATTATGATTATGTGCTGTCTCTGCATTGGGATAAATATACCGATCAGGAATTGCTAGACTTTACCCGCAGCATGTATGCGGTATTGGAATCGCATGCTGCACTGTTGCCCGAGTCGTTTCAACGCCGGCTTGAGTTGATGATCGCCGACGATTGGTTGATGCGCTATACGAATTTGGAGGGATTAGAGGAGGCTTTTCACCGCATAAAACGCCGCGCTAGCAAGCCGGAGTTGTTTGACAGGGCAGTAGACAGCCTGTTGGCGCATTTGCCAGCTTTAGAGGAAGAGTTTCAATTGTTTTTTCCGGAGTTGATGGTTGAGGTTGAGGTGACGGCCAGGGAGCGCCCTGGGGGGTAACGGCCTGGGAGCGCCCTGGGGGGTGACGGCTGGGGGGAATTCCTTGTTGGTGACGTCGTTGGAGCGCCTCAGTTGGTAACGACTTGTCACCCCCCCAAGGCGCACCGTGGCCGTCACCTTGTCACCAACAGGTTCAGTTCCCCGTCGTCACCCCCCAAGGCGCACCGTGGCCGTCACCTTGTCACCAACAGGTTCTGTTCCCCGTCGTCACCCCCCAAGGCGCACCGTGGCCATCACCTTGTCACCAACAGGTTCTGTTCCCGTAGCCGTCACCTCAAAATCACTTCACATACAAATTAAATTCTACCCGGCGATTGAGGCTACGGCCTTTTGTCGACTTATTGCTGGCTACGGGTTGCGTTTCACCATAACCTTTATAAGTCATGCGCACTGCGTCGATGCCTTTTGAGACCAGGTAATCGTAACAAGCTTTAGCCCTTCCCTCTGACAAATCAAGGTTGATTTTGTCACTGCCTACATCATCGGTATGGCCGGCAATGGCGAGGCTATAGCCGGCATAACGATTCATGATATCTACTACCTGGTCGAGTATAGCGTATGACTCGCTTCTAAGTGTGGTTTTGCCTGTTTCAAACTTCACGGAGCGCATAGCTGTAATCAGTAAAGCCTGGTCCTCTTTTTTCACTTCAGGGCAGCCTTTATTGCTGACAGGGCCTGCCAATCTGGGGCAGGTATCGTCGGGGTCTACCAATCCGTCTCCATCGGTATCGGGGCAGCCTTCGAATTTGCCATAATCATCGGGACAGCGGTCGGAGGCATCCGCTACGCCGTCATTGTCGCGGTCGGGGCAACCTTTGGCGGTAGCGCTGCCGGCCTGGTCGGGGCAGGCGTCGTCTACATCGTCAATGCCGTCGCCGTCGCGGTCGGTGATCGGACAGCCTTTATTCTCTGCCGGGCCGGCTTCGGTAGGGCAATCGTCGTTGCGGTTGGCCACGCCGTCGTTGTCATCATCGGGGCATCCGCTGAGGGCCACTACGCCTTTTTCTTCGGGGCATTGGTCTATATTGTCAGCCAGTCCGTCGCCATCGGTATCAGGACAGCCATTCATCGTGCCGGCTACTTCCGGGCAGTCGTCGTCTTTGTCGGCCAGTCCGTCGCCGTCGGTATCGGGGCAGCCGTTTGTCATTTTGCTACCTGCCTGGTCGGGGCATTTGTCGTCGGCATCGGCAATGCCGTCGCCGTCGGCATCGGGACAGCCTCCCAAGGCGGCCACGCCGGGTATGTTCGGGCATTTGTCCAACGCGTCTGATACGCCGTCGCGGTCTGCGTCGTTTTTGCCCAAACGGTATACGAAGCCGAGGCCTAGTTGCATGTTTTTGCGCAAATCTTCCTGTGAAAGCCGGTATTCGCCTTGCAAATTTACATACGAATTGCGACCTACTCTGATGTCGAGTCCCAATCCAACGGGAATCTGCAGGTTGCCGCTTTCAAAACGCTCAGATACATATCCTGCACCACCAAACACATAAGGTACCAAACGGGCTTGCTCTTTGAAATATTGGAGGCGAAGCAGGGCGTCAAGGCTTACGATGTTTACATTGTCCTGCACGCCGGAGATATTGGCCACCCCGACTTTGAGCGGGACCGTGAGCCCTACGAAGCGGCTAAAATGGCGGGTGTAGCCTATTTCCAAGCCATTGGTAATGTCGAGATTGTCAACATTGTTGGGCATGCCGTAATCGATGAACAATAATTTGGCGCTTATAGCGCTCACGCCCTGACTAGCGGGAGATTGAGCCAGTACGTTCCCTATGATCAGTGATAATGCAAAAATCAGGAGGTAGTTTTTCATACTGATGAAGTTTTGGATGCAAGTATAAGGTAAGTGAATTATTCTCATAGATACTGGCGAATTTACCGTTTTTGGACGCTTTTGGGTGAATTTAGTCACCCTGAATATCGTCGAAAACGCATAAATCAGCTCCGGTTCTTTTCCAGGTATACGATTTTAGCCGTATTTTGATGCGTAATACAGGCGATATTTGATGAAACTATGAAAAAGACCAACGCCATGCGTATCCTCGACCGCCACAATGTGGCATATATCGAGGCGCCGTATAGCTACGATCCGGAGCAACTGGGGGTCGGTACTATTGCTGTGGCTTTAGGGCTGCCGGTAGGGCAAGTGTACAAAACCCTGGTTGCTACCGGAGATAAAACCGGGGTATTGGTAGCCGTGATACCTGGCGATAAAGAGCTGGATTTTAAATTGTTATCGCAATATTCCGGTAATAAAAAAATAGGCCTGGTACAGCTCAAAGATCTGCAGTCGCTTACCGGATATATCAGGGGGGGCTGTTCTCCTGTAGGCATGAAAAAGAATTACCCGGTCTGGTTTGATGAATCGGCCCTGTCCTGGGATCGCATTTATATCAATGCCGGACAAAGAGGGATGCTGATCGGAGTGGCGCCGAAGGAGGTGATCCGGATCACGCAGGCTGGGGTGGGGGAGATTTGCTAACCGCCTACCGCCAAAACCCTCAACCTTTCTTTTACCCTCTGCGCCTTCTCCAGAGCCTCCGCCAGCGTATCACCCAACACCGTCACATGCCCCATCTTGCGGTAGGGCTTGGTCTGTGCTTTGCCGTAAATGTGGATGTTCACGCCTTCCATACCCAGGCAGGCTTCAAGGCCGTCGTAGTAGGCGGGTCCGGCATAACCCGGTTCGCCCAGCAGGTTGAGCATCACGGAAGCCGACTTCATTTTGGTGCTGCCCAGCGGCAGATTGAGCACGGCACGGATATGTTGTTCAAATTGCGAAGTATAGCAACTTTCGATAGTATGATGGCCGCTATTGTGGGGGCGCGGGGCCACTTCGTTGATGAGTAATTCGCCGCTTTTTGTGAGAAACAACTCAACAGCCAGCAGCCCGCATATGCCGAATGCTTCGATGGTGCGCCGGGCGAGTTGGTCTGCTTCTTTTTCAATTGCCGGATCAATTTGTGCCGGGCAGAGCAGCCATTCCACCAGGTTGGCGTCGGGGTTGAAATCCATTTCTACGACGGGGAAAGCTTGTATTTCTCCGTTTTCATTGCGGGCCACGATTACCGATAGTTCTTTGTCAATATCTACGAGCGGCTCGATGACACAGGCGCCGGGCAAGAGTTTGGGCAGGTCGGCAGCCGATTGGATGACGGCCACGCCGCGGCCATCATAACCAGCCGTCCGCGATTTTTGGACAAAAGGAAAAGAGATCGTGCTATTGGTAATGGCTTCCTGTACCGATTTTTCATCACTAAAAAGCTGAAACGACGCGTTTGGCAGGCCTTTTTCTGCGTATAACTGTTTCTGCAGGCCTTTATCTTTTATCAGTTCGAGCTGCGCTGGAGAAGGGTGCACGATCTTGCCTTCTTTTTCCAATTGGACAAGCGCGGCGGTATTTACATGTTCGATCTCCACGGTAATGACGTCCACCATCTGGCCAAAGTGGTATACGTCGTCGTAGTTGCGAAAATCGCCTTTCACGAAGGTAGTGGCGTAGGATGCAGCGGGGAAATCGCCGGCTTCGTCGAGTATCCAAACCGGGAGGTGCCAGTTACCGGCGCTCAGCGCCAGCATTTTGCCCAGTTGTCCGCCGCCTAAGATACCCAAACGGGTTTGGAGGTTCATGTTAGTTTGTGTTTCCACAGCTTGAAAGCTGTTGTTGTGTTTCCACAGCTTGAAAGCTGTTGTTGTGTTTCCACAGCTTGAAAGCTGTGGGTGAAATATCCCTGCTAAGGTAAGCCAAGTTTGGTTATCTTCGCTATTGCAAATATGTGAATTGTCATGTCTACTATACTCATTAGAAATGCGCGCCTCGTAAACGGCGGCGTAATCAGCGACAAAGATATTTTTATCCGTAACGGCTTTATCGAACGCATCGACGGCCATATCTCTACGCCGGCCGATCTGGAAATCGACGCCGAAAAACACTGGGTGATTCCAGGTATTATCGACGACCAGGTGCATTTTCGCGAGCCTGGGCTTACTCATAAAGCCAGCATTTATACCGAAGCCAAAGCCGCCGTGGCCGGCGGGGTGACGTCTTTTATGGAGATGCCCAATACGTCGCCCACCAGTACCACACAGGAGCGCCTGCAGGAAAAATATGATATCGGTGCCGCCCGATCCTTGGCGAATTATTCTTTTTACATGGGCGCTACCAACGATAATATCGACGAGGTGCTGCGCACCGATCCCCGCAGCGTATGCGGTATCAAAGTTTTTATGGGGTCGAGTACGGGAAATATGTTGGTGGACAACGTGCAGGCGCTGGAGGCTTTGTATTCACAAACGCCTATGTTGATAGCAACCCATTGCGAAGACGAGGCCACGATAAGAGCCAATGCAGCGGCTTACCGCGAGCGCTACGGCGAAAACGTGCCGATGGCCTGCCACCCCGACATACGCAGCGTAGAGGCCTGCCTGAAGTCATCGTCGCTGGCTGTGGACTTAGCCAGGCGGTTCGATACGCGGCTGCATATTCTGCACATCAGCACTGCGGATGAATTAGCTCTTTTTTCAAATGCACTGCCCCTGGCGGAAAAGCGCATTACGGCCGAGGTGTGCGTGCACCACATGTATTTCAATAGCGACGACTACCAACGCCTTGGCGCCGGCATAAAATGCAACCCGGCCATTAAATCAAGGGTGCACCAGTCTGCCTTACTACCCGCCCTGCTCGACAACCGGCTCGATATTGTGGCTACCGACCATGCTCCGCACACGTGGGTAGAAAAACAACAACCCTATTTTCAGTCGCCCTCGGGCTTGCCGCTCATCCAGCATCCATTCAATATGATGTTGGAATTTCATCAGCAAGGCAAGATCAGTCTGGAGCGTATTGTTGAAAAAATGTGCCATGCCCCTGCAATTTGCTTTCGCATAGAAAAGCGGGGATTTATAAGGGAAGGCTACTGGGCCGACCTGGCCATCATCGACCCCGAACGGGAGTGGACGGTAGCTAAAGATAATATCCACTACAAGTGCGGCTGGTCGCCTTTGGAAGGGCACAAGTTTAGGGGAGAAGTGGTATCCACGATAGTCAGTGGACATGTGGCGTACCGCGATGGGCAGTTTAACGAGTATAAAATGGGGGAGCGGTTGAGGTTTTATTAGCAGTTAGCACTCAGTAGTTAGCACTCTGCTACTATACGCTGACAGCTAAGTCCTAAAAAAACGGCGCAAGCTGATATCCATCAGGTACAGAATAAACAATGTACTTGCCACCATGGCGATCATAAAAAAAGTAGAGTAGGGGATAGCATCTACTAACCTGGCCAATGAAGAATCCACCACATGGTTGAAACGACTGTGGCTGTGCGAATAGGGAGAAACGTTTAACGCAGCCCAACTTAGCGCGGCAGTGAGCGCGCTGCCGAGTCCGGCCATCCAGCGCACAAAAGACCGGGGGAGTAATTGCTGCGCGGACTTGGCCGGAAACGCTTTGAATACGCGATCCAGCACATTGGCTTGAAAACGCAAAGAAGGCTGTTCGGGTTGTTGTCGGGATAATTCCGTTTGTAAGGCCTTGCAGCAATCCCATTCCGCCCGGAAAGCAGGGTTGATCAGCAGTTTGGCTTCGACGGCTTTTTTTTCGGCCTCGGAGCACTCGCCGTCTATGTATTTCCAGATAAGGATGTGATCCTCTTGCATTGTTAATTTCTTTTTGATCTCTCACTCTTCCCGACCTCTGGTGAACGGTAAACGTTCACCCTACCCTCGATCACTCTCCCAAAACGGCGTCAAATGGTGTTTAAGGGCCTCCCGGAGGCGAAATAAACGGGTTTTGATGTTGGTTTCAGTCAGTCGGGTGATTTCTGAAATTTCCTTTATCGGTTTTTCATTTAAATAAAACAAAGTCACAATAGTTGCATCCTCGGGTTTTAACTTAAGTATGGCTTCCTGGAGGGCTTCCTGCAAATCTTTGTTTTGCAGTACGGCTACCGGGGAAGCGGTTTGGGTATCTTCCACCTGCAAAAAGACCTCACTATCGTCAAGCGAGCGGGTATCGTTGTTTTTACGCCTGTTCGCGTCGATGGCCGTTCGGTAGGCGATGGTATAAAGCCAGGTACTGAACTTCGATTTTTGCTCAAAACTCGCGAGGGTTTTGTGGACTTTCACAAACACATCCTGTGCGGCCTCCTCCGCCTCTTCTCTTGAACGCAACACCCTGTATGTGATGGTGAAAACAAAATTCTGATACCGCTCCACCAATTGGCGAAAAGCCAACCGACTGCCCTGCAAGGTTAAGCGTACCAGCCTGATGTCTTCTTCCATGCGTTTGTTCTATGGCCTACGACGATAAAAAATAGGTGTCGGTTGCAAATATACTTCTAAAAAAAATGAGTTTTTTGCAACCGATTACGCGCGGCTCTCGTCGTAAGCTAAAAAAATAAGTACCATGGATGGTCCCGAAATATTAATACCGCTTGTAGCCATCGTAGGATTTTTCTGTACGGTGATTTTTGTAGTCTTTATTTACTTTTCTTCCCGCCACAAAGAACGCATGGCGTTGCTGGAGTATGGCAAAGATGTGAATGTGTTTGAAAAACGTCCCAACCGGTTGCGCTTGCTCAAGCAGGGTATCGTAGCTGTGATGGTAGGCGCCGGACTGCTTATGGGCAACGTAATGACCGCCTTTGGCGCAGATGACGAGATTGTGTATCTGGGCATGCCTCTGCTTATGGGGGGCGTGGGATTAATCGGTTTTTACCTCTTTTTGCCCCGCAATAGCCATGATGATGTGGTTTGAAAAAGGGTTTATGAGGGTTTATGAAAGTTTATGAAAGTTTATGAAAGTTTATGAGGGATTATAAGAGTTTATATAATTTCAACCTTCATAACCCTTCATAACCCTTCATAAACCCTCTCGTGAAAGATCATTCCTTTTATTTCCTCGCCATATTAGCGCCTGCCGATGTCAGTGAAGAAGTAACTGCATTCAAGCAGTATGCCGCTTTGAATTTTGAAAGTTCGCGGGCGCTACACTCTCCGCCTCATATAACGCTTATTCCACCTTTTTTGTGGCCGGCCCAGCGGCTAACTGATGTAATTATGGAAGTTGAACGGGTGGCCGGCGCCGTATCGCAATTCGGGATTTCTTTGCACAATTTCAACTGTTTTCCTCCCCGTGTAATCTTTGTCGATGTGCCGGAAAACAAGGCGCTTGCTTCTCTGCAGGCTACTTTGTCGCAGCACCTGCATCAGCAACTCAATCTGGGCGGCGAGGATAAACGCGGCTTTCATCCGCACATGACCGTAGCCTTCAAAGACCTGCGGCGGCGATTGTTTGCCCCTGCCTGGGATTATTTCTCCAAAATAAATTACGAAAGAACCTACGAAGTGCGTGAAATTGCCCTGTTGCGCCACAATAACCATGAGTGGGAGGTCATTCGCCGCTTCCTGCTCAATTGTTAATTTCAGTAGGGAATTAGTTATATATGAAAAATAATGAAATATTTGCGAGAGAAGTGTTAAGGCTTTATACTTTGCACTTAGAATCAACGTTTATTAATTGCTTGTCCATGAAACAGGTGGTCATTAGCTCAAACGTCTATGCGGTGGAATTGGATTGCAAGTATTCTTTTAGGGTTATGGTCAATATCACTTCAGGCCCAGCCATACTTCCCTGTCAAAATCAATAAAAAGTGGGGGTTGATCGACGCGAGCGGGCAGGTGGTATTGAAACCCGGTTATGATGCTATTGGTGATTTCAAGGACTTCGGTTATGCGGTGATGCAGCGCCAAGGTAAGATCGGGCTGCTCAACCGGGAGGGAAAGGAGATCATTGCTCCCCGCTATGAAGACCTCAAAGTACTCGATTCCACGCTGATTGCAGTCATGGACTATGGGGAATGGATGGTCATCAACCTGCTCGGCCAGGTAGTACTCAACAAAGGGTATACACGGGTGCAGGTTTGGGATGGCGAATACCTGGCTTTTCTTCAAAATAAAAAATGGGGTATAGTCAACAAATATGGCCGCCTTATCGCCGAGCCACGCTTTGACGAAGTGTATCGGGAAGACGCTTTTTTTGTCACAAGGCGCGGAGATATGCTCGGCCTGCTATCGCCGACAGGGGGTGAAATACTAACTAATGCCGCTGCCGAAATCAAAATCCTCAGCGATACCCTGTTTTTTTACAGGGTAGGAAGGTTGTGGGGCGCCGTCGACCACTACGGAGGCCCGCTGATACCCCCAAAGTACGATAGTTACAAGAAAATATCAGACCAGTTTATCAAGCTGGTGGCCGACAATACTTTTTATCTTTATTCCATCAACTGCGGTAGTATTGTCACGCATGGCGAATACGACGATTATTATCCTTTTTCGAAAAAATATATAATCACGAAACGCAAGCGCCAGTTGGGGCTCATAGACTGGTGCGGGCAGGAGTTACTGCCCTGTCAGTACAACGAAATACAGCCCTATGATGGCAATTGGTTCCGCGTAAATTCCAAGGGACGATGGGGGGTGGTCACTACCGACGGCCAGTCCATTATCCCGTTTGAATACGACTATATTGCTCCTTTGCGCGACAAGGTTTGTATTGTAAAAAAAGATGGGTTATATGGCGTTGCTAACGTGCTGGGTCAAGAAGTGGTGGAATCCAAATTTAATCGCATTGTGCTCGAAAATAACCAGGCGAAAGCGTATACTCAAAAAAACGACAAACCAGGGGAGGAAATACTCACCCTTTTTAGCTTTGATGACCAGGGGTTGGTAAAAGACAACAGCAGCTCCGACAAACACTTCCAGATCACCATCGGGGGTAGAAAAAATACAACGGAATCCGCAGTATCCGATAATAATTTTGTGCTCGAGAAATTCGAATGGTTTTATTCGCCGGCAATGGACCGCTGGGGATTGCGTAAGTTGGAAGACGGCACGATTCAGATCGAACCCAAATTTCATTTTATACAAGTTGAACCCAAACTGGGCTTTACCCTGGTAGGTATCGAAAAATCAGGCAAATACGAGTTCGAGCGTTCCACATTCCGATTTGATATGATCTATGGGCTCGTCAACAACGAAATAGGCGCACTGGTCACGGAGGTCGACTTTTGGGATATCCGATTTGACGATTACTACAACAACTTTCCCGTGGCGCGATGTATCTTTTCAAACGGCCGCCACGGACTAATGGACCGGATTGGTCGAATTGTGAAGCGGGATTATGCCTATATAGGCGAATTTTACGACGGCCTGGCGCGGGTAAGCCTGCAGGGTAAATTGTCGGGTAGCCTCAAGGAAAAAGGCAGTCTGGGCAAGTTGAGCGATTACCTGGTTAACCACCTTTGCGCAGGGTATCTGGTAGATTATACCCAATACGATCAGGTTTTCAGTTCTGATGCTTCGCTTGTATGTGATGGTTGTCAATGGGGATATATCGATACGAGTGCAAGTGTAGTCATCCAGCCCCAATACACGTATGCTGCTGACTTCACCAATAATGTAGGAATTGTGGCTTGTAATGAAAAATGGGGAATGATCAACCGCAATGGGCATACGCTCATCCCCTGCCAATACGACGGTATCGGTTTTCTCGAAAACACCAACAACAGCATTGTAAAAGTATACGTACAAGCACCCAAATACGGCCTTATAGATACATTGGGACAACTCAGGGTTGGCGCTGTATACGATGAGATCGGCTCTTTTGCCGAAGGCCGCCTGGCAGTGAAACGCAACGGCATGTGGGGTTTTGTAAATGTGGATGGTTTGGAGGTTATCCCCTGCCGTTTTCGCGAAGTAATGAATTTCAGCGAGGGCCTGGCTGCCGTTAAACTGGGGCGCCAATGGGGGTTTATTGACAAGCAGGGCGATGTGCAAATTAAGTTTGAATATAAACGCGCCGGCAATTTTAACAACGGCCTGGCCTGGGTGCAAAATGAAGAAGGAGTAGGGTATGTCGACAGGTTGGGCGCTATGGCCATCCCCACCCGCTACGAAAAAGCTTTTGATTTTCAGGGCGGCGTGGCACGTATCGTATCCGGCGGCAAATACGGATTGGTTGATATGCGGGGCAAAGCTATTGCCCGTCCCCGCTTCACGGATATCCGCGAATTTGATTCATCGGGCCTGGCAGTGGTTCGCTTTGGCTATAAGCAGGTTACTTACGGCGTGATTAACAGGCAAGGGCAATTGATTACATCTCAGGGTTATGTGGTGGTGGAGCCTTTTCAGGAAGGCATGGCACTGGTTAAAGACAGCAAGGGCTTCGGCTTTATCGATACTACCGGCAAACTGGTTATTCCCTGTATCTACTCCAAAGCAGCGCCTTTTTATGAAGGTCGCGCCGCGGTATACAAGGATGGCGCCTGCGGATATATCGATGTTAAAGGCGCTGTGGTTATTCCCTTCGATTTTTCGCGTTGTCTCGATTTTGACGCCGACAAGGCCGTGGTTTATAAAGGCATTAAGCGGGCGGGCCTGGTCAGCTTGGACGGGCAACTCATCCTGGAACCAGGCCTTGACAGGTTGCTGAAATTTCAGGAAGGCCGCGGACTGATGCGCGACGAAAAACTGCGTTTTTATTATATTACCGAACAAGCCAATGTGTACGACGGGTATTATGAAAAGGCCACCGCATTTAAACACGGCGTGGCTGTAGTGCAGATCAACGGCAAATGGGGTATCATTAACCAAAAAGGTATCGAAATTATTCCGCCAAAATACGACCGCATTGATAGCTTTGAAGGCGGCTACGCGAAAGTACGCATAGAAGGACTCAACGGTTTATCCAATCTCGACGGCCAACTTATCGCACAACCCGATTATGAGTTTATCAGCTATGCAGGCCAGGGCCTCTTCCGGGTGGAACAAGGCGACAAAATTGGATACTTCGACACCGAAGGACATTGGATATGGGGTTTGACGCAATGACAACGCGAAATATCGCGTATATTTACCCTGATTAAAACAGGAAGTATATGCGACTTTTTTTCTTGCTGGCACTCGCCGGCGCCTCCCTTGTATTTTCCGGCTGCGAGCGCGATGATGACGATAGCCCAACTGCAATTGTCATTACCCCCGAGGATAATTTGATGATCGAACCTGGCGATACCCTGCAACTGGAAGCCAGCGAATCTGCAAACTGGTCGGCCACCGCAGGAATCATTGACGATAACGGCATGTACATTGCACCTAACGAACAGGGCAAATTCATCGTCACCGCCGCTAGCAAAACTGATCCGCAAAATCAGGCGGAACGCACCGTGTTAGTTACCTATCATGCCGAATTGTTTAAAGCCATGCGCAACGGCAATTATGTCATTTATTTCCGCCATGCCAATGCAACGGTTGGGATCGACAATTTTAACTCCACTATCCCGGAATGGTGGAAGAGCTGCGATTCTACCATAGCCAGACAATTGTCGACCGAAGGGCGCCAGCAGGCAACAGAAACCGGTGCGGCCTTCAAAAATATTGGCTTGCCCTTCAGCAAAATTTTGTCCAGCGAATTTTGCCGCTGTATCCAAACCGCCCAGCGTTTTGATGTCAACCCCGAACTCCCTATCGAAACTTCCCAAGCCCTTACTTACACCGTATACGGCGATGAAAATGGCCGCTACCAGCGTACCCTTGATCTGATCAATGGTTTGCCTGCCGGCAATGGCGTCGTCTTACTTGCCGCGCATTCTTTCCCAACAGGTAGTCCCGGCCCTGCCTTGCAAATGGGTGACGCCGCTATTTATAAACAACAACCCAACGGCGCCGAACAGGTAGCTATCGTGACTGTCGGCGATTGGATAGCACTGAGATGACGCTTCGGGAACTTTCCTGGCAGTAAACCCGTTTACATAAGCGTTAATCCAATATTAATTTTGTGATAAATTGAATTGGAAGTAATGCATATGGCAAAATTGCTTGTTAATTTTGTTAAAAATCGGCTTACTGCATGAATTGGAGAAGACTTAACGGACAACGCCTTGAAATGCCGCTCAAAGCTGCAGTAGAAGAGGCAATCATCAGAGAAACAGAGCTGGGGTACAAACTTAAGGTATGTATCGGTTCAGATTCTCAGGTGCGTGGCGATATCATAGAGTTTGCCACCGTCGTGGTTTTCCTTCGGGAAAAGAAAGGGGGCTTTATGTTTATCAGCAACAGCCGCTATGAAAAAGAAATGAGCCTGCGCGAACGAATGATTGCCGAAGTGGCGCGTTCGGTAGAAGTCGCCTATTCGCTTTGCGACCTGCTCGACTCCTACGACGTGGCCCTGGAAGTCCACGCCGACATAAATACCGACCCTGCATTCCAATCGAACCTGGCACTCAAAGAAGCAATGGGCTATATCCTCGGAATGGGTTTTGTGTTCAAAGCAAAACCCGATGCCTTTGCCAGCTCTTCTTGTGCGGATAAGGTAGTCTGATTGGGCCGAGGATTTGAGGAGTGAGGAGTTGAGGATTCGATCATTCCTCAAATCCTCATTCCTCATTCCTCATTCCTCATTCCTGTATATCTTTGCGCTTCCTTATCGAAAACAAAAGAAAGGAGTAGTGCAAACTATGAAAAAACAAGTCATCCTTTTTAGCATACTATGTTGGATTACCACCGTAGGGTTGCAAGCCCAGCAAAGCGAAGCCTACGAGCCCATGCCGCCTTACCAGCGCTTCGATCTGGAAAATGGGCTGAAAGTCATTGTGATTGAAAATCCCGCTTTGCAGGAGGTATACCTGCAGCTTTTTGTCGACTTGCCGCTAATGGGCGAACGTCAACTGACGGGCATGGCAGAACTAACAGGCAGGCTGCTTATGGCCGGCGCCAAAAATCGCAATGCCGCTCAAATAGCTGAAACCCTCGATACCACTGATGCTACGCTCTCCTCGGGACGGGACGGATTATTTGGTTCCTGTCCCCCAGACAATATCGGCACTATGCTACATATGATGGCTGATATAGTAATCAATCCCTCCTTTCCTGTGCCTGCTTTTGATAGCATTAGACAGACTATGATATCAGACGTGTTATCAAGCCGTAGTGATCCTACTGCTATCGCCCACAAAGTAGCCGCCGTATTGCGCAATGGAAGCGAACACCCGTATGGCGAGTTGATCACCCCTCAAACCCTGAATAATCTCACTGCTGCGCGCTGCTCTACGTTTTATTACAATACGTTCAAACCGGAAATGTCCTACCTGGTTGTGGCCGGCGATGTGAATACAGACCAGATTAGGGTACTTGCCGGCCAATATTTTGAGCCATGGACAAGAGGTTCCGGGTTGCTCGAATATTTTCCCACACCAGAACCTCCCGCACAAACGAAGATCAGTGTAATACACAAAATTGGCATGGCACAAGCTGTGCTGCATCTTTCATCGCCCATATTACTCAATCCGGGTTCTGCCAATTTGCCCAGGATACAAATGCTCAACCAGATATTAGGGGGGGAAACTACGGGGCGGCTCTATCAAAAATTACACGACGAGAAAAATTTTGCGTTTCGGGTATTATCGGAGGTGGAAGCAGACCCTCAAATTGGCAACTGGCAGCTTCAGGCTACCGTCCGCAGTAATAAGGTAGACAGCTTCTGCATGGTTGCCCTCGAAGAAATCAAGCGTTTGCGTACCGAAAAGATACCACAAGCAGAACTTATAAGCGCCCGCCGGCAGTTGCTGGCCGCTTTTGAACAGGATCTGGATAGACCGCAGTCCATGATCAGGTATTATCTGGATTTGGCACGATACAAACTCCCGACGGATTATGACGTAATCTATCGCAAACAACTCAATGAAGTAACAGCTGATGAATTACAGGAAATAGCGGACAGTTGGCTTAAATTCAATCGATTACACATATTGGCCGTGGGCAATAAAAACGAACTGGCGCCTGAGCTCAAGCCGCTGGCGATTGATTCCACCATATATTTTTTTGATAGCTTTGGCAAACCCGAAGAAGAATTAGCCATCGCGCTGCCACAGGATATAGACCCTGCCGGCGTAATTGACCATTATCTGATTGCTATCGGTGGCAAAGAAAAACTGGAAGCAGTGAGGGACTTGAGAGTGGTGATGACCACCCACATTCAGGGAATGAGCATGCAAATCGATATGACCCAAAAAGCTCCCGCTAAAATGAATATGCGGGTACAAATTGGCGGCAATGTAGTCAACCAAACCATTTTTGACGGTGAAAAGGCGCAGATCAAAGTGATGGGCAAACCCCAGCCGGTAGATTCGGCCACCTTGGCAGGAATCAAAGAGCAATCCCTATTATTCCCCGAACTGCATTATCTGCAAATGGGTTATTCCCTGCAACTGATTGGCGTAGAAATGCTGGATGAGAAGAAAGCTTATGTATTGGACATAACCCGTCCGGGAGGAAAAAAATTTACAAGTTATTTTGATGCGGACACGGGCCTCAAACTGCGTACTATTGCACTGCAACCGGGCCCTGCCGGCGAAATTGCCGTGGTTGACGACATATTGAACTACAAAGAAATGGAAGGGATTAAATTTCCGGCACTGAAAAAATCTAGCGGTATGATGCCCCTTCCACTAGAGATGGAATTGCTCAGCCTGGAGATCAATAAAGGCGTTGACGACTCATTCTTTAAAGTAGAATAAAGCGGGTCTTTTACAACTTCTTACTAAACTTGTGCATCTTTGTAAGCGCGTAAATTAGCCTATGGTTCAAATTTTTGTAACTGGCGGTACCTTTGACAAAAAATACAATTACATCAACGGCGAATTGTATTTCAAAGATACGCACTTGCCCCAAATGCTCGATTTGGGCAGGTGTACACTAGATATCGATGTGAAAACGTTGATGATGGTTGACAGCCTCGAAATGACCGATGCCGACCGGGAGATCATTGTACATAATTGCCGCCGGTCGACATACGACAACATCCTCATCACCCACGGCACCGACCGTATCGTAGAAACGGCAAAGTACCTGGCAGAGACACAAATTGAAGGCAAAACAATTGTGCTGACGGGCGCTATGGTGCCTTATGCCTTCGGCACTTCTTCTGATGGGTTTTTTAATTTAGGCAGCGCGCTCGCTTTTGCGCAAACACTCCCCCCGGGCGTGTATGTGGTTATGAACGGCCGCTACTTCCATTGGAATAATGTGCAAAAGAACAAGAAAACAGGCTTTTTTGAAGAGCTTTGAAGCTATATTTTGCTAATATTGCAACATCACAAGTATATCCAATCGCATTATGAAAAAGAATACACAATGGCTTGCAGGCCTCTTTTTTTGTATAAGTTTTATTTCTTCGGTATCGGCTCAAAAGGATTTTTACGACACAAATACGATCCAGGAGGTCCGCATTACCTTTGAACAGAAGAACTGGCGTTATATGCTGGATTCTCTGCGCTACAATGGCGATGCACTGCTTAAAGGCAGGGTTGAGATTAACGGTCAGCGCTTTGATGCCGCCGGAATCCGCTATCGCGACGGCAAAGCTTTTACGCCGGGTGGACGCCGCAATGGCTTATTCGTATCGCTAAATTATATGAACGATAGCCAGAACTACCAGGGGTATACCGACCTGGATCTCTCCAGCGCCCTGCGCGACCCCAGTATGGTGAGAGAAGTGCTTGGCTATGAAATTGCCCGCCATTATGTGCCTGCGCCCAAAGCAAACTATGCCAAAGTGACGATCAACGGCGAATACTACGGCCTTTTTGTCAATGTGGAAACGGTCACCGATGCCTTTTTGACCCACCATTTCGGCACTTCGCAAGGCAGTTTGTTTAAAAGCGATCCCAATACGGTTGAACAGGCGCCCGATGGCTGTAAAGCCAAGGCATATGCTTCGCTGCAGTATGACAAAGACCCCGCCTGTTTTAAATTTCACTTCAAAGGCTCAGATAATGCCGATTGGCGTGAATTAGTTGAATTATCCCGCGTACTTGATGAGTCGCCTGAGGAGATCGACCGCGTGTTAGACGTAGACCGCACGTTGTGGATGCTGGCATTCAACAACTTGCTGGTCAATTTGAGTAGCTATACCGGACAATATAGCCCCCATTACTATTTGTACAACGATGGCAAAGGCAGGTTCGTACCTGTTATTTTTGACCTCAACCTTGCAATCGGGAGTTTTAAAAATACGGGCGCCGGTTCTGACCTTAGTACAAATGAACTGCTCGAACTACCCGTACTGCTCCATGCCGATGACGTAACCAAACCCTTGATCAGCATGCTGCTGACCAATGAATTGCATAGAAAGCAATATCTATCGCATATGCGCACGATCATGGCTGAATTTTTCAGCAGCGGACGTTTCGAACAGAGAGCCAGGGAATTGCAAAGCCTCATCAGCGACGCATTTTCAAAAGATAGCAACCGCTACTACCCGGTAGAAGATTTTAATCGCAGCCTGCTGGAAACTATCGGTACGCGCAGCAATATTCCGGGTATTGTTGATTTTATGCAAAAAAGGTTGGCCTATCTCGAACAGGATGAGTCTTTTAAAGTAGTTCCACCCGCAATCACTGACGTGAAAGTCACCCACCGGGAACGTTTTTCTACCCAGCAGGTCACAGATTTCAAAATTCAGGCCAAAGTGGAAAAATACGCCAAAAATGTGCGTCTCTTTTACCGGTTTGAAAGTAGCCAGGATTTTGCCGAGTCGCCAATGCACGACGACAGCCGGCACCATGACCAGGAGGCCAACGATGGAATCTATGGCGTAGTGATACAACCCGCATCGGGTTCTACCCGCATCGAGTATTACATCATGGCCGAAAATGCGAAAGCAGTTAACTACGAACCTTTGCGTTATACTTATGACCGGCATAGCGCTACTTTGTCAGAAATAAATCAATAAAAGCAAATCGGCATCCTGCCCGCCAGGATGCCGTCATCATAACGCTGTCAATCAATTGACCATGAGGAAAATAGTTTTTATTTTCGCCTGCTTGTTGCTCATTGTACAAGTAGCGGCTGCCCAGAATAAACCCAAGGCTAAAACACCTGCAAAGCCGAAAACTTCGGCGAAAGCCCCCACGAAAGCTCCCGCGCAAACGGCGAATACGAACCAGGATTTGTACAAACTCGATAATATCCTCGAGGTAAAGATAACTTTCAAGGAGAGCAACTGGGATTCTCTTCTCAATTCATTTAAACAAGAGGGCTACGAAGAAAAACGCCTGGTAGGCGATGTAGTAGTCAATGGTGTGACTTATGCGAAAGTCGGCATTCGTTATAAGGGCAGCAGCTCTTTTTTTAATGTGGCAAAAATAGGCGCCTCTAAGCTTCCGCTTAATGTTAAGGTTGATCATATTAACAAAAAACAAGTGCTGCCGGGTGGCTTTACTACCCTCAAACTCTCTAATGTTTTTCGCGATCCCAGTTTCCTTCGCGAAGTGATGGCCTATGAAATTGCTCGCAAATATATGCCCTCGCCAAGGGCTAATTTTGCAAAAGTATATGTCAATAACGAATACCTGGGCCTCTATAACTGCACGGAATCCGTGGACGAAAAGTTCATAAAAACCTATTTTGGTAGCAATACCGGACCCTTAATTAAATGCGACCCCGATTACAACGGCAAAAAAATTGAAACCTGCCCACCTACCGATAAAGCTTCGCTCGTCTATTTTGGAGAGGATTCGCTTTGTTATATGAACCTGTATGAACTGGAAAAAGGAACTAACTGGAAAGACCTGATCAGTCTGATTCAGGTGATTAATAAGGCGCCCCAACAACTCGATTCGATTTTTGATGTAGACCAGGCACTCTGGATGATCGCTTTCAATAATGTGCTGGTGAATCTCGATAGTTATATCGGCAGGCTGAGCCATAATTACTACCTGTACCGGGACACATTTGGTATTTACCACCCTGTTATCTGGGATATGAATATGTGTTTCGGCGGGTTTCGATATCCCGACGACGGGCCGGCGCTGTCAACCGAAAAGATGCAGCAACTCAGCCCTATGTTGCATTACGATAACGAACGCAAGCCATTGATTAAACGCCTGTTGGCAAATCCGCTTTACCGGAAGATATACCTGGCCCACGTACGCACGATTATTGCCGAAAACTTCTCAAACGGACTTTATATTGAACGGGCGGAAGCTATCCAAAAGCTCATTAAACCGCTGGTTGAAAAAGATGCGAATAAATTATATGCCACCGAAAGCTTTGGCCAGAACCTCTATCAGACGGTCAAGGTGGATAATTCCAGCGTAGTGGGTATTGTCGAATTGATGAGCGAACGCGTCAATTATCTGCTCAACCACCCGGCTCTGAAAGGTACACCCCCGGCAATCTCTAATGTACAACACGCCGTACAGCCTAACGGCGCTTCTATTTCAGCTAAAGTTGCCGGTGCGAAGCAAGTTTGGTTGTTTTATCGAAATGCCAAGTTCGAACCATTCCAACGCATACAAATGACGGCTGACAGCCCGAGCGAAGGCGATGCAGATGCAGAGATAGGACTTGCCAACTGGAGCGCTACGGTGCAAAAGTCTAAAGGCCTGCAATACTACCTGGTGGCAGAAGGCGAAAAACACGCCTCGCTATCGCCGGAAAGAGCCGCTAAAGAATTTCACCAGATCAAATAGCCGGGATGCGCATCCTGCATACTTCCGATTGGCACCTCGGCCAGAAATTGCTCAACTTCGACAGAGAGGAGGAGCATACCCTGGCACTTGACTGGCTTGCCAACGAAGTGCGGGAGAAACAAATTGATATTTTACTCGTCGCCGGCGATATTTTTGATATCGGCAACCCGCCTAATTACGCCCGGAAGCGGTATTACAGCTTTTTGGCGCAGCTCATCGGCTCGCCTTGCCGGCATGTGGTGATTACCGCCGGCAACCACGATTCGCCGCCCATGCTCGACGCCCCCCGCGAATTGCTTGAAGCCTTGCATATCCATGTGGTGAGTGCCGCCCCCGAAAATCTGGCCGACGAGTTGCTTATCCTGAATGGCTCTGATGGCCGCCCCGAAGCCGTGGTGGCCGCCGTGCCTTTTCTGCGCGATCGCGACCTGCGGCTCAGCGAAGCTGGTGAAAGCGGCTACGACCGGATCGCCGCAGTAAGCAAAGGCATGAAAGTCCATTTTGAGGCGGTGGCCGCCTTGGCCGCTCCCTACCGCCACCTCGATATCCCTTTTGTTGCCATGGGGCATATGTACGCCAGCGGCGCTACCGCCTCCGACCCGCAAAACAATATCTATATAGGTCATGTAGAAAATATGGCGGCAGAAGATTTTCCCGGCATTTTTGATTATGTGGCCCTGGGCCACCTGCACCGGGCCCAACAGGTGGGGCGTAAGCGGCACGTATACTATTCCGGTTCGCTTATACCACTGAGTTTTAACGAGATGGCCGACGATAAAAGCGTTTATATTATCAATGCCGAAGGACGAGCCATAGAATCCGTTCAAGCTATACCTGTACCCACTTTCCGCCGGCTGAAAACTATTGAAGGAAATATCGATGAGGTGAAGGATGCCCTGACCGCTTTTCAAGCTAAAAAACGAGAAGTACTAAGGCCTTGGGTAGAATTGGTGGTGCATACCGATAAGTTGATCCCCCAACTCGACCTGCAACTTCACGCTTTCGCGAAAGATATGCCGCTTGATATCCTGAAGATTAAGCTGTATCGCCAATATCAGTCCCTCGATGCTCAATTGGCAGATGAACAAGCCGATCTCAGCGAGATGGAGGTGTTAGAGGTCTTCCAGCGCAAATGCGAAAGCCATGGAGCCCCTCCCGAAGAACTAGAAGAGCTGACGAAAACTTTCCTGGAATTGCAAACCTGGATGTTGGACCGGGTTTAGAATTTAAATGTAAGACCCACACTGGGCAAAATAGGCAATTGGTTAACCCGTTTATTGCTGATGCGGTCTACGTAAAAGATGTTTTCCCTGTTGTACACGTTGGTCACGCTTAATACAGCTTCCAAACTCGAATTTTTGCTGAATTCCACGGTGCGCTTCAACGAGGCGTCCAGACGGTGGTAATACGACAGCCGGCCGTCGTTGCGCTTGGTTGATAAAATAGTGCCCAGGTCGTAATTGCCGGTGAGGATGTCGGTCAGCAGCAAATCGTCGAAACTATTATTTTGGTAAAAACCCTGCGTACGCGTGAAGGGGAAACCCGAACCCATATTCCAGCGCAGACTAAATTCCCAGGCTTGTTTTTTTCCGAAAGAATAGGTGCCGAGCATATTGATGTTGTGCCTGCGGTCGAAAACGGTCGGGTAAACCTGCTCGCCGTCGTCGCGGTTTACGTATGTCAGCGAGTAAGTAGCCCACAGGTACAGGTTTTTAGCTTCGTATTTGGCCGACAAGTCGACGCCATAGGCCTCTCCGGTTTCTGTGACGAAGTCGGGATCCTGGTTGCTGAGCTTATTGAGGTTGATGTTGATCAGTTGCGTGAACCCTTTGTAATAGGGCTCTATATTGAGCTGGAGCTTTTTGCTAAGGTCTATTTCAAGGCCGCCGATGGCGTGAAACGACTTCTGGAGGCGGTTTTTGGTCGGCGTGTTTGAGCCGGGTTTGTAAAGGGTCTCTTCCGGGCCGGCAAGGAATCCTACGAAAAAGTTGACGATATCAAATTCATTTACCGAACTGATGAGGTTCTGAGAGTAAACGCCGCCCGCCGCTTTAAATCGAAGGAAGTCGGTGATGTTGTATTTTAAACCAAAACGCGGTTCAAACGACATGGCGGCCTGGGAGGCGTAGTAATGCGCCCGGAAGCCGGGTTCGACTATCAGGTTGCCTACTTTGAGTTTGTACTTGGCATAACCGGCCAGCTCGGTGGTGAAGTCGCGCTGGCTGTAATTGATATCTACCGGGTTGACAAACGAGAAGTCTGTGTTAAAACCGGTGAATTCAAACCCGTAATTGACCTGGTTTTTGTTGCCGAAATAAGTGAAGTTAAGAATGGCGGAATAACTGGTGATACCGCTGCGGCGGGGCCTGTTATCCGACTCATCCAGCATGATGTCGTATTTGGAGTAGGCCACCGAGCCATCCATCACTACATTGGAAGAGGGAGGTACCAAGGTGAAATTGGCGCCGCCGCCGGTGGTCGTCCAGTTGAGCTTGGCCAACCCCACAAAATCAAATCGGTCGGTGAAGTTGAAACCGAACAGGTTTAATTTGCTGCCGTTGCCGCCGAGTATGGATACCTTGCCGTAAATATCGGTGAAGCTGTAAGGCAGTACTACGTCGCCGGCAATATCGGAAAAGCTGGTATCACCCGCAGCAAAAGAGAAAAACGAGGTGTCGGCAGCGTATTTATAGAGGTATTGAGAGGTTTGATCCAGATAAGAGTGTTTAGCTGTTACCAAATAAGATATGCTACTGCCGGTTTCTTCCGATATTTTTTTGATAGGGCCTTCCAGCAGCGTTTTTACCTGGAAAGGACTGGCGGAGACCAATCCTGCAAAGTGCTTTTTATTGCCTTCCCGGGTTTTGATATCTACTACCGCCGAGATGCGACCGCCGTATTCGGCATTGAAGCCGCCGGTGAGTACGTCCACGCTGCGAATGGTCTCTGTTTCAAAAACCGAGAAAAAGCCGATAGTGTGGAAGGGGTTGTAAATCGTCATGCCATCGAGCAGGATCTTGTTTTGAATAGGAGAGCCACCGCGGATGTATAGCTGGCCGCCCTGGTCACCCGACACGATAATACCCGGTAATACAGGAAGGTACTGGGCGATATCCGCCTCGCCACCGGTGGCCGGCAACGCCCTGATTTGCTTGGGCGATACGGTGAGCTTAGAGACCTGTACGTCGGAACGGGCCTGTTCGCGCTGGGCGGATACATCGACGGTACTGAGTTCTATACTATTGGGCGATAAGTTGATGCGCTGATAAACGATGCCGCCGGCTTTTAGGCTTACGTTTACGGCCACGCTATCATAACCGATATACGAGGCCACCAGCGTGTAATTGCCCGCGGGTATGCTGCCGAGGCTGAAAAAACCGTCGAGGTCGGTTACTTCACCGAAGTTGGTGTTGAGCAGCCGAACAGTAGCTGCAATAACGGGTTCCCCCGTTTCTTTATCGTAAATATTACCGCGAATAATACCCGTTTGGGCCGATGCCATTCCTGCGAGCAGAAGAGAGGCTACAAATAGTAAAGCTGTTTTTTTCATGCGAGTCGGGCGTTTTGCCGAAGTAAATTTTTCGGCTTTCCAGGCCGTGTGTTTCAAAGCGCTGCAAAAATACGCTTGTTTTTACCTTTTGCAAGGCTTTCTTTTGTCATTGTTTGTCAATTTCAGATTTCGGAATTCGGATGGCGGATTTATCAAGGAACAATCCGAAATCCGAATTTTCGAAATCCGAAATTGATTTTTTCTTACTTTTGCGGGCTATGAGGTTGAAAACGCTGGAAATAAAGGGATTCAAAAGCTTTGCCAACGAGACGGTCATTCACTTTAATGCCGACGTGATCGGTATTGTAGGACCCAATGGCTCGGGGAAGTCTAATATCGTCGACGCGATACGCTGGGTATTGGGCGAACAAAAAAGCAAAGAATTGCGCCTCGACCAGATGACCAGCGTGATTTTTAACGGCACCAAAAAACGCAAAGCAAGCGGAGTAGCCCAGGTGTCGATGACTTTTGAAAATACCCGAAATCTCCTGCCAACTGAATATCAGACGGTTACAGTTTCTCGCATGCTGTATCGCACCGGCGAAAGCGAATACCGCCTCAACGGCGTGGCTTGCCGACTAAAAGATATTACATCCCTGTTTCTCGATACCGGCATCGGCTCTAATTCCTACGCGATCATCGCCCTGGGCATGGTAGACGATATCCTGGCAGACAAGGAAGACGCCCGCCGCAAGATGTTTGAACAAGCCGCCGGCGTCTCAAAGTACAAGGTGCGCAAACGCGAAACGCTCGCCAAACTCAAAAGCGCCACTGAAGACCTGGATAGGGTAGAGGACCTCCTCCACGAAATCGACAATAACCTCAAAACACTCGAAAAACAAGCCAAACGGACCAAGCGGTATTTTGAATTAAAAGAAGAATATAAACAAGCCAGTACCCAACTGTCGCTGATTAAAGTGGCCGAACTTAAAGAACGCCACAAGGCCGTGAGCAGCCAGTTGCAACAGGAAGAAGACCGCTACCGCCAACTGGAGGTGGATACCCGCACCCTGGAAGCCCAACTGGAGGCCGAGCGCAAAACCAACCTCGACAAGGAAAAGGTGTTGTCGGATCGCCAGCGCGAACTCAACAACCTCATCGGACTGGTAAGGAACGCCGAAAATGACCTGCGTTTGCAGGAGCAGCGCCAGCAATTTGTGACCCAAAACAAATCCAAACTGGCCGGCGATATTACCAACGCCCAAATCCGCCTGCAGCAGCTCGAACAGGAAATAGCCCAGTACCGCGAGGAACTAACCGCCGAAAAACGGGTGGAGGCCCGCCTCGAATTGGAACTCACCACAGCCGAAGAGGCGCTGAATAAGATCAAAGAAAGCCACAGTTCGCTCAAAACCGAACTCGACGCTATCGTAGGCCGCCAACAACAAGCCGAAAGAGCCGTTTTTGAACTCGAAAAACAAAAGGCGGTACATTTTAACCAGCACGATAACCTGCGCCAGGAACTGGAAAAAATCCAGCTCGAAACCCAGATGCGCCGCGACGAGATAGGCAAACTGGAAGTGGAAGCAAAAGCCATCGAAACCGAAGAACGCAAGGTGAGCGGGCGACTGGAGACACTGGAACTTCAAGAGGAAAATCGTCAAAAAGAACTACAAAAGACGGAGGCGCTGCTGGAGGAAACTTCCGCCCGAATGACCCGCATCAACCGCGAACTCGACGCCCGCCGCAACGAATACAAGCTTACCAAAAATATGATCGACAACCTGGAGGGGTACCCCGAGTCGATCCGCTTTTTGAAGGCTAACAAGGACTGGAAAAAGGAAGCCCCCCTGCTGTCCGACCTCATTTATGTGAACGAGCAGTTCCGCATCGCTATCGAAAATTACCTCGATCCCTATCTCAACTACTACGTGGTGGACAATATGGAGGAGGCTTTCCAGGCTATCGAACTGCTCAGCCGCAGCCAGAAGGGCAAGGCTAATTTCTTTATGCTCGACGCTTTCCGCGACTACATGATGCCCGCAGTATTGCTTCCCGGCGCCGTGCAAGCTATCGATATGGTGGAAACCGAACCGGCGTATCGCAACCTGGTCGGCTACCTGCTTGAAAATGTACTGGTAGTGGAAAATGACGACGTCAGGGCGTCACAACCCGGCAAAGACCTGGTGTTGCTGTCGAAAAGCGGCAAGTTTATCCATCGCAGATACAGCCTTTCCGGAGGATCGGTGGGCTTGTTTGAAGGCAAAAAGATCGGCCGCAAGAAAAACCTCGAACACCTCGAAGAAGCCATCAAGAAGCTGGAACGCGACGAAAACAAAACTTCGAGTGAGTTTTTCCAAATAAAAAGCCAGATTGAAACGCTCAAAACCCAGAAGGCCGCCGCGCAAATCCAGCAGGAGCGCAACGAACTCAACCGCTTGTCGCGCGAAAAGGTGTCGCTGAATACCCGCCTGGAAAATTTTGCGCATTTTATCAGTCACGCCGACGAGCGCCGCACCCAGATCGACGAGGCAATGGCCGCGCTGCAAAAAGCGCAGTCCGACCTCGAAACCGACATGGAGCAGAAGCTGGCTGACCTTAAACAGATCAAAGACAATATTTTTAACGCCGACGGCTCTTACCGCCAGGTCGCCGAAGAAATGAGCCTGGCTTCGTCGGGTTTTAATGATAAAAATATCGCGTTTATCCGCCAGCAGAACAAAGTCAGCGCCCTGCAACGCGAATTGAATTTTAAAGAAAAACAACTCGAAGATACCCGCGCAGCGATGCTGTCGGCCCAGCAAACCCTGAGCCACAGCGATGAAGAGCTGATGCAAATTCAGACGTCTATCGACCAACTCACCGCAGCCCTCCAAACGCGCTACGAAGAACGCAAGGTGATGGAGGCTTCACTGACCGATGCCGAACATGCCTATTTCCAGGCCAGGGGCGGCATCACCGAGATGGAAGACCACCTGCGAAAGGTCAACCGCCAGCAGCAAGACCAGCAGATTTTGATCAACCAGTTGAAAGACAAGTTCAACGAGGTCAAATTCGATATCAGCGCCGTAGCCCAGCGCCTTCGTATTGAATTCAATATCGAAATCAACGATATCATCAACGAGGCGCCGCCTGTGGTGGTCAACGTGGATGAACTTCAACAACAGGTAGAGCGCGTCAAAAACCGCCTGGACAACTACGGCGAGATCAACCCGCTGGCCGTGGAGGCCTACGACGAGATGAAGGAACGCCACGATTCCATCTCGCAGCAACGCGACGATATTGTGAAGGCCAAAGACTCGTTGATGGAGACGATCAAAGAAATTGAGGAAACCGCCACTTCCCAGTTCCTGGAGGCTTTTGAGAAGGCGAGGTTGTATTTTATCGACGTATTCCGCAGTTTGTTTACCCAGGATGACAACTGCGACCTGGTGCTGCTCGAACCCGACAATCCGCTGGAATCGCGCATTGAAATCGTGGCCAAACCCAAGGGCAAACGCCCTCAGACGATCAGCCAGCTTTCAGGCGGGGAGAAAACGCTGACAGCCATTGCTTTGCTGTTTGCGCTTTATCTGCTCAAACCAGCGCCTTTCTGTATCTTCGACGAGGTGGATGCGCCGCTCGACGACGCCAACATCAGCAAGTTCAACAAGATCATTAAGAAATTTTCGGGCGAGTCGCAGTTTATCATAGTTACCCACAACAAACTCACAATGGCGGCAGTGGATACGATCTACGGCGTATTTATGGCCGAGCAGGGCGTGTCGGGGGTAAGCCCGGTCGATTTTCGCAGCTTCGAGCATACTGCGGCTTTTGAGGTAAGCGGTCGTTAAGTATTGAGCAGCTTTTCAATATCGTCGGCTTTTCCGAAAATCACAAGGATATCGTGTGCCTCTAGAATGGTATTTGGCGTTACCACGCCGAAAACTTCCTGAATATTCTGCCAGTTGCCCAAAATGCTGCGCCGCCTGCGCTTGCGGATGATAGTTACGATATTGACGTGGTTGTCTTCCCTGAATTTGGCCTGCTGTATTGTCATACCCACGTATTGCTCCGGCACTTCTGCCTCTACAATGTCAAATTCATCATCCAGGCTAAAAGAAGATAAAGCGCCTTTTATCATAAAACGGCTGGCCAGCCGGCGCGCGGTGTCTGCCTCCGGGTGTAGAATTTCTTCGATACCCATGGCTTCCAGTACGGTCTGGTGCAAATCAGAGATAGCCCGGCTGATGATTTTTTTGGAGCAATACTTTTTGAGCAGTGCCGTGGTGAGGATAGAAGCGCCCGTGTCTTCGCCAATGCCGATAATCACATAATCGGCGTCGTCGAGCGGGAGGGCTTGTATAGCTTCTTCATCAGTAGTATCCATGCAGATGGCATGCGTGATTTTATCCTGGAGGGAATTCACTTTGTTGATACTTCGGTCTACGCCGATCACCTCATGGCCGTCTTCCATCAGTTTGATTGAAAGACTAGCGCCGAAGTTACCCAGCCCGATAATGATAAATTTCATCACTTTTTATTTTTAACTGGTTCGTTAGCTAATAAAAATATCTTCTTCGGGGAATTGGTAGGGTTTGTTTTTTACCCTGAAAAACTGTTGCACGATTCCCACGAGCAAAGTTAGAAAACTCACTCTGCCTATAAACATCGTAATAGTCAGTACTATTTTGCTGGCATCACTTAGTTTGGACGTAATACCCAAAGAGAGACCGACGGTGCCGTAAGCGGAAAAACATTCGAAAGACAAGGGCATCAGGCCCAATTCGCCATCAAAAATAGAAACCAGAAACACCGAAAATCCCAGCGCTACCAATGACAGACTCATGATCGAAAAAGCGCGCTGCTGCGTTTTTTGAGGAATTTCTTTCCAGCCCAGCTCCATCCGCCTTTTCCCCGTTAGCTGTTGCCATATGTTGAGCGTTACAATAGCAAAGGTACTGGTTTTTATACCGCCGCCGGTAGACCCTGGCGAAGCTCCTATCCACATGAGTAGCAAGTATATAAGTAGGGTTGGCAAGGTTAAAGCTCCAATATTTACGGTATTGAAGCCGGCTGTTCGTGGTGTCACCGACCCAAAAAAAGCCTCCACGACTTTACCCCAGCCATGGTGTTCTTTGAGCGTGTTGTTATATTCGAGAATATAAAAAGCCAACGTGCCTACAACCAGTAACAAGAAGGTGGTATACACTACGATTTTGGTATTTAAACTAATAAGCGGACGCGTAGGGTGGATGTGTTTTTGGGTAAATATTTGCTGGTATCTGTTGAGTATCCAGATTTTTATAAAAGTAAAATAGTTGAAAACTACTATATAGCCAATCCCCCCAATGATGATCAGTACGGCAATAACCAGGTGAATACCATAGTTGAAGCGGATACTTTCTTCATATAATCCATTAGAAAGAGTTGAAAAACCGGCATTACAAAAAGCAGAAACGGCGTGAAAAACAGAAAAAAATACTTGCTCACCAAAACCATTAACTACCTTTTCGTTCATATAGGAATAGATCAGTACGGCGCCAATAGATTCAACTGCAAGAGTGAATAAGACTATTTTGACCAGCGTGCGGAAGGTCTGACCGATGTTTTCCGCATTAATAAAGTCTTTAAGCATGATCTGATTCTGAAAGGATGTTTTTCCCCTAAAAAACAGACCGAATAGATTGGTAAAAGTAAGTACGCCTAACCCCCCCATTTGAATGAGGATAAGTATAGCGATTTGCCCGAACCGGGTAAAATCTTTTTCCGTATCTAATATGGCTAAGCCGGTTACGCAAACTGCGCTGGTGGACGTAAATAACGCATCTACAAAATTGATACCCTTGTAGGTGGCACTTGGCACCATTAGCAAAAAAGTGCCGCCGAATATCAGAAATAAAAAACTGATGGCAAATATCAAGGCAGGATGGAGCGGCTGTTTCTGAATAGCAAAAAGCCGTTCTGAAAATTCAGTCACAAACATCATTCCGGCCAACCATCGCTCCAGGTAAAAATGGCCCAGCATATCGAGCAGGGATACGCCGCTGAGTCCAAAAATAATTTCAGCCAACAGAATAGATAACGCCAGACCCCAGGTAATATAATGCGCCAGGCGGCGAAGGGGCCTTTCTTTTTGCTTGAAAAATATTCTGATACTCAATCCCGCAAACATGCCAACGGCATACAATAGGTAAAACCACCGTATGAAATGCTCATGGTGCGCTTTCTGCTGAAAGCCGATGTCATAGAGTAACACAACAAAGCCCACCAGGCTGGCCCAAAATAACGGAACTTCGACGTGTTTAGATTTCATTTGTCTAAGTTAGAACATGCATCGTTCTAGTTCGAAATACTACAAAACGAGATGCAAATTAACCAAATTCAGTATATCAGGTATAGGGCTATAAAAAAACGCCTCACAAGAAGTAGCCAATAAATCCTGACTCTTGCGAGGCGCCTGTTTGACCCGGCTTCACCTATTTGTTGCCGTCTTTGTCTTTTTTCTTTTTAAACGGATTGAATTTATCCAGGTTCTCTTTGATTTTATCGGTACCTTCTTTGCCTGCCCCTTCCAGCACTTTGTCTACTTTTTTCTGCGCGGTGGAGTCGAGCACGCCGCCGATTTTGTCTTTGGCGGCCTCTTTTGCCTTTTTGGTGAGGTCTTCGGCAGCTTTGTCCACTTCTTTTTTGACGACTGTTTTGGCCGAATCTACAGCCTTCGTGGCCGTCTCTTTGGCTTTTGTTTTGCCTTCATCCAGCTTTTGCTGCAGTTGTTGCTTGGCTTCATCTTTGGCGGCTTCTACTACAGATTTTTCTTCGCCTTCTCCGCCCAATAGCTTGAGTTTTACCTTTGGATTGGTGATGTTGCCTGTAAGGTTGACCATCACGTTAACAAATTCGCTTTGTTTGAGGTTGATGCCCAATTTGGATGCTTCGCCTTGCAGGGCGTTCAATGCGCTACCGGCAGCAGCGCCTACTGCGTTGCTTTCCAGTAATTTGCGGGGGATACGCGTTTTGATGTGGTAGTCCATATCCTGTGAGATGGCGTGTTTGCCGCCAATCGTCATGGCGATGTCTTTTACTTTGTAGTCGAAATCTTTGAGCTCCAACGCGCCATTTTTCACCTCAAACCAGTTTTTGGTGTTTTCCAGCTTCAGGTTGTCTTTGAGATAATCGACGTTGAGGGCGTTGCCCACCGACTGAAGTGGTTTGAATCCTTTTACAACGCCGTTGATGGTTTGCAGGAATCCTTGTACGTTGAGGGTATTGTACTGGGGCATGAGGTCTTTGCCCAATTTGCCGTCCATGATGAGGCTGGTGTTGAAAATGCCCTCGATGAATTTGCCGATAGGCGCCAGTTTTTGAAAGCTGTTGAAGGTATTGAACGCTTTTTGGAAATCCATTTTATTCAAATCGAATTTCATGCTGAACCCAGGATTGTCCTTGTCTTTGGAGTCGTAGCTGCCGGCAAGCCCTATGCTGCCACCGAGTGTTTTGGCAGTGGTTTCATCGAGCACGACGGCCTGGTCTTTGACGACCAGGGTGCCTCTGAGGTCGTTGAGCTCCATGTTGGTATAGATAAGCTTGCGGATGTCGGCATTGATACGCATGTCGATGTTGGCAGGCACTACGATAGGCTCGAGGCCTTCAGTCGTAGCTGGAGCCTGCGTGGCTGTGGTAGCGGCCGGAGCTGCTGCGCCCTCCTCGCTGGTCATGAATTGGTTGAGATTGAGCAGTTTGGAGCTCAGGTTGATGTCGCCACCCAATACGGCGTCGCCGTATAGGTAATCAAAGGCGTTGGTCACTAAACCGTCGGCTTTGATGTCGCTATCGCCGATAACGGCGCCCAGGCTCTGTATTTCCATGCGGTTGGGCTTCACGTTGCCCTTCACAGCGGCATTTTTGATGTGGTAGTCTTCATATATTATTTCGCCGGCTTCGCCGTCCAGTGTGAAATCGAAGCGGTCGAAGGGGCGTTCAGCGGCGGCTTCACCTTCGGCAGACTCCGTTTCAGGAGTAACAGAGGTAGCAGGCGCCGGCGTGGCTGCCGGTTCGGTGCTGGTGAGCCATTCATTGGCGTCAAAATACCGAGATCGCACGCGCATATTGCCCGTCATGGTTTTTTTGGGTGAAAAGTATGCCAGGATGTTGTCGATCGTGCCGCTGGCCTGCAAGTCGCTTTTTCCCAGTTGCGCGTCAAATTGCTCGATACCCACGTGTTTGGGGGTAAAATTCATGGCGGCATTGCGAATGAGTACGGCAGGCATGCCGCTCGATTTGTACTTGAGTTGATTGATGGTCATATCGCCGGCCATATTTACGCGCTCGTAGTCCTGTTGCTCAATATAAGACAGTCGGGTCTGTGCGGTGACGTCGGCGCTGATGATGCCGCTTAGTTGTTCATAACCTTCCATCGGAAAGGCCTGCATCAATTCTGCCAGGTTGAGCACTCCTTCTACGTCGGCGTCTACATCGGGATCGGAGATCGGCGTTTCGAGCGTAAAACGGGCTTTGATGGGGTTTTTGCCTATGCGCAGGTTGAACCGCGGCGCATTGATGGTCATGTCGTCAAAGCTGCTGCTCGGACTTTTTATGTCTACCAAGGCCTGTATGTTGGTAATTCCCAAGGGCAAATCGGGGTACTTCACTTTGGCATTGTCTACGCCAATATGAATGTCAAATGCGGGGTATTGTTCTTTTTCCCCGTTGTAAGTGCCTTTAGCCTGGCCCGAGAATTCAAATTTGCCGTCGGCTTTTACATTTTCATACCCCTGAATATAAGCATTGGGGATGAGCGACCAGAGCTGTTTGAAGTCGTTTTGCGGGGTACTGAAGGTAAGGTCCATGTTGATGTCTTCCTCGAGCATTTGTACAAAACCGTCGGCGCTTAGTTCAAATTCGTTGATAACGAGCTTGTTGTCTTTCAAGGTGTATTTGCTGTTGATCTGATCGATCAAAAAATTGGCGTCGAGTGTCGTTTTTGCTTTTTTCAAATAGGGGATCGCGCCTTGTTGAACGGTGAAGGCGGCCATATCGGTGTGGGTTTCCAGGTCCATGACGTCAAGACTGAAATTGCCCGAACCCTCGTGGTTAAGTTGCTCGATGTTGACGTAGGTTCCGCCGCTGCGGTCGTCGTATACGATATCGGCGCCCGCGATGCTGTATTTTTTGAGTTTAACCTCTACGTTGGTAGGTGGGGCCTCGGCTTCGGGTTCGGGGGCTTCGGAGGGCTTGGCTATGTCGTAGTTGGCCCTGCCGTCTTCCAGTACCAGGATATTAATCTTGGGTTTCTCCAAATGCACCGATTGAATGCGCACGGGGTTGCCGCCATTGAGGATAGACAACAAATCGACGGTGAAATCGACGGATTCTCCCGATGCGAGCGGAATGCCCTCGAAGTCGTCGATTCCGGTAACGCTGAAATCGCGAAGGCTAAAGCTGAAATTGGGGAAACTGCGGAAAAGCGTAAGGCTGACCGAACCGAAATCAACTTTGGCATTGATCGTTTTGTTGATCTCTTCAATGGCCACTTTATGCAATTTGTCTTTAAAAATAAAAGGCAATGCAGCAGCAGCACCTATTACTACTACGAGTAATATTAATAAGCCGATCGCTATTTTTTTAGCCACTTTCATGTTTGTATGTATTTAAGGCCGATTAGTTGAACGAAGAAACAAACTACTTTTATCTTTGATGCTATCAATGGCAGAATTACACAAAGTAAAGTCGATTTTCTGCTAATTATAACGTTAAAAGAGTACATAATTTCATGTCAACGCGTTCGTATTTACTCATTTCCCATCAAAAAGAACTCCAGCAATTCTATGAGACCAACAAATCAGTCCCGTGGTTGTGTTTCGATACCGAATTTGTGGGAGAAAAAAGGTTCCTTACCCGTATTTGCCTGATCCAGGCGGTAACCCCCCACGGCAATTACCTCATTGATCCCTTTGAACTTAAGGATTTAGGTCCTTTTCTCGATCTGCTGACGGATCCCAATATATGCAAGATTACGCACGCCGGCGATAACGATTACAGGTTGTTTTATACACATTTTGATGTCGTTCCGCGCAATGTATTTGATACGCAGGTTGCGGCGGCTTTTGCGGGGTATAAATATCCTGTTTCTTTTAAAAAGCTGGTGGAGAATGAGTTGCGATTGTCGTTGTCGAAAGGTTATGCGGTGGCTGATTGGGAGGCCAGGCCGTTTAACTCACAACAGTTGAGTTATGCGCTGGATGACGTGTTGCCATTGTATGAACTTTGGCAGGCGCTTACCGAAAAGCTCAAACACAAGGACAGGCTGCACTGGGCCGCAGAAGAATGCGCCCGCTGGGAAGATCCTGCGTTTTATGCCCGCGACCCCCACCAGGAAGCATTGAGCAGCGGATTAATGAAGGCGCTCAACACCCGTGAGCAGGTTTTTCTGCTTCGCTTGTTTGCCTGGAGGCGACAGATCGCCTCGCAAAAAGATTATTCTAAAGAAATGGTGCTGCCGAGCAAACTCATAGGAACGATAGTGAAAAGTGTGTCTTCGGGTCGCGACGCATTGCGCCAAAACCGGCGCATCCCCGAAAAGATTGTCAACCAGTATGGCGCCGAATTTGACAGATTGTACCGCGCCCCGGCTACCGACGACGAACGCGCAGTACTTGACCAGGTACAGCCCGAAGAGATGGAAAACCCCCGCGAGGAGATTTTGATTGAGATGCTTAACTTATTGGTCAAACAAAAGAGCTTCGAAAATGGCATCTCCCCGGCGCTGGTCATCGCTCGTAGTACACTGGCCCGGCTCAAGTCAGACCCGGAAGCTATCGAAGAGTTCCTGGGAAATGGCTGGCGCAGACAGCTTTTAGGTGAACGCTTTGTAGAATGGCTGTTGAATTTTGACCAGTTACAACTGGATATTAACGACGGCTCGATTGAGCTACGCATCATGAATGACGCCGATTATCACTGATAATAGATGGAACAGGCTACTTCCATATTAGAAGTCACCGATCTGCGGGTCCAATTTAACACGGCCGCAGGGCCGCTCACCGCTGTGAATGGGGTGAGCTTTTCACTACAAAAAGGAGAAACGCTGGGTATTGTGGGCGAATCGGGCTCCGGAAAGTCTGTTACCGCGCTCTCTGTGATGGGCTTATTGCCTATTCAGATTGGCGCCATACCAGGCGGTAAAATAGTGTATTATCGTGAAAATGAAGAATCTATAGCTTTAAATGCACTGCGCGGATCGCAATGGCGAACCATCAGAGGCCGCCGGATCGCCATGATTTTCCAGGAACCTATGACCTCCCTTAACCCCGTGATGCGTTGCGGCGATCAAATTGTGGAAGCTATCCGATTGCATCACGGTGTGCAGGAAGCAGAGGCAAAATTAACGGCTTTGTCATGGCTGGAAAAGGTGCAAATCAACGATCCGTCACGCGTTTATGACGCTTACCCGCACCAGTTATCAGGCGGACAAAAACAGCGCATCATGATTGCCATGGCCTTGTGCGGCCAACCCGATATTCTGATAGCCGATGAACCCACTACCGCATTGGATGTAACGGTACAGCAGACTATTCTGGCATTGTTGAACCAACTGAAAAAGGATCTGGGGCTTTCCGTCCTGTTTATCACCCACGACCTGGGCGTGATGGCTGCTATTGCCGACCGCGTGCTGGTTATGCGGCAGGGTAATATTGTAGAGGAAGGAAATATGGAGCAGTTGTTTAAAACGCCGCAACATCCCTATACCAAAGGCCTGCTGGCCTGCCGCCCGCCGCTGGATGTCAGATTGAAACGATTGCCTGTAATCGCCGATTTTGAAAGAAACGCTAATGCAGCCGATCTGGCGTCAATTGTGGCTACTAACGCTTTTACTTCCGAAGAAATAACCCAACGCCAAACCGCATTGCACGAATCGCCACCATTACTCAAAGTGGAGGGACTGCACACCTGGTTTAGCGGTAAAAGCGGATTCTGGAGCCGCGCGCCCTCCTGGGTAAAAGCCGTGGACGACGCCAATTTTGAAGTGTATAAGGGCGAAACCCTCGGGTTAGTCGGCGAGTCGGGCTCGGGAAAAACAACCCTGGGGCGCAGTATTCTCCGACTGGTAGAACCCCGGCAAGGCCGGGTGATATTCGACAACAGGGATGTGAGTCATGCCTCCCGACCAGAACTTACTGCGCTCCGCAGCCAAATGCAGATCATATTCCAGGATCCTTACGCCTCTTTTAACCCCCGGCTTATGATCGGCGAAGCGATTGTAGAGCCGATGATCGTGCACGGTATTGGGAGTAGCGAGAGCGAAAGGAGGGATGTGGCTATTGCATTGCTGGAAAAAGTGGGCCTCGAGGGTTCTTTTTTTTCGCGATACCCCCACGAGTTTTCCGGCGGACAAAGGCAGCGTATCGGCATTGCCCGGGCCTTGGCCGTCAATCCCCGTTTTATTGTCTGTGATGAATGTGTGTCTGCGCTCGATGTGTCGGTGCAGGCGCAGGTGCTCAACCTGCTCAAATCACTCCAGGAAGAACGCGGGCTCACCTATATATTTATCTCCCACGATTTATCGGTAGTGCGCTTTATGAGCGACCGCATTGCGGTGATGAAGGAAGGAAAGATTGTGGAATTGGCCGATGCCGAGGATATTTATCGCCGCCCGCAGCATCCATATACCCGTCAATTGTTGGCCGCGGTGCCACGGTAGGGGTCGGGCTTGCCCCGACCCCTACCGTGGCACCGCGGCCAAACGCGGTATATCGGGTTGGGGTGAACCCAACCCCAACCCGATAACATCTATCGTGCAATCACAAAACGCTCGGCGCGGTAGCCTTCCGGCGTCAGGATTGACAATACATACGTGCCGTTGGGCAGATCGTGTACGTCGAAGCGATACGTTTCGTTGAGTACATTTTCCAGGCGTTGCTGGCCGATCATTTTGCCGTTAATATCGAGGATACCTACTTGTACTTCCTTAGCCGTTTGGTCGAGTTCGAAGCCAAGGTTCAGGTAGTCGCTGGCAGGGTTTGGCATTACCTTCACTTTGAAGGCGTCAAGCGGCTGGATATCTTCCGTGCCGGTTACGAAGCCGTCGAGGTGCAGGCGAGCTGCAACGGTGCGGTCTGACCATCCCGAATACAGGATGTCGAGGAACAGCGGCTGGGTAGGAAAGTTGGCATATTCCACATTGCTGGAAGACAAATATCTCGGTGCAACGCTCAAAGCGGGGCCTGAGCCGTCGTACAGCAATACGATATAATACGCTCCACCCGGTTCGAGTTCTACCACGTCGCCAGAAAGAGACTCAAGTTCTATCAGGAGCAGTTCGTTGGCAGGCGTAGCCTCAGTAATAGAATAAGAAGCAAGCGCGATAGGCGTCAGGTTGTCAAAACTTGCACCGCTGGCGGCGAAGTCTATCACGTTGTCGTCGTTAGCGTCGGCGTCGAAGAGCACTACGTTGACTACGTCGAGTTGGGGATCTCCAGAGATCAGGCTTTCCGGATTGGCCAGGCCGAATGAAGCATGCGTTACTACGCCGCCATCAGGACCTGCAATGACCAATGAGCCGATGTTGTAAGTGAGGTTGTAAGGATCGACAAAGCTTGCATCAGAGGGACCTGCGCTGCCATCCAACGTGCCGTTGTCGAGCGCCCAGGTAAAGTCGGTCATCACAAACTTGGTCTCGATTGTCTCGTCGTTTTGGTCGTTGGAAAAAACGGCGGTGTATTCGCCGAGTTCGGTCGGTGTGTAGGTGCCTACCATCGCAATGGCAGAGTCCGACAAGCCGGCGATATCCTTAGAACCTGTAAGCACCGTTTCACCGCCGTTGGGATCCGTGATGGTCACCGAGGCAGTCACCGTAAGCGGATCGGGAGAGGCATTCACGTAGTTTACGCTCATTACGTCAATTGGAACAGCCTGAGAAAGCGGTGTGTGATAAGAATACGAAGCAACTCCGCCGTAGAATGTTTTAATGGTGAAAGACATGTCCACCGGGGTACCTGAATCAACCACAGGCACGATAGTTTCACAGCTGGCACGCGACAAAAAGACTGCCGGTGTGGTAATCGTGCTGTCAAAAGTGGGGTCAGCCGACATGTTGTAAACGGTCGTAGCCCCATCCGTTGCCGTAGTGTAGTGGTTGCAAATGACTACGCCGGCTGCGCCTGCTTGCTGGGCGTTCCATACCTTCACGGTGAAGTTACAAGCCCCACGACGGACTAAAGCAATTTTGCCGGTAAGATCAGGTAAGACCTCACCGCAAGAGAGACTGTCGGTTTCTGTGAAGGCCCATGCCAGCTGGCCAGTCACCGTCTCGCTGAGCGTGGGGCCCCAGCCCGATTGGGTGCCGTAGTCATAAACGCCGGCAATACTTGCAGGCGAAAGCACTTCCACATCTACTGGGAAAGGTGAATCGATGTTGATTTGCGCTATGGCAAATTGCATAGATGCGATTGCAAATAAAAGAGTAAACAGTTTTTTCATATTAGTCCGGTTTTATTACGAATTGAAAAAATAATCAATTGATGGATCTGGTTTTGATAAAAAGGGGCGTGCATATCTGGGTATGAGAAGCTGATTTTTCAGCACCCTGGTTTTTGTGTATAGGTTGCATGTGGGCAAATTTCAAAAAAAATGTACGGATTTTGCAACCTTTCGGAAAAAAAAACCGTCTATCTTTTAAATGTGATCGACATCACAGTGTCACATGTCGAAAAAAACAGGTTAGTTGGAATAATTTGTTTAATTTTAAACCCAGTTTTTGTTATCAAAGACGAACCTCCATGAAAAAGCTGAACTTTCGCACCGTACTTTTTATATTCCTGGCTATGATGAGTGCCGCTTCCTATCTCTACCTGAATGCGGGTGCTACTTATGGTGCGGGCAATGTACAGCAGGAAGAAAATGTATTGGGCCGTCTGTCAGAAGAAGAAACTTTTGAAGAAGACCAACCCGGCCGTACTCCGCTACCCGATGTACATTTGCTCAAAAAAGTAGTAGAAGGAGGCAGAAGATTCATTCCTGCGCACTAAACCGCCGTTTTCTTTTTCCAGTATCTCATCAATCCGGCTACGCTCATCCAGGCCGGATTGGCGCTTTCATAACGCGCCATATCAAATTCGCCCGTACCCGCTTCGATTAATTCTAATGCAGCGAATTCCTGAAACAAGGGGGTGATGTCTTCTATGCTCGTACCCTGGCTGAATGGTTCCCACATCCATTGAGCCCATTTGTCGAGTCTGAATTCAAGTTCGTCGAGATGCGTTTGTATATCGCTTACAGACCCAAAATGGGTGAGCCATAGGCGTTCTACCGACAATCGGCGTATCAGCGCGATAGATTCCTTCCAGTGTGGAATATGAATGTCAGGAGGCGGGCACGGCGCCGCGACCATACCGCCATGGATGCGCACACCGGCTACATCGCCGGTAAACAAGTCGCCTCCGTTTTGCCAGGCTATGTGGTGTACGGCATGACCGGGCGTATGCCATGCAGTAAAATCCAGATTGCCAATCTGTATTTTTTCCTGATGCGCCACGGTTCTTAGGCGCTCTTCGGCAATGGGCTGCAAATCGCCCCAGAGTGTTTCCATCTGGTCTTTGTATATCAATTTGGCGGAATGGTACAGCTTTTCGGGCTGTTGCATATGCGGCGCTCCCAAAGGATGTACGTAGATGGTGGCGCCTTGCCTGGCGAAAACCCAGGCCGCACCGGCATGGTCGAGATGAATATGGGTGACCAGCACGTGGCGGATGTCTTCGGGAGTATAACCAGTAGCCCTAATCCCGGCTTCCAACTGAACAAGGGTAGAGTGGGGGCCCGTTTCTACAAGTACCGGCCCGTCGCTGCTTTCCAATAAAAAAGCAGCGACGGTGTGGTCGTTGCCCTGGAAATTTAAATCCAGTAATTTGATATGAGGCGGCAGTTTCATTGCAGATGCGCCGGTTTGATGTCCAGCGTAAGGTGGTTGTCGCTGCTCAGCCTTTGGTGCAAAGCAGTAGTTTTAGGTAGTTCGTATTCGTAATAATAAGTGCAGGTGTGCAACTGGCTTTCATAAAAATGCAGGTCTTCTGCATGAAGAGCGCCATCGAGTGCCCGGTCTGCACTGACGGCCAGCTTGAGCCACTGCCAGGCAATGGTTACTATGCTGAAATACTCCAGGTAAAGGGTGGCATCGGCCAGGAAAACTTCGGGCGGATGCGTGCCTGCAAGCTTGCCGAGGTGTTGTGTGATTTGCTGTAGGGCGCCGACAGCCTGCGCCAACTGCCCGGCCCTGGCTTTTAATCCGGGCCTTTGCTGGGCTTCTTCTATGGTTTTGGCCAGTTCGGCTGCATACAATTGGGCCGTTTTTCCGTTGGCCATAAATATTTTCCTTCCCAACAGATCCATGCCGTGAATGGCCGTGGTGCCCTCGTAAATGGCATTGACACGGATGTCCCGGTAGTATTGTTCCAATGGAAAATCGTCGCAATAACCGGCGCCTCCCATGCATTGCATGCCTGCGCTGACAGCTAGCGTACCCATTTCACTGGGATAAGATTTGGCAATGGGCGTGAGTAATTCAAGCAGCAAGTGGGCATTTTCTTTTTCTTCGCCCTCGCCCACACGGTGCAGGTCACCATAAAAGCTGCATTGTAGCAAAAGTGCCATACTTCCTTCAATAACAGCCTTTTGGAATAGCAACATTCTTTTTACATCGGCGTGCTCGATGATAAGTACTTGGGGCTGGTTGATGTCTTTGTTGGAAGGATGCCGGCCCTGGGGGCGTTCGTTGGCGTATTTGAGCGCAGTCTGGTAGGCGCCGGAGGCGACGCCCGTGGCCATCAGTCCGGTGCCGATTCGGGCTTCATTCATCAGTTGAAACATATACGACAGGCCCTTGTGGGGTTCTCCTACCAGATATCCCCGGCAGTCGTCGTGTTCACCCATCATCAGATGAGCGGCCACGTATCCCTTTTGTCCCATTTTGCCAAAGATACCCGCAGTGGTCACGTCGTTAAAAACCAATTCCCCGTTTTCAGGCCGGTATTTGGGCACGACAAACAAGGAAATACCTTTGGTTCCGGCCGGGGCTCCTTTGATCCGGGCCAGCAAGAGGTGTACGACGTTGTCGACGGCGGTGTGGTCGCCTCCCGATATGTATATTTTTTGTCCTTTTATTAAAAAATGTCCATCCGATGTGGGCGTTGCACTCGAGGTAATATCCGATAGCGAACTGCCCGCCTGTGGTTCGGTAAGCGCCATGGTGCCTTGCCAGTGACCGGCGAACATAGATGGAATATACGTTTGTGCCAACTCTTCAGCGCCAAAATTGCGGATAAGCCTGGCTGCGCCCTGGGTGAGAAAAGCATAGCTCACCGCATTGGCGTTGGCGGCGTAAAAAACGAGTTGGCAGGCACTCAACAGGGTTTGCGGCATGAGCCGGCCGTTGTTGTGAGGGGCATCAATGGCTGATATCCAGCCGCCTTCTGCTAGCGCCATGATGGCCTGCTTTAAACCGGGATGCACCTCTACTACGCCATCCTTGTAGTAGGCCTTGTCTTTGTCCATTTCGCGAAAAATAGGGTAGAGGTAGTTGTCGCTCAGCTGTTTGGCGGCATCGAGGGTCATCAGGAAGGCTTCGGCGTCGAAGTCAGAAAACAGGGAATGGCGTCTGAGCTCGGGGCCGTTTAGCACTTCGAGCAGCAAGAATTGCAAAAATCTGGGGTTGATGTAGGTGTTATCCATTTTATTATTATTTTATTTTACTCATACGAAATTTTCTCATCAATTTATTTTCATTAAAAAACAAAAAGCAATTTACGAAAGCTCACCATTTATAACCATTTAAAAAATCGGCAATCGACATTCTTTTTTTGCCTTGCAATTGCAATTCGAGCACATTGATATAGCCGTCGGCGGTGGCGATGTGAAGCCATTTTTTGTGATCGGAGATCACCGTGCCGGGCGGCTCGGCTGGAGGGGAAGGCACGGGAGCGGATTGGAGTATTTTGAGTTCGAGGCCCTGAAAAGTTGTCCAGGCAGCAGGGTAGGGGCTTAGTCCCCGGATAAAATTATGGACGGCCGCGGTGGATTGATCAAAATTGATCTCGCAGGTTTCGTGAAATAACTTGGGTGCAGAGGTAGCCTGACTATCGTCTTGCTTAAGCGCGTGGTACTGTCCCGATTCGATGGCTTTAACTGTTGTAAGCGCTACCTCGGCTCCGAGCGTCATCAGCCGGTCGTGAAGTTCGCCGGCCGTTTCGTTTTCACCGATGGGAATGCGCTCCTGGAAAAGCAGGTCGCCGGTATCGATATCCTGTTGTATAAAAAAAGAGGTAACGCCCGTTTCTTTTTCGCCTCTTATGATCGCCCAGTTGATGGGGGCGGCCCCCCGGTATTTGGGCAATAGGGAGGCGTGCAGATTGAAGGTGCCCCGAGCTGGCATTCGCCATACTGCCTCGGGTAGCATTCGGAAAGCGACGACCACCTGGAGGTCGGCTTTGAGCGCTTGTAGCGACGCCAAAAATGAGGGATCCTTTAGTTTGAGGGGTTGCAGAATTTGCAAGCCTTTAGACACGGCGTATTGCTTAACGGGCGATTCGATCAATTGCTTGTGGCCCCGGCCGCCGGTTTTGTCGGCGGCTGTAACCACGCCTACCACCTGGTATCCCTCCCGGATCAACAAATCGAGCGTAGGTACGGCAAAGGCGGGTGTGCCCATAAAAACGATGCGCAACGACATAGGCTTAAAATCGCTTGATAGATTCAATAATATATAGCGGGCGCTGTTTGATCTCGCTGTAAATATTCGACAGATAAATCGACATGATGTAGAGGTTGAGGCAGGTTACTGCAAAAAAAACAGAGATGAGCAGCACCAGAAATGTCCAGCCCGCATTGGCCTCGGTGGCGTTACCCAGCAGGTCAAACCCCGTGAACTTGAATTTGAGCGCATTGACCACCACGCCTATCAGGAACAATAGCGAAAACAGGAAGATCCACAGTAGCAGGGTGCGAAGGAAAGTGGTATAAGAGGTAATGGCCAACAGCGAAGTGCGGAAGCGTTCGGTAAAGGCTTCGTCCATGTCTTCTTCGAGGGGTTCGTCAACTAGCAGATGGGTAGTGCGATAGCCCACAATGGAATAGATCGCCTTCATATAGCGCAGGTTTTCGCGCAGACGCAACAGCGAATTGAGCGCTCTGCGGGAAATAATACGCGTATTGTGGGCTTTTTTGTCAATCTTGAGTTTGGAATAGCGTTTTAGTATCGAATAAAACAGTCCGTAGAGCCAGCGCAGGTAAAATCTCACTTTACGGGTACGCGCCCGCAGATATACGATATCATAGTCCTCGCGGGTTTTTTCAAAAAGAGAAATAACCACTTCGGGGGCGTGATAAAAAGCGGGTTCGATAATAACGGTATAATCGCCGTTGGCACGGTCGAGGCCGGCCACGATGGCGTGGTTTTTATTCACCGGGCTCGACATATTGAGCAGGTAGATGTTCTTTTTTAAAGATTCGTCGAGCGGTGCAATTTCGGGGTCGACCGGGCAGCCGGCGCAGTTATTTACCAAAATGATCTCAAAATCGCTGAAATGCGTGTCGAGCAGGGGGTGCAAACGCTGCAAAAAGTCGGTGAGCCGGCCTTGCTGCCAGGTGCCGGGAACCACGCTAACGACTGATAAAAAGGTGTTGAACATGCCTGTAGGATAAAAAAGTGGCTTTTTTTGCCATAAAAAGGGCAATTTCTGCAACTTTTTATAAAAAATGCGTCAAAAATGCAACATAATGCTGAAAATTCATTGTTAAATTTGTGTGATGCCATCCAATCCGCTATATGCTGAATAGCTTTCCATTTTATCCGCAACATGACGCCATGGATTGTGGGGCTACCTGCCTGCGCATGGTCGCTCGCCATTTTGGCAGGTATTATACCCTGGATTACCTCAGGGATCTTACCCACATCGGCAAACAAGGCGTTACCCTCCTCGGCATTAGCGACGCTGCAGAGCATATCGGCCTGCAAACCCTCGCAGTAAAAACCACCTACGAGCGCTTGTCTTCCGATATCCCCATGCCCTGTATTGTGCATTGGCGCCAAAACCACTTTGTGGTGGTGTATAAAGCTAATAAAAACTACGTATGGATAGCAGATCCCGCTTCTGGAACATATAAACTTACGCGCCACGAATTTTTGGAAAACTGGGTGAGCGACTCTGAAGAGGGAGAGGCAATGGGGGTTTTGCTCCTGCTGGAAACTACGCCTGCTTTTTTTGATCGCGATGATCAGTCTACCAGTAAGGATAGCTGGTGGTATGTGTATGCTTATTTCAAAAAGCACACGGCTTTAATAGGCCAACTGGCTTTGGGGCTGTTTATCGGCAGCATTTTGCAACTGATGTTCCCGTTTTTGGTCAAATCCGTGATCGATGTGGGTATCGGCACCGCCGACATGGGATTCATCAAAATCGCGCTGATCGCACAGGCCGTCTTATTGCTTACCCAGGTAGGCGTAGAATATGTTCGCAGTCAGATACTCATACATATTGGTGTGCGGGTTAATGTAAGCCTTATATCGGATTTTCTGATCAAGCTTACCCGTCTTCCTGTGCGATTTTTTGATTCCAAAGTAACCGGCGATTTACTACAACGCATTACCGACCACGAGCGAGTGCAGCGTTTTCTGACCTCTACTACGCTGGTATCTGTTTTTTCGTTTGTCAATATCATCGCTTTTTCGCTGTTGCTTTTTTTCTGGCATCCGGCAGTAGCCTCCGTTTTTTTGGCAGGTACCGTGTTGTATCTGTTATTCCTTTATTGGCTGCAAAATATGCGCCGTGAGTTTGATTACAAACGTTTCGATCAGTCGGCAGAACACCAGAGCCATCTAATAGAACTTATAGACGGTATGCAGGAGATTATACTCCATAATGCCGAAAAACAGAAACGATGGAACTGGGAGCGCGTGCAGGCTCGTTTGTTCCGCACCGCTATCGGCTCGATTCGTATCGAGCAGATACAACGCGCCGGCGCTACAGCCATTAATGAAGGCAAAAACCTCATTATCACTTTAATAGTAGCTAAAGCCGTGCTGGACGGCGATATGACGATCGGCATGCTGGTGGCGATACAATACGTGGTGGGGCAATTGAATACACCCCTTAATCAGGCTATCGAATTCATTGCATCCTGGCAAGAGACCAAGATGAGCCTCGAGCGGATGAACGAAATTCATAGCAGGCAAGACGAAGAAAACCTGGAAGAAAAAATCACCATCCTGCCCGAGTTTGGCGACCTGATCATGGATGATGTATCTTTCCATTATCCAGGGCCGCATACCCGCCCGATCTTGAAAAATGTCAATCTGCATATTCCAAAAGGGAAAACTACCGCCATCGTGGGTAGTAGCGGCAGCGGTAAAACGACTATGCTGAAATTATTGCTGGCGTTTTATCAGCCGGCAGAAGGCAGTGTCAGAATCGGCGATGTCAATTTGAAAAACCTGAATATGAAGCTATGGCGCAGCAAATGCGGCGTAGTGATGCAAGATGGGTTTATTTTTAACGATACTATTGCCAAAAACATAGCCCTGGGAGATGAAATAGTGGACAAGGAGAAACTACTCAAAGCAGTTAAAGTAGCTAATATCCAGTCTTTTATCGAATCACTGCCACTTGGCTACAATACTAAAATTGGAACAGAAGGCCTGGGCCTCAGCCAAGGTCAGCGCCAGCGCATGCTCATAGCCCGGGCGGTTTACAAAAACCCGGAGTACATGTTTTTTGACGAAGCTACCACCTCTCTCGATGCCTATAACGAGATGGTGATCATGGAAAACCTCGAAGAGTTCTTCAGACAAAAAACGGTTGTTATAGTAGCTCACCGGTTAAGTACGGTAATGAACGCTGACAATATTGTGGTACTCGACGGAGGCGAAATTGTGGAACAAGGCACGCATGAAGAACTTACCTATATCAGAGGCGCTTATTACCACCTGGTGCGCAATCAGTTGGAACTCGGCGCATAACCCCCGCTAGCATGCAACCCGATAAAGATATTGAGATCAGAAGTGAAGAGGTGCAGGAAATCCTCGGCACGCCCCCATCCTGGTTGGTGCGTTGGGGTACCACACTCGCCCTGGCTACTTTAGTGATTTTGGGCTGGATAGGATTTCTGATACCTTACCCCGATAGCACGGAGGCCGATATTCGCGTGTCCTCTACTGATCCGCCCCGCAAGATCCTCGCCGAACGCTCGGCTTTTATCAGTGAATTGAAGGCCGTCAACGAAGATACGGTGTCCGCCTCCGAATTGCTGATCGTGTTTGAAAACAAGGCCAACTACGCCGATGTACTTACCCTCGAAGATCATATCATACGCGTAAAGGATATTAACGTGCCGTCTATTATGGCGTTCCGCCCTCCGCCAAACCTCATTTTGGGCGAGCTCCAAGACGCGTATTACGCCTTCATGGAAAAACAGGAGGCCTATACCTCTGGCCGATCGGGTAGGTTTGACAACCTGACGAGCTCCCAATTGCGCGACCAACTGCGAAAGGAGCAATCCGCGCTGGAATGGGAGAAAAAACGAAAAGAAAGCCTTGAGAAGCAACTGGCATTGGTGAAAAACAGGTTTATCCGCGAGCAAAATTTGATGAGCGATAACCTGTCTTCTATCGATAAGGTACACAAACTGGAAGAGGAAGTCCTCACCAGCGAACGTATGGTGCAGGGCTCGGAATCCAATATCAAAACCAAACAGATAGAAATTCAGCTCATTAAAGGGCAGATTTCCAGTTTTCGGAGGGGATCCGACAATAACCTCGACGTGGCAAATCGCGAATTGCTGGAGAGTTTCGGCAATTTGCGCAACCGGCTGGAAGAATGGATTAAGCAATACCTGGTCAGAGCCCCGGTAGACGGCGTGGTCATTATGTCGAATGATGCGATTACAGAAAAACAGTACGTGAGTACCGATATGGAACTGATGACCATTGTGCCGGTGAAACGCAAGGAAATTGTGGGAAAAGGACAGGTAAAACTGGTCGGCTCTGGTAAAGTCAAAGTAGGCAACGAGGTGATCGTTAAGTTTGACAGTTATCCCTACGAAGAATTTGGCGTGGTGAAAGGAGTGGTATCCAAAAAGAGCAAACTCGCTTCCGATGGCGAGATCAGTATAGAGGTGACTTTCCCCAAAGGTATGCTTACCAGTACCGGACGTGTATTGGAAGCAGGGCAAAATGCCATGACCGGCAAAGCACAGGTCATCACCGATCGCAAAAGGCTGATAGAATGGCTGTTTGAAAAGGTTAGAAACACGTTTATTTAGGACTATTGGACTGTTAGACTATTGGACTATTAGCGCTAACAGTCCAATAGTCTAGTAGTCTTACAAATGTATCACCTCATCATACGCGGCTGCGGCGGCTTCCATAATCGCTTCGCTCATCGTGGGGTGGGGATGCACCGATTTGATGATTTCGTGTCCGGTTGTTTCCAACTTACGGGCTACCACTACTTCGGCTATCATTTCCGTTACGTTGGCGCCGATCAGGTGGGCGCCGAGGAACTCGCCGTATTTCGCGTCGAAGATCAACTTGACAAAACCGGCTTTAGCGCCCGCTGCGCTGGCTTTTCCGGAAGCGGAGAAGGGAAACTTGCCCACTTTGATTTCGTAGCCGGCTTCTTTGGCGGCTTGTTCGGTGTATCCGACAGATGCTATTTCCGGGCTGCAATAGGTGCAGGAAGGAATATTGTTATAGTCGAGCGGCTCGGGATGATGCCCGGCGATTTTTTCTACACAGATAATGGCTTCGGCGCTGGCCACGTGGGCGAGTGCAGGGCCGGGTACGATATCGCCGATGGCGTAAATGCCGGCTACATTGGTGCGGTAGTATTCATCTACTTTTACCATGCCGCGGTCGGTGGCGATGCCGAGTTCTTCGAGGCCGATGTTTTCGGTATTGGGCGCCACGCCTGCCGCTGAAAGCACGATATCGCAGCTAATTTCTTCGGTTTGGCCCGTTTTGCGGTTTTTCACGGTTACTTTGCAGCCTTTGCCTTTGGTGTCCACTGCTTCTACGCTGGTGTTGCCCATCACTTTGATGCCGCTTTTCTGGTATATTTTGCCGAGTTCTTTTGAGATGTCGGCGTCTTCGCGGGGCACCAGTCCCTGCTCCAGAAACTCTACGATGGTAACTTCCGTGCCGATGGTGCTGTAGAAATAGGCGAATTCCACGCCGATAGCGCCGGCGCCGATCACGACCATAGTCTTGGGTTGCTTGGACAAGCTCATAGCTTTGCGGTAGTCGATCACCTTTTCGCCGTCGATGGGCACGTTGGGCAAGGCTTTGGCGCGGCCTCCGGTGGCGACGATGATGTGCGGCGCCGTGTATTCCGTAGTTTTGCCGCTTTCATCCGTCACGGCCACAGCTTTATTGCGCGTCAGCTTGCCGTTGCCGTTGATGATCGTGATTTTGTTCTTCCTGAACAAGAAGTTTACGCCCTTGCTCATGCCGTCGGCTACGTCGCGGCTTCTTTTGACCATACCGCCGAAATCGGCCTCCGGTTTGCCTATTTTGATACCGTAGTCCTGGGCATGATTGATATATTCGAATACCTGGGCACTTTTCAGCAGGGCTTTGGTGGGAATGCAGCCCCAATTGAGACAAATGCCTCCCAGTGATTCACGCTCTACCACGCCTACTTTCATCCCCAACTGAGCTGCTCTGATAGCGGCCACATAACCACCGGGTCCGCTGCCTATGACGATGAGATCGAAGTTCATAATCGTACTTTTTTAGTCCGGCGGCAAATATAGCAATAGGCTACCAAACTGCGTAAAATAAAAAAACCCCGCTGCAACAACGCAGCGGAGCTTACCTAACTTACTGATACTAATATAAGTTGACCGGCTAGTGCCGGAGTAATTCGAAAACCACAGCCGTAAAAGTAGTCATAATACCTTTTCCCGGCAACTAATTTCGTTAAAAAATTATCGAACTTTCGACGAGCGTAAAGTGTAATTCATTTGTTTAATTTACTGATAAGCAATTATTTATACATAATTAATTATTGTTTAAAAAAGCCTGTCACCCTTAGCCTGACTGGCTTTTGGCGGTACGCAGTCGAAATTGTTATGTTAACAAAAAAAGGGGGTAAATGTAAACGATCAGTTGGCATGCTGAATGCTAACTCTGTATAATTGCCTCTACCTTTCTGATTTCATATCAAAGCATGTCTTCTTGTCAATTAGCCGGCACGTTGTTTTTTTTAATGCGTATGCTAAATTTTTTGTAACTATTTAGGTCAGCTCCTCGCTCGGCATTTTAGCCCTTTGTTTGCCCCAGCCCTGAAGGGAGCAAAGGCCTAAAATGCCTGGATTCCCTTTAGGGTTAGGGCAAAACCAGGCATTTTAGGACTCCAATGAAGGCGACCTAAATAGTTACAATTTTTTTTAGTATATTGTCCATCTTCTTATGTCGTGTATATAGCTTTATCTAATCATATTAAAATTTTGTATTATGAAAAACCTAATGATTGTTATTGACATTGTGCGTGAACACACACACACACACACACACAATGCACACGGGTTATTTGCATTAGTATCTTACTGTCGTTTTTGTTGAACCTGCCACCGTTACACGCACAACAACTGAATATCTGCGGAACACCTGAAAGTACAACTGAAGAAATACTCACCGCGCGAAATTTGATCAGCCTGAACGTACCTGCATCTTCTTTGAATACGATCTACGAAATTCCTGTTCATTTTTACCTGGTCAACGACGATAACGGCGCCCCGCCGGT
>JABWBR010000104.1 GCA_013360405.1 Saprospiraceae bacterium
CGACTGCTTTTTCTATCAACATATCCCGCTGCCGCCTGGCTATTCTCTTTTTTTCAAGCCTCCGCTGGTTTTCTAACATTCCTCTTTTGGCCGCTAACTCATGTTTCCCGACAACAACAACCATAGGCGCTATTGCCGAGTAAATTCACTTTGTCATCATGTCACCTTTTCCAGATCATCAGTGCCATTGCACCTTTACTTATTCGTCTATTGCAGGTTTACTTAGTCGAGTATCCAAACCCGCATTGCACCTTTACTTTGTATGCCTCTCAAAATCAACTATCTCTCCCAACGACGATTGGACTATACACAAATATAGCGTCTCTTTCCTTCAAAAACAATAGACACGCGAAGAAATAGGATGAGATGGAATGGGGGTCGAGATTCTTTTACAGCCGAGTGAACGGAGTTGCGTGAAGTCGCAATACCTTGTTTTGACCGGCATGCTCGTTTCGACTCCGCTCAATGGCTGGGAATAGACTGAGTTTGAGGGAGAGAGGGAGAGAGGGAGAGAGGGAGAGAAAGTCGCAAAATCGCCTGCCCGGTATCAGTCGTTTCGACTCCGCTCAACGACCGGCAAAGGTCGCACAATCTCACAGTCCAACAAAAAGGGCTAAATTTTAGTGCCTTTGTGTGGTTTTTGAGCCTTTGTGTTAAAGAAATAGCTTATGCCCCGGTTTTTTACCACAAAGGCACAAAGGGCACGAAGTACCACTAAGGCTTGGCTCCCAAAGCACCAAAACCACTACCGGTCCAATAGTCCAACAGACCTTGAACATAAAACCGGCAACCGGCAACCGATAACACAGAATACTCCCTATCTTCACCCCGGGCAAAGCCAATACAAATATGTACACCCAGGACGAACAACGGGCGCTGTTTGAACGCTCCAAAGAATTCCTCCAAACCGGCATTGAAGCCGGCAAATCGCTGCAACATCAACTCGACGATCTGCGGCGGCTCATTATTTATCACGAGTACCGCTATTATATCCTCAATGACCCCGTGGTGAGCGATTTTGAGTACGACCAGCTCTACAAATTGCTGGAACGGCTGGAGGAGGAACACCCCGATTGGGTGACCCCCGACTCGCCTACGCAACGGGTATCAGCGGATCTGACGGAAGACTTCCAGTCGGTGCCCCACCTCACGCCTATGTTGTCGCTGGCCAACTCGTATAATGCCGACGACCTCTTTGAATTCGACGCCCAGATCAAGCGGTTTATTAATGCCGACCCCGATATGGATATCGCTTATGTGGTGGAACCCAAATTTGACGGCGGCAGTATTGCGCTCGTATACGAAAACGACAAGCTGACCCGCGCCGCTACCCGCGGCAACGGCGTGATGGGCGAGGATATCACCGCGAATGCCCGGGTGATACGCTCGATCCCCCTGCAGGCGGCTTTTTCGCGCCAGGGCATTTACCGGGTGGAGGTGCGCGGCGAAGTGCTCATTCGGAAAGATAATTTTAAAAAAATGAACGAGCAGCGACTGGCCGAGGGCCTTCAGTTGTTTGCCAATCCGCGCAATACGGCTGCCGGAGGCCTGCGCATGAAAGACCCCAAAGAGGTGGCCCGCCGCGGACTCGAAGCCTTTATCTATACCCTGGGTTACGCCGTGAATACCGCCGGCGAGGATATGCTGGGCCACTTCGAAACCCACGCCGAAAGCCTCGACATGCTTGGCGCTTTGGGTTTTAAAGTGCCGGGATCGGAAAAAAAAGTATGCCCCAATATCCGCGAGGTGGTCGACTTCTGCCTGCACTGGCAGGGCAAACGCGAGGAATATCCCTACGAAATCGACGGTATGGTGGTGAAGGTCAACGACCGGCAACTGCAGGAGCGCACCGGGTTTACCAGCCACCACCCGCGCTGGGCTATCGCTTTTAAGTTCCAGGCCAAACAGGCCACTACCAAACTGCTCAACGTAGAATACCAGGTCGGCAAAATCGGCTCTATTACGCCCGTGGCCAAACTCGAACCCGTGGCGCTGGCAGGCGTGACGATCTCTTCGGTGTCGTTGCACAACGAAGATTTTATCACCAGCAGAGACCTGCGCCTCGGCGATACGGTACTGGTAGAACGCGCCGGCGATGTGATCCCCTATATCGTGAAGGCGCTGCCCGAATTGCGGCAGGGCGACGAAAAACCCATCGTTTTTCCCCAGTATTGCCCGGTTAATGACACGGCCACCCCCGTCGAACTGGTGCGCGAACCCGGCGAAGCCGCCTGGCGCTGCCCCGACTGTGTGTGCGGGGCGCAAGACCTCGAGCGCATGATTTTTCACGTGTCCAAAGACGCTATGGATATCGAGGGCCTCGGCGAAAGCATTATCCGCCGATTCTATGAACTGGGCTGGCTTCGCAATATAGCCGACGTGTACCGCCTCGACTACGGGCGCATCGCTCAACTCGAAGGTTTTGGCGAAAAATCGGCCAAAAACCTGCGCGAATCTGTCGGCAAAGCCAGGCAAAACCCTTTGCACCGCCTGCTGCACAGCCTGAGCATCCACCACGTGGGTAAAAAGGTATCCAAACTCATCGCCGCCGAAATCGCCCACCTGCTCGATCTGCGCAACTGGACGGTCGACGATTACCTGCATATCAAAGACATCGGCCCGGTAGTGGCTGAAAACCTGAGCGCCTTTTTCCACAATGCCCGCAATGTCGAGATGCTCGAAACCCTGGAAACGCTGGGCGTCAACCTGCGCCAGACCGACGAAGACCGACCCAAAGCCGCCGATGCCTCGGCGCCGCTACACGGCAAAACTATCCTGTTTACCGGTTCGCTGCAAAAAATGAGTCGCAAAGAAGCCCAGGAAAAAGCCGAAGCCGCTGGCGCCAAAAATCTGAGCGCCGTGAGCTCTAAACTGGATATCCTGGTGGTGGGCGAAGACGCCGGCTCTAAGCTCAAGAAGGCCCGTGAGTTGGGCACGGTGCAGATTTTGACGGAGGAGGAGTTTGTTGATTTGATGTTGAATGTTTAATGTTGGATGTTGAATTATTTTTATTAATATATAAATGTTTTAAGAAATAATTATTTATAATGAAATTATCAAACATAAAACATCAAAAATCAAACATCATACTGCGTGTTTTTCGCATTATTGCCTGGATAGTAGGTGTGCTGTTTTTTGTTGCGCTTATATTTTTTATACGCATGGATTTTCGCACTTCTGATGCTACCGTAGAGCGGTATTTTGACAAACGCGGGGTGGCGGTGACTATTCATCACTCGCCTTATAAGGGGCACACGGTGAGATACCTGGAGACGGGAGATACAAGCGCGAATAAACTCATCCTGTTTGTGCACGGTGCGCCGGGGTCGTCGGACAACTTTCACCGTTATCTGGCTGATAGTGCGCTTTTGCAGGGGGCCTGCCTGGTATCTGTCGACAGGTTGGGCTACGGGTATTCCAATTATGGCAAAGCGGAGACTTCCATCGCGGGGCAGGCGGAGATGGTACAGTTCGTCATTGATAAATACAAGGCAGATACCGTTTACCTGGTGGGGCACTCCTATGGCGGGCCTGTTATAGCAAAATGTGCCGTAGTGAACCCCGGTCGGATTGGTGGTATTCTCATGTTGGCGCCGGTTAACGATCCCGATAGCGAACCCGTCTTTTGGTTTGCTCGCTTTGCGCGTTGGCGGGCCACGCGATGGTTACTCTCGGGCGCCAACCGGGTGGCAGGTGACGAAAAGCTGACGCATGTGGGGGAATTGCGGCAGATGGTGGGCGAATGGTCGCAATTGCAGACGCCTGTTGTGCATTTACATGGCTACAAAGACTGGCTGGCGCCGAAAGCAAATATCGATTTCAGCAGGCGGCACATTCCAGGCCATTTGCTCAAGATGGTAGAACTGCCCGACAAAAACCATTTTTTGCCTTTTACCGATTACGAAATGGTGCAGCAAGCGATTTTGGGGCTGGCTGTGCCGTGAGTTTTGCCGGTTGCAGTGCCAGCATCACCCATTCCCATTGTTTTTCGTAGGGGATAATTTCGAGTTCGTGGGTTTGATCGGCCAGATTGATGCCCACTTTGGCCATTTGTGCCAGCAGGGGGGCGGCTTTGGCTTTCATTTTGAGTGGCTGAAAATCGCATTTTAACAAAAGGTACAGCAGACGAAAAAAGCAGTCGGTGCGAAAGTGTTCGCCATCTTCTGAGAAGTGGCGCGACTTGTACTTTCGCAGCCCTTCTAGGCGTTCTTCCACCTCGTCAAAGCGGCGTTCGATTAGCAGGAATAAAATCTGGGCGATCAACACGGGGATATTCATGCCGCGTTTGTCACGGCTAAAAATAGGCACTTCATTGAGAAAGCGGCCCAGCCGGAAGCGGGCCAGGTCCCCTTTTTCGCGCGGAGACACCTCCAGCAGATGCAGTTTGATAGCCAGGGCCAGGTAGGCGCGGTACAGATTCCAGGGTTCGCTTACGGGGTCGCTAAGCCGTTGGAATTGTGTGTGTCCGACGGCGGTGCGATAGGTTTGCCAGGCCAGCGCATAATCGCCGGCGTGCATAGCATTAGCCAGCAAAACCTCCAGGCTTTTAAACCAATTGTGAGAACCCTCAATAGCTTTGCCGAGGCTTTCCAAAGCGGTGTCGTGCGCTTGTTGGTATTGGCCGAGCATAGTATGGCACACCGCCATTTGGTGTAAAAAAGAGCTCATTACGTTGGGCGAAATAGAAGGGCGGTTGCTCAATTTGGCGAGCGCCAACTTGCATAGTTCTATCGTGCCGGTCCAATCGAATACGCACATGCGCTCAAAAATGCCGATCATACTGGAATATACCACCAGATTGTGCGATTCGTAACGTTCGAGAGAAGGCGCCAGTTTTTGTAAATAACTTTTTGCCAATAAGCCGTTTTCTCTTCGGCCGGCCTTCGAGCGGGTATACATAATGATAATCTGCTCGTAATAATCACTGGCCAGCAATTCAGCCTGGTAGATATCCATGTAGTAAGTAGTCAGCTTGCTGTATTGTTGGAAAATGGCGTCATTGCCGTCTTTTACGGCGTAATATTGGCGGAGGTGCCGGGCGCATTCCAGTGCGATTTCGGTAATCTCGTATTTCTGGGCTACTTCCAGTAACTGCCGGGCCAGGGCCATTGCGTTGATAGTAGTACCGCGGCCTACCAGTGTTTTTAATACGGCTACTTCCTGCCAGCAGTGGTAGTATGCCCTTTGCGGGTCGCTGAATTCGGGCTGGTTGGTATCGATGAATAAAGTAGTATTGTAAAGCCTCTTTTTGAATTCATTCCTGAAGCGTTTGTACTGCTTGTCGGAGGCGCTGTAACCCAGCCATGCCGCCGCTTCTTCTTCCGACTCCCAGCCTTCCGACAATAGCGCTTCGTAGAACTTTCTGTAACGCGACGACTGTACCCCGGCCCCCGGCGTATTCGTAATTACTTCTATATGTCGAACCTTGTAGCGATTGAGAATGTATACAAGCTCCTTCAAATCTTGTAGGTCTTTGCTTCGCTGCATAACCGGCAATTTTCCGCATGATGCCGTTGTCTCATGCAAACTATACTTTTTTATCTCATACCTAAATGATATGGATAAAGAGACAACGACGGTTTGTTAGTAATCCGGTCGGGTGAATGATGGTTACTGGAAATTCATGTGGTGAACGACACTATTCACGGACAAAACACGTGAGGCAAGGTAATATAATTTATGAAATATTATATGCTAAAAGCCAAAATTTGATGGGGTCATAAGCACTGGGAATGGCCGTGATTAGCATTTTTATCGGCGATAGCTTTGTGTATCGAAATTAATTAATTCACAAATTACAAAGCTATGATTACCTTGATTATCTCTCTGTTGATGGCCCTCGGCCTGCTTAATTCTCCTGAAGAGTGGAACACACTTTCTCCTGAAACCCAACAAGAATACACAGAAATAGTATCCGGCGATTTGATTCAGGGGTAAATGTAAAATTTTCTAATTTGAAAAATTTGACCTGGTCAAAAAGCTATTTTATGTCCTGGTTTTGAATCCGGGACGCCCACATCTTTGCCTTGTACTTATTATTTCACTAAAAACAGTTTTGCTATGAAAACTTTGCTTTTGACTCTTTTTGCATTTTTCCTCGCGGCAGGAACGTGCTTGAGCGCCATGAACCATGACCCCGCTCAGCCAAACCTGGCCGACATTAAAGTAAAAGTATACGGCGCCGGCGGCGTGGTGGTAGTGGGTGAAACCCAAAAAGTATGTCCTAACAAAGACGTTGCCGTTTGTGCCGATATCACCATTCCTGCAATGGTTGCTCCCGGCGGAGGAAGTGGCGACCTCGATCTCGAAGGTTTGGAAGGAACGCTTAACCATCGCGGTTCGCTCAATCGAATAAGGCTAATGTCGGGTACGGCAAAACCGGACGGTACAGGCAGTGAACTCGATTTCAGTGCTGAGGGAAGGAACTTTTCATTTATTTATCTCAACTAACAAAAACACAAAACCATGAAAAAGTTTATCCTTTGCCTGTTCGCCACCATGCTGGTATGTCTGGTGAGTTATAACGATGCTTATGCCATCAAAATCAAGATCAAGGGTAGTGGCGGTGTAGTGCAAACGAGTGGTGGTGAACCCGACATTTGTCCTGAAAGCTCGAGAGACGTGTGCGCCGTCGTGGAAGGCAGTCTCTGGGATTTGCTCGGCTACTGGCTCGGTATGGTTGCACCTCCTCCGGGCGGCGGTCCAATTACCATAGACGAGCCGGTTTCTCTTACGGTGTACAACAGGGGCAGCCAGGTTGGTTATTTTAATCAAATTCAGTTGCTTAGCGTAGAGCAGCGTTCAACCGGTACCAAGATTGACGATGAAAACTACGAAAGCAATGAATTGAATGGACAGTCCTTCAAGTTTAGAATAATTGAATAATTGGGTTTTTACCGGTATTGCAGCGCCTGATTGCCTGATTGATGGCGCCAGGCGCTGTTTTTTTCATCACTAATACAATTATCATGGAGCATGTGATTAATGCTGGGCTACGTTTACGCGGCCCCTGGAACCGTTTACGCTTGTGTTTTTGTATCTCGCTATTCTGCCTGCCGTTTGCGCCGGCGTGGTCGCAGGATTTACTCTACTCCATGCAGCAAATGATGGGCAGCGAAAACGAGGTGAAGGCCGTATTGGCCAAAGACGAACAACTACGTGCCGGCGAAGCATACATTTTCCATATCAAACCCATGGTCTGTCCTCGCTGTGAGGGTTTGATCAATCCGCTGATCGGAATGATCAAGAAGACTGACCCGCAGTCCCGCATCGTAATGATAGTGGACTATCCGCGCAAAAAGCCGGTATTCAGTTATGTACAGGAGCGCAATTTTTCCATCGATTACCTGATGATTGATACGACTGCCCGTTTTGCCGATCAGTTTCACTACAGCGCGGGCCGCACCAGCATTCCTTTTTGCCTGAAAATAGACTTGAACAGCGGTCAATTGTTGCGAGCCTTGCCCCTGTTAGGTATTAGCCTCAACCAATCACTTGCCGACGAATTGGTAAACGACCACATCCCCGAAATACCCGTACAAAGGTCACAGACAAAAGCAACCTCGAAAGGCGTTCCTGCTTTAGCGGCTAACCTGTCATGGCAGCCGTTTGACCGGTTTACGGCACTGGCTGAAGACGACAGGCAACCCTATTCGCAACCGTTAAAACTGGTGATGTCAAAAGACGAAAAACACTGGATATTCCTCGACGATATTGCCCAAAAACCATTTGTGTACGATACCAGGGGCAACTTTGTAGGTACGCTGTCGCCCTCGACGGAAGAAAAGAAAAAATACGTGAGCCCCGAAATACAGGACGAGATTTACCTGTTTCTGGAAAAGTCCAATATTCTTAATGTAATTTACCTGGATATATATCCCACGCCCGACTGCGATGATTGCGTATGCATCAGCACATCTCTTCCAGAGGTGTTTTACGAGCCGGATACCTCGATTGCCTATTATAACAAGATAGCCTTCATCCGCAAGCGATTCAACAATGAAGTGTCCTCGATCGACACCATCGCCGAAATGCCTACGCCTGGTTATGTGTTGCACCACAAAAAGGCGGTTTTTTTGCCCGAATTTACACTGATCCCGGTGGTAAGAGGCTGGCCGGTAGTGGGTACCGGGCAGTTGAGTCAATATCCGGATCCCGCCGTTAATCCTTTTTTGGATAGTTTTTACGAGCAGGCCCCACTCGCTGCCTTGTACGGCCGCGACGGTCAGTTTATCACAACCATTGGGCAACTACCATCAATTTACAAACAATTGCATGCGGGGTATTATTTCACACATGCCGTAGCAACCCAGGTTCACAATAAAATATGGCTCACAGACGGGAGGTCGGGGCAAATCCAGGTATTCCGGCAATCGGAGCGCGCCGGCTTTCAGTTGGATCACGTTATCAACCTGTTTTTTCCGGGAAAATTCCTGTCTTTAGGTCCCGAAAATAAAACCGCTACATCAGTTGTGTACCAGGGAGATAAGGCCGATACGCTCTACAATGCCCGTGCCTATTACGAGTTGAACCGGCCCGCTAAAGGGGAAGAGTTGCCCTATTTGCAGGCATTGGAGCCGCAGTTGGGCAAACAAATCGTGCAATTGGAAGCCTGGGGCGACAAGCTATACGCGTTGGTGAGGGAAGACGGCCATTTTTATCTGCACATCCTCGACCAGCAAGGCGGCGGGCATGCTGTGCAATACGTCGGCGATCCGGCGGATGGCAGCCACGGAAAACTTAGTTATTGCCGCCTGTTTGCCTCGCCCCAGCGCGACGAGTTGAAACTGCTCGGTGTGTACGTGGGTGACAAAGCCTGGATAGCCTCTGCCGTGCTGAAGTGATTGATCATTAAAAATAAAGCTATGAAAACTTTTTATCTGACTGTTTCGCTATTACTCGTTTTTGCTTTTGGCAGTTTATTCGCCGGCCGGTTTCAACCCGCCGCACCGGTGACGCAAGGCGTCGTATTGGAATACGGGTCGCGGGCCGGGTGTTTTGGCACCGGCCCCTGCCGTATGCAATTAGACGCCGCCGGCTCCAATTATACGGTACAGGAAGGCCAGGGCAGGGGAGAAGTCAGGCTAAATAACGCGGGCAAGCTGGTGCTTTCCCTGGACAGCGCCTCGATGACGTCCACTACGGTGGAAGCGCAATTTGGCGCCGGCTACTTTGAAGTGCCCGAGCCGTTTCAGGTGCCCGAAGAAGTGCTGACAGCGCTGGGGCAGCAGGGCGTTCAAATGTTGATTCCAGCCGGTGAATATGCGGTGGTAGCCTCTAACGGCTATCTGGAGGTCGTATTTTAAAAAAACGAAAAAAGCAAAGCTATGAAAACCTGGCGTATGGCGCGCTATTGCCTGGCAGTAGCGTGGTTCCTCCTGTTGGCCAAAATGGCGGCGGCAACTCCGGCAGATTCGACGCTCACGCTGATGTGCAAGGAGATGTCGATTGAACTCAACGATGCGCATGCCGCATACCTTGTTCAATCCGAGCAACTGGATGCCCGAATGGCAACGGTTGACCGGCTTATCAACGAAGCCGGCCGGTCGCCCCAATTGGAGGAAAAGCACCTCAGGGCCTTATTTGAAAAAATTCAATTGATGGAAGAGCGCCGCCTGGCCGGCGAAAACTACCAGGCAAATCTCACCAAAACGCGCTTTCGCAAAGGCCTTGAGTTGACCAAATTGCTATACGAAAAAATTCTGGCGCTCGACCACCATTTTACTTCGCTGCAGACATATCAAAATGTCATGTTGTTGTCCAACCCCAATACTTTTCCCGAATTTTCAAAAACCAAAGCCTTGCTGGAGGATCGCATGAAAAAGCGCACGATGCTGAAAATGCCCGGCTTGCTCGAATCCAACCCGTTTATGTCGGCGGCCTTTTCGCTGGTGGCCTCTATTGTGGGCGACGGCGAGCCGGCAGCCAGGGAAAAAGAACTGGAAAATATCGCTTGTATACTCGATTTTACGGTGCGGATGAACAACGACCTCAGCATTATTTATTACGAAACCGAATACCTCAAAGAAGGGAACAGGTCCTTAAAGGAAGATTGCAAGTCTTTGTTCACCGATTATGTGAAACCACTGGGGTATTTTACCGGGCTGGAAACCTGTCGCAAACAAGACGATTGGGAGACGGTGTACGGCAAACTCGACGAATATGTGCTGAAAATGGATGGGGTAATGGCCAAACCGGATGAGCTATCGAGGCGCGAAGCTTATAAATACCAGGCAGACCTTGAGTTTTCAGTCGACCGGCTTATTGATTTTATTAATAAATACGCAGCTTTTATTTCGCAAGGCGAAAAGTATTACCAGAAATTCCAGGTTATCGTGTCGAGTTATGCCAATGAAGAAGTTTGCTCATCACGGCTCCCCAAACAATTCGGCGACCTGAAACGCGATATCGGTTTTTCTATCGAAAAATTTAATGAGTCGTATAATATCGCTGAAATAAAAGGGTCGAAGATGAAAGATTTATTGTACGGCTATTCCAATTGACGATGCCATGCAAACTCCATTACATAAGCCCTGGTTTAGGCCGATTACGCTGTGCCCGATTTTTCTGAAAGTCGAGCTGGGCAATCCCCGTCAGCAATGTCGCTTTTTCGGCATTTGCAATGTACAACGAATTGCGCCGGAAGATGTGGCGATTTTCAAACCGCCCAATGATATGACCGTCTTGGCGGTAGTGAAGCGGAATAACGCCCTCTCGCCCTGGTTATTCCTGTACGAAAGCATGACATCGGTAGCGAAGCATCGCTTTTTCGGAGCGGATACCTTTTTGGTCGAAACCGATTTTGTGTGTCAATTGCAGGTGGGGATATCTATAACAGATACCAAAGAAATTGCCATTAAAGCGGGATACTATCCGATTGAAATGAGCCCGGATGGGGTGAGGGTGTTTTTTTGAAAATTGTTATCTGTTGTCGGTTGTCAGTTGTCGGTTCTAAGAAACCGAGAACCGACAACCGAGAACCGGCAGCAGCCTAAAACTTCGACGCACCTTCATTGGCTTCGTTGTAACGCTTGGTTACTTCGTGCCAATTGATCACGTTAAAGAAAGAATTCAAATAATCAGCGCGGCGGTTTTGGTAGTTGAGATAATAGGCGTGTTCCCACACGTCGACGCCGAGCACAGGGGTGCCTTTGGCATCCACTACGTCCATCAGGGGATTGTCCTGGTTGGGCGTGGAGCAGATGAAAAGTTTGTCCTGGTCATTCACGCAAAGCCATGCCCAGCCCGAGCCGAATCGCGTCATGGCGGCGTTGGTAAATTCCTTTTTGAAATTTTCAAAAGAACCGAAATCTCTGCTGATCGCTTTGTGAATGTTCATGCGGTCGCTGGGTTCTCCGCCGCCATCGGGTGACATGAGCTCCCAGAAAAGCGAGTGGTTGTAGTGCCCGCCGCCGTTATTGCGCACTGCCATGGGGTATTGCGAAATATTGGCTAGGATGTCTTCGATACTTTTGTTTTCCATATCGGTGCCTGCAATAGCGGCATTCAGGTTGTTGACATAAGCCGCATGGTGTTTGCCGTGGTGAATTTCCATGGTGCGGGCGTCAATATGAGGTTCCAACGCGTCAAAAGCGTAGGGTAGTTCGGGAAGTTGAAAAGCCATATTAGGTTGGTTTTTTATAAATGAAAGTTTCTATTTTATGGAACAGCTACAAGGCCCTTTTGTTTTTCTGCGGAGCGCCTTTGGGGAGACTATTGGATTATTGGACTATTGGTTCGTAATTCCAATAGTCCCAAAGTCCAATAGTCCAATAGTCCCATTCACCTAGTGGCATTTAAAATAATCAAACGGCTCCAGGCATTCCCGGCATTGGTACATTGCCTTGCAGGGCGTTGAGCCGAACTGGCTCACCAGGCGCGTATTGCCCGAGCCGCAGTGCGGACATGCTATGCGGCGTTCCTCGCCGAATAAGGCGCCTTTATCGGCGCTGCCGGGCTCCGGCGGGGCGATGCCGTAGGTTTTCAGCTTCTGCCGCCCGCTTTCGGTCATCCAGTCGGTAGTCCAGGCGGGGCTGAGTACAGATGTTACCTTCACCTGCTCGTAGCCGTTTTCCTGCAGCGCGGCTTTTATATTTACTTCAATCATTTGCATAGCGGGGCAACCCGAATAGGTGGGGGTAATAATCACCTCTACCGATCCGTCGCTGTGGAGCTGCACATCGCGCACAATGCCCAGGTCGTTGATCGTCAATACGGGGATTTCGGGGTCGGCAACGGCCTCCAGGATATCCCAAATAGCTTGTATGTCAGGTAAGACTTGCATGGTTGTCGGTTTAATCAATTCTGGACAAGTCGAGGTTGCGCACCATGAGCAGGAATGATTTGGCAAATTCGGGCACCGAATCGTAATCGAGCGAACCGGTAGCGGGGTCGAGGCGGTTGTATTGATCTTCGTTTTCTTTTACGATATGATCTATCGCGCGGCGGATGGCTTTTTTATGAAACTTGCCTGTGGCTGGGTCGTAAAAATCCACATCGAAGCCCAAGTCGCGAAAATATTGCGGCTGGGTAATTTGGAAATACAGATGAAACAGGTCGCGATCGGGTTTGGGCACGGCGTAATTAAACATGCAATACCCCACGATATAACCGGGTATAGCCAGTGCTACGGATGTATGCCCGTTGTCCCTGTACCAGTCCATGTGGTTGAGTTCGCCCTCGATAAAATCAACCACCCTGTCGTGATTGACGGGGTTGGTAATGCCGAAAGTGGATTTAATGCGGTACATTTCACTAAAAAAATCTTCTTTGGGGCGTTCCATTAGCTTGCGCAATTCCTTGCAAAGCAGTTGGTTTTTTTGCTCGGTAGTTTTATCGTCTTTGGCAAAATACTGCCGATGGAGGCGTTCGAGGGTTTCCATGGTGTACCCTTCGGGTTTTACCAGATAATCGAGGCGGTATACCAGGTCGAGCAGGAGGTAGGCGATACCGCCGGGATAATGGTCTTTGTTAAGCGCGCCGTGGTCGATTTCATCAAAGACCTGCTGTATCGAATTGGCGATATACCTGTATTTGACTTCTTTTTCTTCGTCGGGCAGCGGGGCCAGGTGCGAACTGTCTACAGACTGAAGCATCTTGAATTCGTCGAGCAGGAGGTCGTCCTGCTTGTCGGCATTCGTGGCTACTTCTTTGAGGGCGTAGTACAGTTTGTAGGGCGAGCCGTCTACATTAAAAGTATCAAAAACGATGGTAATGTTTTTATCTGCGTCGAGGGCGTAGCGGCTGTATTTCAGGTTGAAATTTTGTTCCATCAGCCGGCGCATGAAACTCACGTTGAGCGAACCGGTTTTGGCAATTTTGGCTTCTGCCCGCAGCTTTTTCAGGTCGGCAAAACCGATGATCTTTTTAGAACCCTGCAACAGTTCAAAATGCAAGCGGCCGCCTTCTTTCCACCAGCGAACGTTGTCTTCGCTTTCGTCGCGCAGGTAAGCAAAAAAAGCCTCGTAGCCCGCCAGATATTCTTCCGATTCGAATTTGCGGAGCGCATCATCCCAGTTTTCGAAGTTGACGAGTTCCTTGTAGGAGTCGCTGTATCTTCCAAACCGGATATTCGGTTGTGGCGTTTCTTCCTCCGAACTGCCCAGCAGCCGGTCTATTAATCTCATAGAATGAAATGTTGTTTGTCGTTTATGGGTTTATAGGTTTATGAGTTTATCTTAGGCTAAAAATAAGCATATAAACCTATAAACCTATAAACAACAATAAAAATTGCCATGCGCCGCTTTGCTATTTCAGACATTCACGGGTGTCTTCGTACTTTCCAGTGCCTGCTTGATCAGATCGGGCTGAGCAAGGCGGATACACTGTATTTGCTCGGCGATTATATCGACCGGGGGCCGGATAGCAAGGGCGTCATTGACCTGATCCTGCAACTACGAAAAGAAGGCCATCAGGTCGTTTGTCTGCGTGGCAACCATGAGCAGATGTTGCTGAACGCGCTCTCGAAACACGGCCTGGAGGAACTCCAATTGTGGCTGAACGCCGGCGGCGCCGAAACGATCGATAGTTTTCACGATGAGTTGCAAACCGACACTTTCCTGCCCCGCCCGTATTTAGCTTTTATCCGGCAACTGGATTATTATGCACTCTCCGACGATTATTGGCTGGTACACGCCGGGTTTAATTTTAAAAAAAATAATCCGCTCGAAGATACCGAATCCATGCTCTGGATTCGCAATTGGTATGCCCAACTCAAACCCTCTGTGTTGAACGGCGCGGTGGTGGTGCACGGCCATACCCCCACCCCCCGCCATCTCATCGAAGCCCAAGTCGAACGACTCGATGAGCTGCCTGTGCTGAATATCGACTGCGGCTGCGTCTACAAGGATCGTATGCCCGGTATTGGTTTCCTCTGCGCCTTTGAAATGGATAGCCGCCGGCTTTTTTTTGTGGAAAATGTGGAGAGGTGACGGCCTGGGAACACCCTTGTGGGTGACGACCTGGGACCGCCCTTGTGGGTGACGACCTGGGACCGCCCTTGTGGGTGACGACCTGGGACCGCCCTTGTGGGTGACGGCCTGGGATCGCCCTTGTGGGTGACGACCTGGGATCGCCCTTGTGGGTGACGGCCTGGGATCGCCCTTGTGGGTGACGGCCTGGGATCGCCCTTGTGGGTGACGGCCTGGGATCGCCCTTGTGGGT